>NZ_CP141587.1:1610000-1910000 GCF_035593985.1 Sphingomonas sp. LY29
CGTACCTCTTGCATAATGGGTCAGTGACTTAATGTATCAAGCAAGCTTAAGCCGTTAGGTGTAGGCGCAGCGAAAGCGAGTCTGAATAGGGCGACTTAGTTTGATGCATTAGACCCGAAACCCGGCGATCTATACATGACCAGAGTGAAGGTGCGGTAACACGCACTGGAGGCTCGAACCGATTAACGTTGAAAAGTTACCGGATGAGTTGTGTTTAGGGGTGAAAGGCCAATCAAGCCGGGAAATAGCTGGTTCTCCGCGAAAACTATTGAGGTAGTGCCTCGGATGTTTTCCTCAGGGGGTAGAGCACTGGATGGGCTAGGGGGTCGCGAGATCTACCAAACCTAACCAAACTCCGAATACCTGAGAGTATAGTCCGGGAGACAGACGGCGGGTGCTAAGGTCCGTCGTCAAAAGGGAAACAGCCCTAACCTACAGCTAAGGTCCCCAAGTCATCACTAAGTGGGAAAGCATGTGGGACTTCCAAAACAACCAGGAGGTTGGCTTAGAAGCAGCCATCCTTTAAAGAAAGCGTAACAGCTCACTGGTCTAATTAAGAGGTCCTGCGGCGAAGATGTAACGGGGCTAAAGTGATGCACCGAAGCTTAGGGTTCGATCGTTTACGATCGAGCGGTAGCGGAGCGTTCCGTAAGCCGTTGAAGCGATCTGGTAATGGGTCGTGGAGGTATCGGAAGTGCGAATGCTGACATGAGTAGCGATAAAGAGGGTGAGATGCCCTCTCGCCGAAAGCCCAAGGGTTCCTGCGCAAGGCTAATCCGCGCAGGGTGAGTCGGCCCCTAAGACGAGCCCGAAGGGGGTAGTCGATGGGAAACTGGTTAATATTCCAGTACCTGGTGGTGTGTGACGGATCTAAAAAGTTGTTCCCCCTAATCGGATTGGTGGGGGCAGCGAATAGGTTCCAGGAAATAGCCCCACCGTATAGACCGTACCCGAAACCAACACAGGTGGGCAGGTAGAGTATACCAAGGCGCTTGAGAGAAGGGTGTTGAAGGAACTCGGCAAATTGCCTCCGTACCTTCGGAAGAAGGAGGCCCCATATATGCGCAAGCACTTATGGGGGGCACAGGCCAGGGGGTAGCGACTGTTTAACAAAAACACAGGGCTCTGCTAAGTCGGCTTCAAGACGACGTATAGGGTCTGACGCCTGCCCGGTGCCTGAAGGTTAAGAGGAGGTGTGCAAGCACTGAATTGAAGCCCAGGTAAACGGCGGCCGTAACTATAACGGTCCTAAGGTAGCGAAATTCCTTGTCGGGTAAGTTCCGACCTGCACGAATGGCGTAACGACTTCCCCACTGTCTCCAACACCTGCTCAGCGAAATTGAATTCTCCGTGAAGATGCGGAGTACCCGCGGTTAGACGGAAAGACCCCGTGCACCTTTACTGCAGCTTCAGAGTGGCAGTGGAAAACAATTGTGTAGAATAGGTGGGAGGCTTTGAAGCCCAGGCGCCAGCTTGGGTGGAGCCACAATGTGAAATACCACCCTGTTGTTTTCTATTGTCTAACCTCGCACCGTTATCCGGTGCAGGGACCCTCTGTGGCGGGTAGTTTGACTGGGGCGGTCGCCTCCTAAAGAGTAACGGAGGCGCGCGATGGTAGGCTCAGGACGGTTGGAAACCGTCTGTTAGAGTGCAATGGCATAAGCCTGCCTGACTGCGAGACTGACAAGTCGAGCAGAGACGAAAGTCGGTCATAGTGATCCGGTGGTCCCTCGTGGAAGGGCCATCGCTCAACGGATAAAAGGTACGCCGGGGATAACAGGCTGATAACCCCCAAGAGCTCATATCGACGGGGTTGTTTGGCACCTCGATGTCGGCTCATCACATCCTGGGGCTGGAGCAGGTCCCAAGGGTTTGGCTGTTCGCCAATTAAAGTGGTACGTGAGCTGGGTTCAGAACGTCGCGAGACAGTTTGGTCCCTATCTGCCGTGGGCGTCGAAATTTGAGAGGAGTTGACCCTAGTACGAGAGGACCGGGTTGAACATACCTCTGGTGGACCTGTCGTTCTGCCAAGAGCGCAGCAGGGTAGCTATGTATGGACGGGATAACCGCTGAAAGCATCTAAGCGGGAAGCCTCCCTCAAGATAAGATTTCATCGAGCCGTGGAAGACCACCACGTTGATAGGCTGGGTGTGGAAGTGCGGTAACGCATGGAGCTAACCAGTCCTAATTGCTCTTTTCGCGCTTGAGAGTCCCACCATCATCGTCAGTCCTGGACTGTCGGTGAGGTTTGACCTCAGCTAGATGACGCTAAAGAATATAAAGGTCGCACGATTTCTAGAATTTTCCGCTTAGCGCCAGCTTCATAGCTTGGTGGCCATAGCGTCTGTGACCCACCCGATCCCATCCCGAACTCGGCCGTGAAACCAGACTGCGCCAATGGTACTTCAGCTTAAGCTGCGGAAGAGTAGGTCGTCGCCAGGCTTTGTAGCTGGCGCTAGACGGAAAAACCCATTCACATGTTTCAAAAGCCGCTGCCGGCACGTCCGAGCGGCGGCTTTTGTGTTTTGGCGCGGGGTGGAGCAGCCCGGTAGCTCGTCAGGCTCATAACCTGAAGGTCGTAGGTTCAAATCCTACCCCCGCAACCAGACACCAACATTCAAGACGGCGCTCCGAAAGGGGCGCCGTTTTTGTTTGTGTTCGTGTCTTGCGCTTCTCACAGGATCTATGGCCGGCACCCTACGCCGCAACCCCTAGACGTGGTATGACGCCGCTGAGCCGTCAGTGCGCTTCCACAGTTCGCGGCCTTTCAGGAGACGAACGATGCGATCGATCCTGTTGAACGTCGACAGCGGCCCGACGCTCGACCTTCGATTGCAGCTGGCGCTGTCGCTGGCCCGCGCGACCGGCGGGCATCTGTCTTGCCTCCACGTCACTCCGATCGGTGCCTACACCGCATTCGACGGCTTTGGCGGTGTCTTCGTCATGGACCAGGTGATCGACGCGCTCACTCAGCAGGAAGCGTCGCTTCGAGCCGACATCGAAGAGCGCCTGGCGCGAGAGGATGTCAGTTGGGATTACGCCGCCGTCACCGGATCGGTGGTGCATACGCTATTGGGTCACGCGTCGCTCGCCGACGTCCTGATCACAGGTCGTCACACCTATCCGGGCTATCGGCCGCCGTCCCCAGCCGAGATCGGCGACTTGCTGCTGCTGGCGCGATCACCAATGATCGTGGTCGCCGACGAGCCCGCGCCTTTCGATCCGACCGGCAAAGCGGTGATTGCGTGGAATGGCCGCGCCGAGGCTGCCCATGCGGTCCGCGGCACCATCGGCCTCCTCAAGCTTGCGTCCAGTGTCGACGTGATCCGCGTCGGCGCGGACGATCGCTCGCTATTCCCGTCGACCCGCGTCCTCGAATATCTTTCGGGACACGACATTCACGCCAATCTCGTGATCGAAGATGTCGAGCCCGATTTCGTCGCGGCCGCACTGGTCGCCAAGGCCCAGGAGGCGAAGGCCGCCTACCTCGTGATGGGCGGATACGGACACACGCGGATTGGCGAGTATATTTTCGGCGGCGTTACGCGGTCGCTCCTGACGGCTTGCCCCGTGCATCTCGTTCTGTCGCATTGAAGGAGCCGATCCGGATGACCGACTTAGATCAGAAGCGCCCGATGCACCTGGTCGTGCTCGGCCATCCCTCGCCGACCAGCTTCAACGCGGCCATCGCTGCCGCCTACATCGATGTCGTCCACGCGCGGCACCAGCGGACCGAATTTCGCGATCTCTACGCGTTGGGGTTCGATCCCTTGTTGAAGGAGGAGGAGCGGACCGCGTCCGACGGCGAGAAGCTCCCCGAAGACGCACGGCGCGAGCTCGACCTCGCGCTTGCCGCCGACGTCATCTTATTCGTCTACCCGCTTTGGTTCGGCGCACCGCCGGCGATCGTCAAAGGCTATCTCGATCGCGTGTTCGGCGCCGCATCGCGGACGCGCGAATTCTACGATCCCGGCAACAGCCAGTTTGCCGACAAGCGACTAGCGGTCATTTCAACGTCGGGTGCCTCGCTGCCATGGCTCGAAGGGCAGGGCGTGTGGGTGTCGCTGAAGCAAAGCTTCGACCGCTATTTGAAGGTCGTTGTCGGTTTCGCCGAGGTCGAGCATTACCATGCCGACGGAATCGTCGATGGACTGGGACCGGCCCACGCCGAGCGAGTGCTGTACGAGGTAGCGCAATTTGCCGATCGGATGTGCGCCGCGCCGGCTAGGAGCGGCACCTGACTCTCATCCTGCGGCGCAACCCTTGACTGCCACAAACGATTTCCTCGCGGTCGGCACCGCCATCGCGGCCGGACTCCTGATCGGGATCGAACGCGGATGGAATTTGCGTCGCGTCGCCACGGGAACGCGCGTGGCCGGCGTGCGGACGTTCACGCTTCTTGGCCTGATTGCGGGACTGGCCGGCCTCATGGGGCGGATCGGGCAACCGATCGCCGCCGCCATGCTGCTTGCCGCCACGGGGGCGGTGCTTGCCATCGGCTACGCGCGACGGACGAAGGTCGACGGCCGGCCCGACGCGACAACCGCGGTTGCCGGGTTGGCGACGCTTGCCCTCGGCTTCGTGTCGGGCCTGGGCGAGCCCGGCCTTGCCATTGCTGGCGCGTCGCTCGTGATGCTCGTGCTTGCGCTGCGCAACGAGGCGCATGGGCTGATCGATCGGCTCGATGCCGAGGACGTGAAGGCACTTGCCCGTTACGCGGTCATCGCCGCCGCGGTCCTTCCTTTCCTGCCGGCCGGCGAGTTCGGTCCATATGACGCCTGGAATGCGCAGAAGCTGTGGCTGGTGGTCGTTCTCGTCACGGGCTTTTCTTTCGCGGGCTACATCGCGAACCGCTTGTTCGGCGCCCGCCACGGCACAATCGCAACGGCGCTGATCGGCGGAGCCTACAGCTCGACCGCGGTCACCCAATCGCTGGCGCAGCGGCTCGGGTCGGAGGATCGCGGCGGCGCGGAGGAAGCCGGGATCGCGCTGGCCAGCGCGGTTATGTACCTTCGCGTATTGATCCTGGTCGGCATCCTCGCGACATCGGTGCTGCTGCCCTTTGCCATACTGATCGCACCGCCGCTCCTGGTCGCGGCGATCGCCGGGATCTTTCTTTATCGGCGGTCGTCGGCCAGTGCCGCGCCGTCTCCGCCGGGCAACCCGATCGCCCTCCTGCCAGCGCTCGGCTTCGTCGTCTTCGTGGCACTCGCCGCGGTCGCAGCGCGCTGGGCGGAAGGGCGCTTCGGGCAAGAAGGGATTGCCATCCTCATCCTGATCATGGGGAGCCTCGACGTCGACGCGGCGATCGTGACCGTTGGCGGATTGAGGCCGGGAGCGATTACTCCCGCGCTTGCAGCCATCGCGCTGGGCGGGACGGTATTTGCGAACATGACGGTCAAGCTCGGCATCACGCTGGCGCTCTCGCGCTCGCGGGGGCGTGGCGCAGCGATCGCTTTGGCGGCGAGCATGATTGCGCTAGCCATTTCGATTGCCGTCGCCTTCTTCCGGTTGTGATGCGAAAGGAACCTCGCCCGTGAATCTCAATCGCCGCTCGATGATCATCGCGACTGCCGGAATGAGCCTGACCGCGTGCGTGGGCATTGCACCGGCTCCGCGCCCGCGTCGCCTTACCGTCGCGACCTTCAACATCTGGCATGACATGGGCGACTGGAAGGCACGCCTGCCGCTGATCGTCGCCGCGTTGCGCGGGATCGATGCCGACGTGATCGCGCTTCAGGAGGTATTGCAGGACGCGGCGAAGAGCCTGCCCAACCAAGCCGACACGATCGCCAAGGCGCTCGGCGACTATTCGGCCCACTTTTTCTCGACCGATCCGGCGGGGGCGCCCCGACGCTACGGCAATGCCATCCTCTCCCGCGTTCCGGTGCTCGCCGAGACCGCGAAGAGGCTGCAGCCACTCGACGATTATCGCACCGCCTTGCGGCTTCGGGTCGTGGCGCACGGTCGACCGATCGATGTCGTCGTGACGCACCTGGCGTGGCAGGAAGATGCAGGCCCGGTCCGCGCGCGACAGGTCGCGGATCTGCTCGCCTGGCTTCCGAACGACGGAGTGCCCCTGGTCGTGCTTGGCGATTTCAATGCGCCGCTAACCGACAGCGGGCTGGCGACGCTGACCTCGCCACGGTTCGAAAGCGCGCTCCCGCTTGGCGCCGCTCGGACGACGCTCAATCCCGCGAAAAAACATCCGGAGCGGGTCATCGACCATATCTTCGCGGAGCGGGGTCACTTCGCGGTCGAGCGCTCGCAGGTCTTCGCCGACCAGCCTACCGCCGGCGAATATCCGTCCGATCATTTCGGCGTCGCCGCGACCCTCGCCTTGCGCTGACGATTTTCCCTCTTCCCTAAGACGGCGGGCGCCCTAGTCTGACGGGCAACTCAGGCAATCAGGGGTTTTCATGTTTAAGCAGGCACTTCTCGGCAGCGCGCTCGTCGCGGCGCCCGTCCTTTTCGCCGCCGCCGCCGCGCAGACGGTGCCGATCGTGCAACCGGGCGTACCGGGCACTGCTGGCCGAGTGCTGACCCCGGGCGATGCCGCGCGGATTGCCGACACGCGCTTCACCGCCGCCGACATCTCCTTCATGCAGATGATGATCATCCACCATAATCAGGCGGTGGAAATGGCGACGCTTGCGCGGCCGCGCACCAGCCGGCCCGAAGTGCTGGCGGTCGCAGGACGGATCAACGCCGCGCAGAAGGACGAAGTTACCTTCATGCGCGACTGGCTCCGCGAGCGCGGTGCGGGCGTGTTGCCCGCGTCGATGGCCTCGCATGCCGCGATGGGCCATTCGGTCATGGGTCACACCATGAAGGGCATGGCGACGCCGCAGCAGATGGCCGCGCTCGCCGCCGCCAAGGGGACCGAGTTCGATCGCCAGTTCCTGACATTGATGATCGCGCACCACCGCGGCGCGGTTGACATGGTGTCCGAACTGCTCCGTCAGCCGGGAGCGGCCTACGATCCCGTGCTCTATCAATTCATCACCGACGTCAGCAACGAGCAGTCGGCCGAAATCAAGCGGATGGAAACGCTCCGCGCCGGCCTGTCGAACGACCCGCGCGTCGACCTGAAGGCCGGCTACACCAATGCCGGCGAGGCGATTTCGAACCTGACCAAGATCGCGTCGCTGCCGCGTCCGGCCGGCTTCTTCGATCCCGCCAATCCCTCGGGCCTTCCGCCGGTCAAGGCGCGCTCGGGCGCGAAGCCCGGCGATGCGCCGCGTCCGGGCAACCCGAAAGACGACGGCGCGCAGTTCAGCGATCGCGGCCCGCTCCTCAACTTCGCGCAGACCGACATGGCCTTCTCCGGAGACCGCCTGTTCGTCGGCAACTACCATGGCTTCAACACCTATCGCCTCGATGCCAATGGCGTACCGACCCAGGTCGGCTCGGTCGTTTGCCCGGGCGGGCAGGGCGACGTGTCGGTGGTCGGCAACCTGCTGCTGATGTCGGTCGAGCAGGGTCGCGGCCGGGTCGATTGCGGGCTCCAGGGCGTAACCGAAGACGTCAGCCCGATGCGGTTCCGCGGGCTTCGTATTTTCGACATCAGCGACATCGCACGCCCCCGTCAGGTCGGGCAGGTGCAGACCTGTCGCGGGTCGCACACGCACTCGGTGGTCAAGGGCCCCGAAGGCGACGGCAAGATCCTCGTCTACAATTCGGGCACCGCGGGCGTCCGCAAGGGCGAAGAACTGGCGGGATGTGTCGGCAACGTACCCGGTGACGTGAACACAGCGCTGTTCCGCATCGACATTATCGAGATTCCCGTCGCCAATCCGGCGGCGTCGCGCATCATCGCCAGCCCGGCAGTGTTCGCCGATCCGCGAACCGGACGCCTCGCGGGCCTTTGGCAGGGCGGCGATCACGGCGACGGCACGCAGGACACCAACGTCACCGACCAATGCCACGACATCACCGTTTTCCCGACCAAGAAGCTCGCGGCCGGCGCCTGCTCAGGCAACGGCATCATTTTCGACATCGCCGACCCGCGCAAGCCAAAGCGGATCGACGTCGTCAGCGATCCGGGCTTCGCCTACTGGCACTCGGCGACGTTCAACAACGACGGCACCAAGGTGCTGTTCACCGACGAATGGGGCGGTGGCGGGCGGCCGCGTTGCCGCACGTTCGATCCGTCGAACTGGGGCGCCGACGCCATCTATGACATCGAAGGCGGCAAGCTGACCCGTCGCGGCACCTACAAGCTGCCTGCGCCGCAGTCGGAGCAGGAAAATTGCGTCGCGCACAACGGCTCGATCATCCCGGTCCCGGGTCGCGATATCATGGTGCAATCCTGGTACCAGGGCGGCCTGTCCATCTTCGACTTCACCGACAGCCGCGCGCCCCGCGAAATCGCCTTCTTCGATCGCGGCCCGGTCGATGCCAAGGCGCCGACGCTGGCGGGTTACTGGTCGTCCTATTTCTACCGCGGCCGCATCTACGCGACCGAGATTGCGCGCGGGCTCGACGTGTTCGCGCTTCAGCCGAGCGCGATGCTCAGCCAGAACGAGATCGCCGCTGCCGCGCTCGCGGACCAGGGCGGACTGTTCAATCCGCAGCAGCAATATCCGGTGCGCTGGCCGGCCGAACCGGTCGTCGCGCGTGCCTACATCGACCAGCTGCGTCGCGGCGGCGCGCTCGATGCAGGGCTCGACCAGCGTCTCAACGCGGCCCTCACCCAAGCAAGTGCGCAACTTGGCGCACGCGCACGGAACGACGCCAATGCGCGGCAACTCAAGGCCTTGGCCGACGAGGTGAAGCGCGGACCGGCCGATGCACCGCGTCGCGCCAAGCTGGCGACCGTGCTCGACGAGATTGCCAACCGCCTCGATTGAGGCGGTCGCGGGTCAGGCGGCTTGGCTTTCCAGCTGTTCGCTGACCTCTAGCCAGCGCGCCTCGGCGGCGGCCAATTCGGTCGCCAGCCGTTCGCGCCGGCGGGCAAGCTCCGACATCGGCAAGTCGGCGAGCGCCGGCTCGGCCGCGGTCGGATCCAACATGGCCTTGTCGAGCGCCGAACATTGCGCGGCGATGCGCGCACTTTCGGCTTCGGCTTCGGCCGCTGCCTTTCGCAAGGCGCGTTCGTCGTCACGCGCCTTGGCGGCGGCCTTCTTGTCCCATTTGACCTTGGGCTTCGCCTCGGCCTTCGGCTGGTTCTTGCCGAGCACCAGGTCGATATAATCGTCGATCGATCCGGGATATTCGATTGCCTTGCCGTCTTCGACCAGCACCAGGCGATCGGCCACCAGTTCGACCATGTGGCGGTCGTGGCTGATCAGCAGCACGGCTCCGTCATAGTCGTTGAGTGCCTGCACCAACGCTTCGCGCGCATCGACGTCCAAGTGGTTGGTCGGCTCGTCGAGGATGAGCAGGTGCGGGGCGTCGCGAGTAATCAGTGCCAGCGCCAGCCGTGCGCGCTCGCCGCCCGACAGCTTGCTAGCGACCGTGGTCGCCTTGTCGCCAGAAAAGCCGAAGCGGCCAAGCTGCGCGCGCACCGCGGCGGGGCTCTTGCCGTCCATCGCGCGGGTCATGTGCAGGAGCGGCGTATCCTCGCCGTGCAATTCTTCGACCTGATATTGGGTGAAATAGCCGACCCGCATCTTGCCGGTCGCGTTGACCGCACCTTCGAGCGCCGGAAGCTGCGCCGCGAGTAGCCGCGCGAGCGTGGTCTTGCCGTTACCGTTGCGGCCAAGCAGCGCGATCCGGTCGTCGGGATCGACGCGCAGGTTGAGCTTGCGAAGGATCGGTTCGCCGCCATAGCCGACCGCGGCCATGTCGAGCGTGATCAGTGGGGGCTTCAACTCGGTCGGACTGGGAAAATCGAAGCTGAGGCTCGGATCGTCGGCCAGCGCGGCGATCGGTTGCATCTTGGCCAGCATTTTGGCGCGCGACTGCGCCTGCTTGGCGGTCGACGCGCGGGCGCTGTTGCGGGCGATGTAATCCTGCAGCCGGGCGCGCTGCGCATCCTGCGAGGCGCGCGCGGCAGCGATCTGCGCGACTCGCTCAGCACGCTGTCGCTCGAAATCGTCGTAGCCGCCGCTGTAGAGCGTGATCTGGCCGCGCTCGAGATGAAGGATCGTGTCGACGACATTGTTGAGCAGGTCGCGCTCGTGGCTGATCACCACCAGCGTGCCCGCATAATTCTTCAGGAAGTTCTCGAGCCACAGCGTCGCTTCGAGGTCGAGGTGGTTCGAAGGCTCGTCGAGCATCAGCACGTCAGGCTCGGAGAACAGCAGTGCCGCCAGCGCGACGCGCATCTTCCAACCGCCCGAATAGCTGTCGAGCGGGCGACCCTGCATTTCCTCGTCGAAGCCAAGGCCGAGCAGGATGCGGGCGGCCCGGGCGTCGGCGCTATAGGCATCGATCGCCAGCAGCCGCTCGTGGATGTCGCCAAGGCGATCCATGTCGACGCAATTCTCGGCTTCGGCCATCAGCGCCGACCGCTCGACGTCGGCGGCGAGCACCGCTTCGAACGGGGTGGTCGTCCCGCTCGGCGCTTCCTGCGCGATATAGCCGATGCGTGTCCTGCGCGGCATCTCAATCGCGCCCTCGTCAGGGTCGAGCTGGCCGATCATCACCTTCATCAGGGTCGACTTTCCCGCGCCGTTGCGCCCGATCAGGCCGACGCGGCTGCGCGGGCGGATCGCCGCGGTTGCGCGGTCGAGGATCATGCGCCCGCCAAGGCGCACCGTGATTCCGTTGATATTCAGCATGGGGCGCGCCCTAGCGGCAAATCATGGCGAACCCAAGGCCGTCAGGCGGGCTTGTCGCCAAGCTCGTCCGCGACGATCGGGGCGACCCGCGCCACGATCCGGTCGATGCCGGCTGGCGAAGGGTGCACACGGTCCGGCAACATCAGGCCGGGGACGCCGATCACCCCGTCGAGGAAGAAGGGATACAGGACGGCGTCGAACCGCTTGGCGAGATCGGGATAGATCGGATTAAACGCGTCGGCATATTCGTCGCCAAGGTTGGGCGCGGCGACCATGCCGGTCAGCATGATCGGGATTCCGCGCCGCTTCAGTTCCTCGCAGATCGCGGTGAGGTTGGCGCGGGTCTCGGCCGGATCGACCCCGCGCAGCATGTCGTTGCCGCCCAGATTGACCAGCACCAGGTCGGGCTTGCGCGCCATTCCGTCGAGCACGAACGCCAGTCGGCGAAGTCCGGCGGAGGTCGTGTCGCCCGACACGCCGGCATTGTCGACCGTCACCGCCAGTCCACGAGCGGTCAGCGCCTTCTGCAGCTCAGCCGGGAAACTGTCGGCGGCCGGCACACCGTAGCCCGCGTACAGACTGTCGCCGAAAGCGAGGATAAGCTTCGAATCCGCCGCGGGTTGGGCTGCCACCGCATCCTTCACCGGTTCGGCTGCAGCCGCCACGGCGGCGTTGGTCGAACTTTGTTCGCTCGAACAGGCGGCGAGTGGTTGGATCAGCAGCGCCGCCGCCACATATGGCAAGAAGTTGGACCGGTAGGACATAAAACCTCGACATGAATGATCACTCTGGGTCCGATATCGTCATCGCCGCTCGAAATGTCACCCTGACGCTGGGAAGCGCCGGCCATCCGACCGACATCCTCAAGGGGATCGACGTCGAAATCCGCCGCGGCAGCAGCGTCGCGATCCTGGGGCCTTCGGGGTCGGGCAAGACCTCGTTGCTCTCGATCCTCGCGGGGCTGGAGCAGGCCACCGGCGGTGAGGTCGAGGTCGCCGGCACGCGCTATCGCGGGCTCGACGAGGATGCGCTGGCGCGGGCGCGGCGGGGGCGGGTCGGGATCATCTTCCAAAGCTTCCACCTGCTGCCAACGATGACCGCGTTGGAGAATGTCGCCGTTCCCCTCGAACTGTCGGGCGCGACCGACGCGTTCGATCGCGCCGCGAGCGAACTGGCCGCGGTCGGCCTGGCCGAACGGACCGACCATTATCCGGTGCAATTGTCGGGCGGCGAGCAGCAGCGGGTCGCGATCGCCCGCGCGGTCGCCCCACGTCCCGAAATCCTTTTCGCCGACGAACCAACCGGCAACCTCGACGGCGCCACCAGCGGTGTCATCGTCGACCTTTTGTTCGATCGCCAGCGCGCCGCGGGCGCAACCTTGGTCATGATCACCCATGACCCCGGGCTCGCGGCGCGATGCGACCGCGTGCTGGAAATGCGCGATGGCCTGATCGTCGCGGATCGCGCCGCTTGACCGACGACAGCCGCCTCGGCTGGGCCGCGAGCTGGCGGCTCGCCCGCCGCGACCTAAGCGGGGGGCTTCGCGGTCTCCGCCTGCTGTTCATCTGCCTGTTGCTCGGCGTGACCACGCTCGGCGCAATCGGCAGCATGACCGCGGCGATGACCAGCGAACTCGCCACGCAGGGTCAATCCTTGCTTGGCGGCGACCTTGAAGTCGCGATGACGCAGCGCCGCGCCAGTGCCGAGGAACGACAAGAATTATCGAGCTTCGGCACGGTGAGCGACACGATCCGGACCCGCGCGATGGCGCGCGCAATGAACGGCGGTCCCGCGGTCCTGACCGAGCTGAAGGGCGTCGACGCGCGCTATCCGCTATACGGCACGATCGGCCTCGCCAATGGAAAATGGCGAACGCTGGCCGCCGATGAGGTCGTCATCGACCGCTCCCTCGCCGAGCGGCTCGAAGTCCGGCCCGGTGGCTTGCTGACCTACGGCGACGCCCAATATCGGATCGCCGATATCCTGACCGACGAGCCCGATCGTGTCGGCGAGGGCTTCACGCTCGGCCCGGTCGCCTTGGTCTCGGTTGAGGGGATCGAGCGGTCGGGGCTGCTTCGTCCCGGCGCGCTCTACGAGAGCAAGTATCGGCTTCGCCTGCCCGCCGGCGCGTCGACCGAGACGATCGAGGAGGCCATCAAGGATCGCTTCCCGTCGGCCGGCTGGGAGATCAAGGACCGCGACCGCGCCGCGCCCGGGACGTCGCGCTTCTTCGAGCGGCTGGGGCAGTTTCTCTCGCTGATCGGTCTCGCCGCGCTGGCGATCGCAGGCATCGGCGTCGGCAACGGCGTCGCGTCCTACATGGCGACCAAGCGCGAAAGCATCACGACGCTGAAGGTTGTCGGCGCCACGTCGCGCGACATTGCGCGAATTTACCTGCTGCAGGTCGGCGCGGTCACGCTTGCGGCGGTCGCGGCGGGCCTCGTCGCCGGGGCATTGCTGGCCAATCTCCTCATTCTGGCGACGGGCGATCTGCTTCCCGTGGCGCCGGGCTTCGGCCTATTCCCGCAGCCGCTGATCGTCGCGGGTCTTTACGGTCTGCTGATCGCACTGATGTTCGCCTTCCCGCCGATCGACCGCGCCCGGTCGCAGCCGGCGGCGGCGGGTTTCCGGGGCTTGGTCGACGGGCCGACACGTTTCGCTCGCCGGACATGGGTGATCGTCGGGCTCAGCGCGGCGGCGATCATGGCGCTGGCGCTCGCCACGGCGCGCGACCCGCTCTTCGCGGCAATGGTGATCGGGTCGGTGGTCGGCGTGCTCCTGCTCCTGCTCGGCGTCGGGCTGCTCATCCGTCGTTTGGCGCGCAGCGTCCCGCGCCTTCGCCAACCGCTCCCGCGACTCGCTGTCGCCAACCTCTATCGCCCGGGCGCACAGACCGTCGCGCTGGTGATCGCGCTCGGCCTCGCGCTGACGCTGTTCGTGACCATCGCCGCGATCCAGACCAGCCTGTCGGCCGAGATCAGCCGCACCGTGCCGCAGCGCGCGCCCAACCAGTTCGTGCTCGATGTGCCATCAGAGGCCCGTGTGCAGTTCGCCGAGCTCGTCCGCCGCGAAGCGCCCGAGGCCGAGCTTAACATCGTCCCGTCGCTGCGCGGGACGATCGTCGCTTACGACGGCAAGCGCGTCGCCGACCTTGCCGAGATTCCCGACGGCGCCTGGTTCCTTCGCGGCGAGCGCGGACTGACCTACAGCGACACCGTCCCGCAAGGCAGCGACCTGACCGCCGGCGAGTGGTGGCCGAAGGATTATCGCGGTCCGCCGCTGGTTAGCCTCGACGAGGAAGCCGCCGAGGTGCTCGACATTGGCGTCGGCGACACGATGACGGTCAGCGTTCTCGGCCGCGAGATCGAGGCAAAGATCGCGTCGCTCCGGCGGGTCAATTGGGACACGATGGGCTTCAACTACGTCCTCGTCTTCTCTCCAAGCGCATTGTCCTCGGCACCGCACAGCCTGACCTCTACCATCCACATGGACGAGAAGAACGAGGGCGCCGTGTCGCGCGCGCTGGTCGGCGCCTTTCCTTCGGCGTCGATCATCTCGATCGGCGAAGTGATCGGCAAGGTGCGCACCTTGCTCGACCAGATGGCGCTCGCGATCCTGATGTCGGCGTCGGTGACGATCCTGGCCGGCATCGCCGTGCTGGTCGGCGCAATCGCGGCTTCGCGGCAGGCTCGCGCCTACGACAGCGTCATCCTGAAGACTCTTGGCGCGACGCGCGGGCAAGTGCTGGCCACGCAGGCGCTCGAATATGCGCTGCTGGCCGCGATCCTCGTCGCACTGGCGCTTGCGCTCGGATCGGCGGCCGCCTGGTATGTCATCGTCCAGATTTTCGAGTTCAATTGGGCGCCCGATTGGCCGGTGGTCCTCGCGACTCTTGCCGGGGGCGCGGTGCTCACGCTCGGCATCGGCATCCTCGGCTCGCTGCCGCTGATGGCGATTCGGCCGGCCGCGGCGCTTCGTCGGGTCTGACGCGATAATTTCACGGCGTGCATCGGACTCGGCTTTGCTGCGTTGACCCCGCATTCGCGGGCGGAAGGCAGAATTCCCAGATGAGCAAGGACCTCGAAATCTCAAGGCGCGGAGTCCTCGTCGGCACCGCCGCCGCCACGACCGTGTCGGGAATGCCCGCCGCCCATGCGCAAGCGCCACTTCGTCAGGCCGAGCCGAGCGTCGTCCCGGTGACGATGGAAGTGAACGGTCAAAGCCGCACGCTCAACGTCGACACCCGCACCACCCTGCTCGACGCGCTGCGCGAGAATCTCAAGCTCAACGGCACCAAGAAGGGCTGCGATCATGGTCAGTGCGGTGCCTGCACCGTGCTTGTCGATGGCAAGCGGATCAACAGCTGCCTCAGCCTCGCGGTGATGCACCAGGGCGACAAGATCACCACCATCGAAGGCCTGGGCGCTCCGGGTCGGCTCCACCCAATGCAGGCCGCCTTCATCAAGCATGACGGTTACCAGTGCGGCTATTGCACGCCGGGCCAGATCTGCTCGGCGGTCGCCGTGCTCAACGAGATCAGTGCGGGCATCCCAAGCCACGTCACCGAGGATCTGACCAAGAAAGCGGGCGCGACGCCCGACGAGATGCGCGAGCGGATGAGCGGAAACATCTGCCGCTGCGGCGCCTATTCCAATATCAGCGAAGCGATGGTCGAAGTCGCAGGGGGCCGGGCATGAGGCCGTTCACTTACCACCGCGCGGCCAGTCCGGCGGAGGCCGCCGCAGCGGTCGCCGCGACTCCCGGCGCCAAGTTCATCGCCGGCGGCACCAACCTGCTCGACCTGATGAAGCTGGAGATCGAAACGCCAACGCACCTCGTCGATGTCGGCGCGCTCGGCCTCGACCGGATCGAGAAGACCGATGACGGCGGGCTTCGCATCGGCGCGCTGGTCAGCAACACTGATCTCGCTGCGCATCCGCGCGTTCGAAAGGACTATGCCGTCCTCAGCCGCGCGATCCTCGCCGGCGCCTCGGGCCAGCTGCGCAACAAGGCGACGACCGCCGGAAATCTCCTCCAGCGCACGCGCTGCCCCTATTTTTACGACACCAACCAGCCGTGCAACAAGCGCCGTCCAGGCTCGGGTTGCGCCGCGCTGGCCGGATACAGCCGCCAGCTCGGGATCGTCGGGACGAGCGATTCCTGCATCGCGACCTACCCTGGCGACATGGCGGTCGCGATGCGCGTGCTCGACGCGCGGGTCGAGACGGTTGATCCGTCCGGCGCGGTGCGGGCGATCCCGCTGTCCGATTTCCATCGGCTTCCGGGAACGACGCCCAATGTCGAAACCGCGCTCCGGCCGGGCGAATTGATTACCGCGGTCGCGCTGCCCAAGCCGATTGGCGGGCGGCACATCTATCATAAGGTTCGCGACCGTGCGTCTTACGCCTTCGCATTGGTTTCGGTCGCGGCGGTGATTGGACGCAATGGCGAGGGCCGCGTCGCGGTCGGCGGGATTGCGCCCCGCCCATGGCGCGTCGAGTCCGCCGAAGGCGCCATGCGGCAGGGCGCGCGCGCGGTGACTGCGCAGCTTCTGGCGGCGGCACGGCCGACGCGTGACAATGCGTTCAAGGTGCCGTTGGTCGAACGAACCATCGCCTCGGTCATGGCGGAGGCGCGGTCATGAAGTTCGACAAGCCAGCAGGCCCCAATCCCATCGATCGTCAGCGCGTCATCGGCCAGCCGGTCGACCGCATCGACGGTCCGTTCAAGACCAGTGGCCTCGCGCCCTATGCATACGAACGGCACAATGTCGCGGCCAACCAGGCTTACGGCTATGTCGTCGGCAGCGGCATCGCCAAGGGCCGCGTTCGCCGCATCGACACGACCGATGCCAAGGCCGCGCCGGGCGTTCTCGCCATCGTGACGACGCTCGACATGCCCAAGCTGACCAAGGGCGACTTCAACACCGCCTCGCTGTTCGGTGGCGCGCAGATCCAGCATTACCACCAGGCGATCGCGATCGTCGTCGCGGAAACGTTCGAGCAGGCGCGCGCCGCGGCGGGAATGCTGCGGATCGACTATAGCCGGCAGGACGGTCGCTTCGACCTCGAAGCCGTCCACAAGACCGCCCCGCTGGTTGGCGGCGATCCGGCGCAGGGCGGATCGAAAGAAAAGGTCGACCGCGTCGGCGATTTCGAACGCGGATACGAAGCCGCGGCGGTGAAGCTCGACGCGACCTATACCACGCCCGACGAGAGCCATGCGATGATGGAGCCGCATGCCTCGATCGCGGCATGGGACGGCGACAAGCTCACCATCTGGACCTCGAACCAGATGGTCGCCTGGGGCCGCGGCGACGTCGCCAAGACGCTCGGCATCGCCAAGGACAAGGTGCGAATCGACTCGCCCTATGTCGGCGGCGGCTTCGGCGGGAAATTGTTCGTTCGCGCCGACGCGATCCTTGCCGCGCTGGGCGCCAAGGCGGCGAAGCGGCCGGTCAAGCTCGCGCTGACTCGGCCGATGATGTTCAACAACACGACCCACCGCCCGGCGACGATCCAGCGGATCCGCATCGGCGCGGAGCGTGGCGGCAAGATTACCGCGATCGCGCACGAAAGCGCGTCGGGCGACCTGCCCGGTGGTCAGCCTGAGACGGCGGTGAACCAGACCAAGCTGCTCTACGCCGGCGCGAACCGTCTGACCTCGATGCGGCTGGCCGAACTCGATCTTCCCGAAGGCAACGCCATGCGCGCACCGGGCGAGGCGCCGGGGCTGATGGCGCTCGAAATCGCGATGGACGAGATGGCGGAAAAGCTGGGAATGGATCCGGTCGAATTCCGGATCGTCAACGACACCGCGGTCGACCCGGAAAAGCCCGAGCGCCAATTCTCCGAACGCCGTCTAATCGAATGTCTTCGTGTCGGCGCCGACCGCTTCGGCTGGTCGAAGCGATCGGCGCGGCCGGGCACGCGCCGCGATGGCCGCTGGCTGGTCGGCATGGGGGTCGCTGCAGGCTTCCGCAACAATATGAACATGAAGTCGGCGGCGCGTGTCCGCCTCGGCGTCGACGGGATCGTCACGGTCGAAACCGACATGACCGACATCGGAACGGGCTCTTATACGATCATCGCCCAGACCGCGGCGGAGATGCTTGGCGTTCCGCTCAACCGCGTCCGGGTCAAACTCGGCGATTCCGATTTCCCGGTGTCGTCGGGTTCGGGCGGGCAGTGGGGCGGCAACAGCTCGACGGCCGGAGTCTACGCCGCCTGCGTCAAGCTCCGCGCGGCGATCGCGGCCAAGCTCGGCATCGATCCAGAAACCGCGACCTTTGACGATGGCATGGTCAGCGCCCGGGGCAAAAGCGCGCCGCTCGCCAGCGCGGGCGAACTCGTTGCCGAAGACCATATGGAATATGGCGATCTCGAAAAGCGCTTCCAGCAGTCTACATTCGCTGGCCATTTCGTTGAAGTCGGGGTCGATGCCTATACCGGCGTGACGCGCGTGCGGCGGATGCTCGCGGTGTGCGCGGCGGGCCGAATCCTCAATCCCAAATCGGCGCGAAGCCAGGTCATCGGCGCGATGACCATGGGCGTCGGCGCGGCGCTGATGGAGGAATTGGCAGTCGACAAGCGCTTCGGCTTCTTCGTCAATCACGACCTTGCCGGCTATGAGGTGCCGGTTCACGCCGACATTCCGCACCAGGACGTGATCTTCCTCGGCGGGGTCGACGACAAGACCTCGCCGATGAAGGCGAAGGGGGTCGGCGAACTCGGCCTGTGCGGCGTCGGCGCGGCAATTGCCAACGCCGCCTACAACGCCACCGGGATCCGCGTTCGCGACTATCCGATCACGCTGGAAAAGATGATCGGCCGGCTTCCCGCCATCGCCTGACCATGACCGACCAAGACTGCTTCCCTCGGACGGCCTTTGCTGCCAACGAAGCGGCATGACCAGCGTGCTGTTCTTCGGACATCTGGCGGATCGGCTAGGCCGGCAGATCGACGTGCCGGTCGACGGCGCCACGACCGTGGCCGAGATTCGCCGGGAGTTGGCAGCAAGGGGCGAGGGGTTTGCCGAACTTAGCGATCCGCGCATCCGCATCAGCGTCGATCAGGCGATCGTTGGCGAAGACCATCCGGTCCCGGCCGATGCCGAAGTCGCCTTTCTTCCAATTTTGTCGGGCGGATGATGCCCATCGTCACCCGCCTCGAGCCCGGTCCTCTCAAGCCCGATGCCGAGCTGGCCGCCTTTCTCGACGACCTCGATGGAGAGGGCGCGGTGGTCAGTTTCGTCGGGGTGGCTCGGCCGACCGCCCGCGACGGCCAATCGGTCAACGGCCTGTTCCTCGACCACTACCCCGGCATGACCGAGACCACGTTGCGGGACATTGCCTCGGCCTGTGCAGCGAAGCACGGCGACCTCACCATCCGCGTCGCGCATCGCAGCGGACAGGTCGTGCCGGGCGAGCCGATCGTATTCACCGCTGTCGCCGCGACCCATCGCGGGGTCGCGTTCGACGCCGCCAGCGAATTGATGGACCGGTTGAAAAGCGAAGCCGCCTTCTGGAAACGCGAGGATCGCGCCGACGGACCGGTCTGGATCGAGCCGAGCGCCGAGGATCGGGCCGCCCTGGAAAAATGGAGTGACGATGCCCGGGATCGATGAACAATTGCCGTTCCACGCGCTCGGGATCGCGGTGCTGACTGTTTCCGACACGCGCGATCTCGCCAGCGACACCTCGGGTGCGCTGCTCGAACA
Source organism: Sphingomonas sp. LY29 (assembly GCF_035593985.1). Taxonomy (NCBI): domain Bacteria; kingdom Pseudomonadati; phylum Pseudomonadota; class Alphaproteobacteria; order Sphingomonadales; family Sphingomonadaceae; genus Sphingomonas; species Sphingomonas lindongxini. Next base: position 1,629,446 of record NZ_CP141587.1, read on the forward strand.
GCGGCTCCGCGATGCGGGCCACCGGTTGCACGAGCGAGCCATCGTTCGCGACGAGGTCGAGGCGATCCAGGCCAAGGTCCGCGACTGGGCCGCGGACGACCACGTCGACATCATCCTCACCACGGGCGGGACGGGCTTCTTTCCCCGCGACATGACGCCCGAAGCGATCCGGCCGATGCTGACGCGGGAGATGGACGGCTTTTCGGTCGTCTTCCATCAGGCCAGCCTGACGACGGTCGGCGTGTCGACGCTGCAATCGCGTGCATTCGGCGGACAGATCGGCACGACCTTCATCTTCTGCCTGCCCGGATCGACCGGTGCCTGCCGCGATGCGTGGGACCTCGTGCTCGGGATGGAATTCGACAGCCGTTATCGGCCGTGCTCGATCGCGGGACTGATCCCGCGGCTGGAAGGCGTGCCGTCGTGAGCGACCTCACGCACATCGACGAGGCGGGCCGCGCCCGCATGGTCGATGTCTCCACGAAGGCCTCCACCGCCCGCCGTGCCGTCGCGGAGGGCCGGGTTCGATGCTCGGCGGAAGCACTGGCGATGGCGGTCGAAGAACGCGCGGCCAAGGGGTCGGTCATCGCGACCGCCGAACTCGCCGGGATCATGGGCGCAAAACGAACCGCCGACCTCATCCCCTTGTGCCACCCGCTCCCGCTGTCGAAGGCGGGCGTGACGATCACCGCCGATCCCGATCTGCCGGGCTTTCGCGTGACCGGCGAGGCCGCGACGACCGGCCCGACCGGCGTCGAGATGGAGGCCCTTACCGCGGTCTCGGTCGCCTGCCTGACGCTTTACGACATGCTCAAAGCCGTCGACCGGTCAATAACGATCGAGGGCGTCCGCCTGCTCGAAAAAGAGGGCGGTCGAAGCGGTCATTGGCGGGCGATCGACGAGTGATCTCGTTCGACGAGGCGCTGGCGCTGGTCGAGGCGAATGCCCGCCCGGTCGGAAGCGAGACGGTCCCGCTTGGCAAAAGTGCAGGCCGGGTACTCGCGACTGCGGTTCGCGCCGGGATCGATTCTCCCCGCGCCGATGTCTCCTCGATGGACGGATATGCGGTCGCGACCGGTGCCGACGTGGGCGTCGGCGCTCGGTTCGAAATGGCCGGGGAAGCCTTTCCGGGAACCACGCCGCTTCCCGCGCTGCAATCCGGACAGTGCGTGCGGATCTTCACGGGCGCGCCGCTCCCGATGGGGGCCGACCGGGTCATCATCCAGGAGGATATCGATCGGACCGACGCGTCGATCATCGTCCGCGCCGCTCCGGGCGAAAGCCGCTTCGTCCGGCATCGGGCCTCCGATTTTGCCGAAGGCGACGACCTGCTCGCCGCGCGCACCGTCCTGACACCCCGGGCGCTGGTGACCGCCTCCGCGGCCGATTGCGGCGAGGTCGATTGCTTCATCCGTCCGCGCATCGCGCTGCTGGCCACCGGCGACGAATTGCGCGCGGCCGGTGTGACGGGCAGCGCGACCTCGATCCCCGAAAGCCTGTCGGTCGGCCTCGCCGCTTTCTGCGAAGCATGGGGCGGCGAAGTTGCTTCGGTCCATCGCGAGCCAGACGATCTCGCGCATCTGCTGCAGGTCGCGGCCAGATTGGTCACAGCGCTTGACCTCATCGTCGTCACTGGCGGTGCCTCGGTCGGCGAGCGCGACTTCGGCAAGGCAATGTTCGAGCCGCTGGGGCTCGACCTGATCTTTTCCAAGGTCGCAATCCGTCCGGGCAAGCCGGTGTGGTTCGGCCGCGTGGGCACGACGCTGGTGCTCGGCCTCCCTGGCAATCCGACCTCGGCCATGGTCACCGCGCGCCTGTTCCTCGCGCCGTTGCTTGCCGGAATGACCGGCCAGAGTCCGAGTGATGCCGTCCGATGGGAGCAAGTGGAGCTTACCTCGCCGCTCAGACCCTGCGACGGTCGCGAAAGCTTTTCCCGCGCGCGCCGCGACGGCGACCGCGCGCGCCCGTTCGACAATCAGGACAGTGGGGCGCAGGCAACGCTCGCCGCCGCTGACTGGCTGTTGCGCCAACGGCCCAACAGTCCCGCGTTGAACATCGGCGACCGCGTCGAGGCGCTCGCTTTTTGATCATGCGACTGGTCCTTGCGCTTGCCCTTGCCGTCGTGGCGGGCTGCGCGCCCGATCCTTCGCCACCCGCACCCGTCATTCTCGCGGCGTCGAGTTTACAGGAGGCGCTGACCACGGCGGCCGGAGAATGGGAGAAGCAGGGACATCCGCGCCCGACGTTGTCTTTCGCGGCCTCCTCGGCCCTGGCGCGACAAGTGGAAAGCGGCGCCCAGGCCGACATCTTCATCTCCGCCGACGAGCAATGGATGGACCATGTCGAAGCTTCAGGCGCGCTTCGGGCGGGAACTCGCTACGATCTGGTGGGCAATGCCCTGGTCCTTGCCGCGCCACGCGCATCTGCGCCGGTGGCGCTGGCGCCCACCGCGCTCGCCAAAGCGCTCGGAGACGGACGGCTGGCGATGGCCGACCCCGACGCGGTACCCGCAGGGCGCTATGGGCGGGAGGCGCTGGAATCGCTCGGTCTATGGCCGACCGTGGCCGCCAGGATCACGCGCAGCGAGAACGTCCGCGCCGCGCTGGCCTTGGTCGAGCGTGGAGAGGCGCCGCTCGGCATCGTCTACGCGACCGACGTGCAGGCCGCGCCCGCTCTGCGGGCCGTCGCCGTGTTTCCGAAAGGAAGTCACGCCGCGATCCGTTACCCGGTCGCGCTCCTCGCCGCCGGCCGCCATCCCGGCTCCGCGGCGTTTCTCGCCTTTCTGCGTTCGCCCGATGGGCAGCGGATTTTCCGCGCCCACGGCTTCCCCTCGGCGGACCGCCGATGACTGCCAGCGCCGCAGAGTGGGCGATCATCGCCTTGTCGATGAAGGTCGGATTGGTCGCGGTGCTGGGCGCGCTACCCGTCGCGCTGGGCCTCGCGTGGATCCTCGCTCGAACGAATTTTCGAGGCAAGCTGCTGCTCGACGCGCTGGTTCACCTGCCGCTGGTGATTCCGCCGGTGGTCACCGGCTGGCTCCTGCTCCTGCTGTTCGGCCGGCAGGGACCGGTCGGACGGTTGCTCGAGCAATGGTTCGGCGTGACGCTGATGTTCCGCTGGACCGGGGCCGCGCTGGCGGCGGCGATTATGGCGTTGCCGCTGATGGTTCGCGCACTGCGCTTGTCGCTCGAAAGCGTCGACGTCCGGCTGGAGCAGGCGGCGCGGACGCTGGGGGCGAGCCCGTGGCGCACCTTCCTGACCGTGACCCTTCCGCTCAGTCTCCCTGGCTTCCTCGCCGCCGCGACGCTCGGTTTTGCCCGGTCGATCGGCGAGTTCGGCGCGACCATCACCTTCGTGTCGAACGTGCCGGGGCAGACCCAGACGATCCCGCTCGCAATCTATTCGGCGTTGCAGGTGCCGGGCGGCGAAGCGATCGTGACGCGGCTGGCGATCATCTCGGTCATCCTGTCGATCGGTGCGCTGCTCCTGTCCGAAATCATTTCGCGACGGATGGGCAACGGGGGCCGCCATGTCCTTTGAAGTCGCGGTCGAGCGACGGCTGGGCGAGGCGAGCCTTTCGGTCGCCTTCACTTCCGAAGCACTCGTGACCGCCGTGGTCGGACCGTCGGGGGCGGGGAAGACCAGCCTGCTCAACATGATCGCGGGCCTGCTTCGCCCCGCGGCCGGGCGGATCGTGGTCGGCAGGCGTACCTTGTTCGACGCGGAGGTCGGCATCGACCTTCCGCCCGAAGCGCGCCGCGTGGGATATGTCTTCCAGGAACCGCGTCTGTTTCCGCACCGCACTGTCCGCTCCAACCTCCTCTTCGGTGAGCGACTGGCCGGTGTCCGGCGGCGCGTCATTGCGTTCGACGAGGCCGTTGCGTTTCTTGGCCTCGCTGGACTGCTTGACCGGCGACCCCCGACGCTGTCGGGCGGGGAAGCGCGCCGTGTCGCGATCGGGCGGGCGTTGCTGTCGGCGCCAGAGTTTCTGCTGCTCGACGAGCCACTGACCTCGCTCGACCGCGCGCGGCGCGAAGAACTGCTGCCGATGATCGAACGGATTCGCGACGAATGCGCCCTGCCGATGCTGTTCGTCAGTCACCAGGAAGCCGAAGTCAGCCGGCTGGCGGGCGCGGTCGTCCGGCTCGACCTGCCCGAGGCCTAGCCGCCGGTCACGCTCATGTGGCGCGGCTGCGCGGGGGTGGTGCGGTCGATTTGGAAATCGTGGCGCGGCGGCTTGCCCGCGATCAGCCGGTCGAGCAGCGCCTCGACCGCCGCCCCGTCGCCATGGCGCAGCGGATCGCGAAGCTCGACATGCTGGTCCTGCCCCAGGCAGCCGAAGACGGTACCGGTCGCGGTGACGCGGATGCGATTGCACGACGCGCAGAAATTATTGGTCAGCGGGGTGATCAGGCCAAGCCGGATGCTGCTCTCGCTGACCTGGAAGTATCGCGCCGGCCCGCCGGTGGCGTAATCGGATGCGGCTAAGTCGAACGAGCGGGCGAGCTCCTCTCGCACGACGTCGAGCGGAAGGTAATGCGCCTTCCGGCCCATCCCGATATCGCCCAGCGGCATCGTTTCGATCAGCGTCAGGTCGAAGCCGCGCTCGACGCACCATTCGAGCATCGGTGCGATCTCGCGGTCGTTGAGGCCCGCCAAGGCGACCATGTTGATCTTGATCGCCAAGCCGGCGGCCTTCCCCGCGTCGATCCCCGCGAGCACCTGCGCCAGGTCGCCGCGGCGGGTGATGAAACGAAACGTCTCGGCGTCGCGGCTGTCGAGGCTGACGTTGATCCGCCGCACGCCGGCGTCGCGCAACATTGCCGCATGCCGCGTCAATTGGGTGGCGTTGGTGGTCAGCGTCAACTCATCAAGACCAGCGTCGAGCAGCGCGCCAATCCCACCCACGATGGCAGCGATGTCCTTTCGTACGAGCGGCTCGCCGCCGGTCAGGCGGATCCGACGTACTCCGCGTTCGACCAGCAACGTCGCCAGCCTCACCAGCTCGTCGGAGGACAGAAGGCGGTCGCTTGGCTCGAAGGTCATTGTCTCGGCCATGCAATAGCGGCAGCGCAGATCGCAGCGGTCGGTGACCGACAGCCGGACGTAATCGATCCGCCGCCCGAGCGAATCGATCATTGCCCGCGAAGGGGCTGCCCGCGTCCGAACTGCGTCCAACGTCCTGAATCTCCTGAGCGCCCGATTGGCGGCCCGACGGGGCCATACTATACCCGCCCGATGCCAATGGAAACGCGACCGACCCGCAAGGGGTCCCGCCGATGAGCGGTTGGCCCGAAGAAGGGCTGGCCGACGACATCCGCCCGCGCCTGTTCGAAGCATGGTCGGAAGGCCGCACCGTCGCGCTGTCCACGATCGTCGCCGCCGACGGCGGGCCGCGGCCGGTGGGTTCGCAGATGCTGATCGACGGCGGCCGCACATGGGGGTTCCTGTCCGGCGGCTGCATCGAGGACGATGTCGCGCTCAACGCGGCGGCAGTGATCGAAGACGGAAAATCGCAATTGCTCGTCTATGGCCGGGGCAGTCCGTTCGTCGACATGCGCCTGCCGTGCGGCGGACGGCTGGAAGTGCTGGTCGAGCGGATCGAGCCCGGCGATGAAGCGGTCGCGGCCCTGCGGCGCTGCTGGTTGGAGCGGGTCCCCGCCCGCTGGCGGAGCGACGGGCGCATTCGCTCGTGCGAAGCCGGGGAGGCGATCGGCGACGGCGATATTCAGTTCGATCCGCCGTGGCGCCTGCGAGTAATCGGCGACGATCCCTTCGCCTTGGCTATCGCGGCGATGGGGCAGACGGTCGGCCTCGATACGCGCCTGCTGGCGCCGTTCGCGGACGCCGAGCAAGCGCCGTTCGGGTTGGCGGTTGATCGTCGCGGCCTTGCCGAAGCGCTCGGCGACGAGCCGCCCGACGCCTTTACCGCGATGGTGCTGGCCACCCACGATGTCGACCTCGACGAAGAAGCGTTGGGTCGTCTGCTCCAGAGCAAGGCCGGTTATATCGGCGTGCTCGGCTCGCGCCGCCGGATTGCCGAGCGGACAGCGCGACTGAAGGGAGCCGGCTTCTCGGTCGACGAGATTGCACGAATCCGCATGCCGCTGGGCCTTCCCATCCGCGCCCGCTCGCCGTGGGAAGTGGCGGTGTCGGCGATCGGCGAGATCATCGCCACGCGGCGGTCGTGAGCGCCCACGCCATCGTCCTCGCGGCCGGCGCCGGGCGCCGCTTCGGAGGGGGCAAGCTCCTCGCCTCGTGGAACGGGCGTCCGCTGATCGCGTGGAGCGTCGAGGCAGCAAAGGCGAGCGGGGTCGACGCGGTCACCGTCGTCCTCGGCGCGGATGCCGAAAAGATCACGGCCTACCTCGGTGAAGACGTTCGCATCGTCCGTTGCCACGACTGGGAAGAAGGAATGGCGGCCAGCCTGCGCTGCGGGATCCAGTCGCTACCCGACGGCGCCGAAGCAGCCCTCATCTTCCTTGCCGACATGCCCGACGTCTCCCCCGCGCTTGGCCGAACGCTTCTCGAAAAAGTTCTTTCGGGTGCGCCCGCCGCGCTTGCTACCTACGACAGGGCGCCCGCTCATCCTGCCGCCGTCGGCGCGTCAGCATTCCCACTGCTCGCGTCGCTCCACGGCGATCGTGGCGGGCGCGACGTGCTCGCAGCGCTCCACGGCGCCGTGCAGATCGTCACCGACTGGCCCGGCTCGACCTTCGATATCGACCGTCCCGACGACCTTTCGCGCCAACGCTGACCGGGGCACGCAACCGAACCGGGCGCGAAACGCTTAAAGGCGCATGACACAGCATGCGGCCCTCGGGCAGAAATGGTGGACGGTTCAGCGCGGCGCAGGCCCGGTCATCGCCACCGCGATCCACGACGGACACAGTCTACGCGACGAAGTTGCCGCGGCGATGAAACTCGCCGACCTCGACCGCCTTCGCGAGGAAGACCCGTTCACGGGCCAGGCGGTCGCCGACGTGTCGACCCACGTCATCGCCCATGTCTCGCGCTTCGAATATGATCTCAACCGCGGTCCCGACGGTGCGATCTACGAAACGCCCGATCAGGCGTGGGGTCTCGACATCTGGCACGACGGCCTGACGCCCGACCTCGTCACGCGCTCGCTCGACCTTCATAAGTCGTATTATCGCATGCTCGGCTCGCTGCTCGACGACATCGCCGCCGCGGATCCGAAGTTCGTGCTGATCGACGTCCATAGCTACAATCACCGCCGCAATGGTGCCGACGCCGCCCCGACGCCGCAGGAGGATGCGCCCGACATCAACATCGGCACCTCGTCGATGCCGCGCGAGCAGTGGGCATTCCTGATGGACCCGCTGATGGAGGCGATGCGCGGCTTCGATTTCAACGGCCGCCGCCTCGACGTTCGCGAGAATGTCGCGTTTCAGGGCAAGGGCGAGCAGACCCGCTTCGTCCACGACCGCTATCCGGGACAGGGTTGCGCGATCGCGCTGGAGTTCAAGAAGTTCTTCATGGACGAATGGTCGGGTGAGCCCGATGCGGCCGAGCTCGGCGCGATGCGGCGCTTCATCAATCATGTCGCCGTCACGGCAGAGGATCTGCTGGCGTGAAGACCAAGGCGCGGCTGCGCGAGGCACCGGCGCCGTTCGACGCCGACTTCGGCAAGGACGGTGCGCTGCGCGAGGCGGTCGGCGCGCATGGCCGCGTCCACCTCGACCGCTGGCTGCCGTTCCTGATCCTGCATCGTACCGACGAGCCCGAAACCAGCCTCGTCCGCCGTATCGCGATCGACAGCCCGTCCTACATCGTCTGGTCGAGCGAGGACGATCACGCCGCGCTGTCGGCGGTCGAAGCGGTGGCGCAGCGGTTGATCGAGCGGATGGGCCGCCTGCTCGTCATCACGTTGCAGGACCAGCCGGTCGAGATGCGCAAGCGCCACTCGTCCAGGTTGCCGACCTTCCAGGCGCATATCGGCGCCGGCCGCGACGCCGCCTCGGACCGCACCGCCGACGCGCTCCAGAAGGGCCTCGAGAAGATCGTCATCGACCTGCGCGCATGCGAAGTCGACCGCGACCAGTTTGCCGAAGTGCTTCCCGATCCCTTCGCGCGCCTGCTGGGCGACATGGCGAAGGTGACGCACCTGACGCTGACGATGCCGCCGATCCACCGTCGCGAAGACGGCGGCGTCTTTCCGGCGATCGTTCACGACCTTGCCGTCGCGACCAGCGACGCGCTGCTCCGCGCCGCCTGTGCCTTCCTCGACGACGGATCGGGCGAGGCGCCGCGCCATTATCGAGCGCTGGGCCGCAGCGCCTACCTCGCCGCCGCGATCAAGGCCGACCGGCGGTTGCAGGAGGTGGTCGGCGGCTACGATTTCCTGCTCTCGATCTCGCCGATCAACACATCGGACGCGCTCGAGAAATTCCTTGCCGACAAGTGTGGGTCGGCACCCGATTTCCACTATCGCCCGCTGACGATCGACCCCGATGTCGCCAAGCGCGAACTGTTCGCGATCGACCTCAATCTGGTCGAAGATCCGCTGATCGAGCGGCTATTGTCCGAACGGCGGCGGGAAATCGACGCGCAGCTGACGATGCTCGCGACCCGCAACACGCCATCCTTCCGCGCCGCGTCGATGTTTCTCTACGGCGCGGTCGAGTCCGAACTGCTCGCCGACGCGCATTCGATCCTAGCTTCGACCGACCGCGATCCCCCGCGCGGCGAGGCGATCGGCGCGCAGGAAATCGCCGACGGCGCGCGTGCGCTGATCGATCGCTATCGCGCCATCGATCCGTCGTTCGATGCCGTCGTCGACATTCGCGACGACGTCTCGGGCCTGCTGGTGTCCGGCCCCAAGCTGATGATCGCGTCGGATGCCCTGATGCCCGCGCATCGCCTGAACGCGTTGCTGGCACACGAGGTCAGCGTCCACCTGCTCACCTATTTCAACGGCGCCGAGCAGGGGCTCGGCATCTTCCGCACCGGCCTCGCCCGCTACGAAGGTGTTCAGGAAGGCCTTGGCGTTTTCGCCGAATGGGTCACCGGTGGCCTGACGCGCACCCGGCTCCGTCTGCTCGCTGGGCGCGTCGTCGCGGTCGACGCGATGCTCCACGGCGCCGAGTTCGTCGAAGTATGGCGCACGCTCCACAAGGAGCATGGCTTCTCGCGTCGCGGCGCATTCGGGATTTCCGCGCGCGTGTTCCGCTCGGGCGGGCTCGCCAAGGACGCCATCTACTTGCAGGGCTTCCGCGCGGTCATGAACCTCGTCGCGTCGGGCGCGTCGCTGCTGCCCTTCTGGCTGGGCAAGATCGCAGTCGATCACGTGCCCGCGATCGAGGAGCTGTTGCAGCGCGGGCTGGTCCGCGCGCCGGCCTTCACCCCCCTTTTCCTCGACGACCCAGCCGCCGAGGCGCGCATCGCGTCGCTTCGGTCCCACACCAATCTCCACGATATGCTTGCAGGAGCCTGAGCAACCATGCTGATCGCCTTTTTCGTCAACGATATGGAACGCGAATTCGCGGGCTATACGACCACCGTCCTTGCCTATGAGGCGGCGTTGCGCGGGCACCGCGTCTGCTACGTCACGCCGTCGGATTTCGCGCTCCAGCCCGACGATTCGCTGTGCGTTCACGGCCGCTTCCTGCCGAAGAAGAAGTACAAGGACCGAGAGGACTTCTTCAAGACGATGCGGAGCGCCGCGACCAAGCTTGAGCAGGTCAACATGGACGACGTCGACGTGCTGATGCTTCGGTCGGACCCGTCGCTCGACGCGCAAACGATGCCGTGGGCGGCCGAGGCCGGGATCCTGTTTGGGCGCGAGGCCGCCAAGCGCGGCGTCATCGTCCTCAACGACCCTGACAGCCTCGGCCGCGCCACCAACAAGCTTTATTTCCAAAGCTTCCCTGTCGAAGCGCGTGCCGAAACCCTCATCTCGCGCCACGACAACGACATCAAGGCGTTCGCCAAGAAGCATGGTGGCAACATCATCCTAAAGCCGCTGCAGGGATCGGGCGGATCGGGTGTGTTCAAGCTCGACCCGGGCAACAAGGCCAACCTCAACCAGATGATCGAGGCGATCGGCCGCGACGGCTACATCATCGCGCAGGCCTATGTGCCCGCAGCCAAGAAGGGCGACATCCGCTTCTTCCTGATGAACGGCCGCCCGCTGGAGATCGACGGCAAATATGCCGCGTTGCGCCGCGTCGCGTCGAAGGACGACATACGGTCGAACATCCACGCTGGCGGCACCGCCGAAGCAGTCGAGATCGGCGAGACCGAGTTGAAGGTCGCCGAGCTGATCCGGCCCAAGCTGGTTGCCGACGGCATGTTCCTGGTCGGGATCGACATTGTCGGGGACAAGATCCTCGAAGTGAACGTCTTTTCGCCCGGCAACCTCGGCAGCTGCTCGCGACTTGCGGGCGTCGATTTCGCGGTTCCGATCATCGACGCGATGGAACGCAAGGTCGCGATCAAGTCCGACTACGCCCACGCCTTCGACAACCGCCAGCTGGCGGTACTCTAACGGGCTTCATACCCCGCGAGGCATTCGGCGACCCAGCGCGCTGCCACCAGCGCGCTGAGGTCGGTCGGGTCGAGCGGCGGATCCCATTCGGTCAAGTCGATCAGGCGAACCCGCGGATCGGAGGCGAGCGCGCGGGTGGCGGCGAAGAAATCATGCGCGGCCATTCCGCCGGGTCGGGCACCAGGCGCGCCGGGGAGCTGGCCTCGGTCGATCACGTCGATGTCGCAATCGATTGCCACCACCTCGCAATGCGCGACGTGGGCGAGCGCGGCCTCGATCGCCGACTCGATGCCTGCGCGGCGCACCTCGCCGATCGTCACCACCAAGTGACCGCCGTCGACCGCGTCGCGGTGCATCGCGGCCGAGTTGGCGAAGGAAGCAAGGCCGACCTGCGCGATGTTCCTCCCCGGCAGCCCGTCTTCGCGAAGCGCGCGGATGGGGTTGCCGTTGCCAAGACCGTCGGTCGTCTCGCGGAGGTCGAAATGCGCGTCGAGCGTGATCAGGCCGACCTGATCAAGCGGAACGCCGAGCGCCAGCACGCCGGGCCGGGTGACGGCGTTGTTGCCGCCGACCAGCAAGGTCAGGTCGCGCTTGGCGACGCTCGACGCGACAAGATCGCGGATGGGCGCGGTGGCCTGTTCGATCGTCATCGCGTCGATCGCGGCATTGCCATAGTCCGCGATGCGCGACCGAAGCTCCTTGCCCGTCTCGACATCGTATCGCCCGATGCGGCGCAGCGTGTTGCGCAGGATGCCCGGCGCCAGGTCGCAGCGTCCGGGCGTGACCGACCCCGTTCCAAGGGGCGCACCGACCAGCCCGATGGGGGCCTCGGCGATGGCGGGAACGATCAGGTCGGCGAGATTGGGCCAGCTCATGCTTGACGATTAGCAGGCCCGCGCCCCACAGCGCCAGTCATGTGGGACCGCCTGATTACCGATTGCCATGTCGCGACGATGGTCGCGCAACCGGGCAATCCGCTCGGCCTGTTCCCCAACGCCGCGATCGGCGTTTCCGACGGGCGCATCGTACGCGTCGGCAAGCGCACCGAACTTGCCGGCTTCCGCGCAAAGGAAGTCGTCGCGCTTGGCGGGGCATGGGTCACGCCGGGGCTGATCGACTGCCACACCCATCTTGTCTTCGGCGGCACTCGCGCCCACGAACATGCGATGCGCCGCGCCGGCGCGACCTATCAGCAGATTGCCGAGGCGGGCGGGGGCATCGCCTCGACCGTCGCCGCGACCAAGGCAGCCAGTTCCGACGAACTTCGCGCGGCGTCGCGCCGCCGCCTGCAAGCGTTGATGGCGGGCGGCGTAACGACGGTGGAGATCAAGTCGGGCTACGGGCTCGATACCGCCGCCGAGATCCGGATGCTCAACGCCGCCAAGGCGATCGGGCGCGACCAGGCGGTGCGGATCGTGCCGACCCTGCTCGCCGCGCACGCCATTCCGCCCGAGCATCGCGAGGATCGCGACGCCTATGTGCGGATGATCGCGGAAGAGATGATCCCGGCGGTCGCGCGCGCAGGACTCGCCACCAGCGTCGATGCATTCTGCGAATCGATTGCCTTTACGCCATCGGAGGTCGAGCGCATCTTCACCGCCGCGCGGGCGAACGGGCTGCCGGTGCGCCTGCATGCCGAACAGCTCAGCAACCAGCATGGCGCCGCGCTGGCCGCCAGCTACAAGGCGCTGTCGGCCGACCATCTCGAGCATCTCGATCCGCTGGGCGCACGCGCGATGGCCGCGACCGGGACCGTCGCGGTGCTGCTGCCAGGTGCCTTCTATGCGCTGCAGGAAACCAGGAAGCCGCCGGTCCAGCTGCTGCGCGACACCGGCGTCCCGATCGCGATCGCAACCGACTGCAACCCCGGCACCTCGCCGCTGCTCAACCCGCAATTGGCAATGAACATGGCGTGCACCCTGTTCGGCCTGACGCCCGAGGAAGCGATCGCGGGCATGACGATCAACGCCGCCCGCGCGCTCGGGCTCGCGCACGAGATCGGCACCGTCGAGGCCGGCAAGGCGGCCGACCTCGCGGTGTGGCGCGTCGATGATTTGGCCGAGCTTGGCTACTGGATCGGGATGCCCGGACCCGAACGGCGGATCTTCGCAGGGCTCGACGCCTGACGCAGTGACTCGGCGGCTGCGGAGGCGTAGCTTGTCGTGATGGTCCATCTTTCCAGCCACCCCGAACGCCATCTCGTCGAACGGGTCGGCTGGCTTCGCGCCGCCGTGCTCGGCGCCAATGACGGAATCGTCTCCACCGCCAGCCTGATCCTCGGCGTCGCGGCGGCGGCAACCGGACGAAGCGAAGTGCTGCTTGCGGGCGCGGCGGGGCTGGTCGCCGGGGCGATGTCGATGGCGGCGGGCGAATATGTCTCGGTCAGTTCGCAGGCCGACACCGAATCCGCCGACCTCGCCCGCGAGCGTGCCGAACTCGCCCGGTCGCCTGAGGCCGAACAGCGCGAGCTTGCGACGATCTTCGAGGGGCGCGGGCTCGACCCCGCCATCGCCAGCGAAGTCGCCACACAGCTGATGAATCGCGACGCGCTCGGCGCACATGCCCGCGAGGAATTGAGCATCACCCACGTCACCACCGCGCGGCCGGTGCAGGCGGCGTTGACCTCCGCCGCGACGTTCACCGCCGGCGCGGCCTTGCCGCTGCTCGCGGCGTGGCTGTTGCCGACCGGTCAGACGATGCTGGTCGGGGTGTCGGTCGCGGCGCTGGTGTTCCTCGCCCTGTTGGGCGCGATCGGGGCGAAGGCGGGCGGTGCCCCGATCGGCCGCGCGACGCTGCGCGTGACCTTCTGGGGTGCGCTGGCGATGGCGATCACCGCCGGCATCGGCAAGCTGGTCGGCACCGCGGTCTGACCGGGCGGGCGATCGCCACGCCCGGTCATCGCCTTCTTACCCTGCCGGGTCGGTCTCGCCGCGAAGCGCCGCGGCGCGGTCCCTCCGCCGCCGCGACCAGATGTTGAGGCCCTCGACGCCAGCCGAGAAGGCCATCGCGGCGTAGATGTAGCCCTTGGGCACGTGCACGCCGAAGCCGTCGGCGATCAGCACCGCACCGATCATCAGCAGGAAGCCAAGCGCCAGCATCACGACGGTCGGGTTGTTATGGATAAAGTTCGCCAGCGGATCGGCCGCGAACAGCATCACCGCGACCGCGAACACCACCGCGATCACCATCACCGGCAAATGCTCGGTCATGCCGACGGCAGTCAGGATCGAATCGATCGAGAAGACCATGTCGAGGATCAGGATCTGGACGATCGCCGCGCCGAAGGTCATCGCCTTCTTGCCCGCGTCGAACAGGTCGTCGTTCGGATGCGGATCGGCGTTGTGGTGAATTTCCTTGGTCGCCTTCCACACCAGGAACAGGCCGCCGGCAATCAGGATGAGGTCGCGCCAGGAAAACTGCGTTTCGAAGGTCGGTTCGCCGTTCATTCCGGGCGCGCCCTGGATGCCAAGGTCGATCACCGTCGCGGTCAGCCCGACGAGCCACGCGATCATCGACAGCAAACCAAGCCGCATGACGAGCGCCAGCGTGATGCCGAGCTTGCGCGCCTTCTGGCGCTGCTCCTCGGGCAGCTTGTTCGACAGGATCGAGATGAAGATGAGGTTGTCGATGCCGAGCACGACTTCCATCACGATCAGGGTCAGCAACGCTGCCCAGACCGCGGGATCCGAAAACAGGACGATTAGACTTTCCATGGACTACCCTTTTGAAGCGCCGGCGGCGTTGACGTCGAACGGGGTAGCTGGTGCGGGGTTCCTAAACGCGTGACGGCACCGGGCTTCCCCGATGCGGTCCGACATCACGATCGTCGTTCGATCGCCAGAGGGGCCCGGCCCGCCCGCCGCAGGTAGGATAGACGGGGCGTGCAATCAACCCGGCGGCTGCCGCGCAGGCGAGTGAACATTCGTCGCCCGCGTTCGTCTGTTCGACGGGACGCGCCATCCCGGTGCGGGAGTATGATGATGAACAGCGAGCAATTCCTGGAGCAGACCAACGCCATCGACGCGCTGTCGCGTGAACTTGGCGTCGACCGCGCCACAGCGCAGGCCGGGGCGGCCGCGCTGCTTCCGTCGATCCTGTCGGGCATGAGTCAGCCTGCCGCGGCACCGCAGGCCGCACTCGGCGGCGGCGGTCTCGGCGGATTGATCGGTTCGCTGACGGGCCTTGGCGGTGGCGGCCTGCTCGACAATGCGGTTTCGGACCAGCCGACCGACGTGTCGAAGGGCAACGACATCCTTGGCCAGATCTTCGGGTCGAAGGACCGCAGTCGCGAAGTCGCCGCCAACGCCGCCACGCAGTCGGGGGTCGAACCGTCGCTGCTCAAGAAGATGCTGCCGATCCTCGCGATGATCGCGGCGGGCTATGTGATGAAGCAGGCCGGCCAGGGCGGCGGGCTTGGCGGCGCGCTGGGCGGCATCCTCGGCGGCAACCAGCCGGCCAATGCCGGCGCCGCCGCGGGCGGACAAGGCGGCATTCTCGACGACCTGATCGGCGCTGCGGGCAAGTTCCTCGGCCGCTAAGGCACCGACCTGCCTCTTGGGCGTGGGCGCGGTTGCGGCTAGAGGGCTGCAACCGCCACCACCGATCCAGGAAGCCGCATGACCGACGCCCGCCTCGACAACAGCCGCCACATCCGCGCCCGCCGGGGCAACGAGATCAAGGCGAAAAGCTGGCTGACCGAGGCCGCCGTCCGGATGCTAATGAACAACCTCGACGACGAGGTTGCCGAGGCGCCGCAGAGCCTGGTCGTTTATGGAGGGATCGGCCGCGCCGCGCGCAATTGGGCCGCGTACGACAAGATCGTCGAGACGCTCGAGCGGCTCGAAGGCGACGAGACGCTGCTGGTGCAGTCGGGCAAACCCGTCGGCGTCTTCCGCACCCACGCCGACGCCCCGCGTGTGCTGATCGCCAATTCAAACCTGGTGCCGAAGTGGGCGACGTGGGAAAAGTTCAACGAACTCGATCGCGCCGGGTTGATGATGTACGGCCAGATGACCGCGGGCTCGTGGATCTACATCGGCACGCAGGGCATCGTCCAAGGCACCTACGAAACCTTCGCCGAAATGGGCCGCCAGCATTATGGCGGCGACCTCAAGGGTAAGTGGATCCTCACCGCCGGACTTGGCGGCATGGGCGGGGCGCAGCCGCTGGCGGCGGTGATGGCGGGGGCCCACTGCATCGCGGTCGAATGCCAGGAAAGCTCGATCGAAAAGCGGCTGGCGACCCGTTACCTCGACCATCGCGCGACCAGCATCGACGAGGCGCTCGACATCATTTCCAAGGCGACCGAACCGGTCAGCGTCGGCCTCCTCGGAAACGCCGCGGAGATCCTCCCCGAAATGGTCGCGCGAGGCATCCGCCCCGACGCGGTCACCGACCAGACCAGCGCGCACGATCCCGCGAACGGATACTGCCCCGCCGGCTGGAGCGTCGCCAAGTGGCTGGAGATGCGTGAGCGCGACCCGCAGGCAGTCGTCACCGCCGCGCGCCACTCGATGGCGCGTCACGTCGAGGCGATGCTGGCGTTCAAGGCGATGGGCATCCCCACCTTCGACTATGGCAACAACATCCGCCAGGAAGCGCTCGACGACGGTGTCGCCAACGCGTTCGACTTCCCCGGCTTCGTGCCCGCCTATGTCCGCCCGCTCTTCTGTCGCGGGATCGGCCCGTTCCGCTGGGCCGCGCTGTCGGGCGATCCGGAGGATATTTACCGCACCGACCAGCGCGTCAAGGAACTGATCCCCGACGATCCACACCTCCACCGCTGGCTCGACATGGCGCGCGAGCGGATTGCGTTCCAGGGTCTGCCCGCGCGCATCTGCTGGGTCGGGCTCGGGCTTCGCCACAAGCTCGGCCTCGCCTTCAACGAGATGGTCCGCAACGGCGAGGTCAGCGCCCCGATCGTCATCGGCCGCGACCACCTCGACAGCGGCAGCGTCGCCAGCCCCAACCGCGAGACCGAGGCGATGATCGACGGCAGCGATGCGGTCAGCGACTGGCCGCTTCTCAACGCGCTGCTCAACACCGCGTCGGGCGCGACCTGGGTGTCGCTCCACCACGGCGGTGGGGTCGGCATGGGCTATTCGCAGCACTCAGGCATGGTGATCGTCGCCGACGGCACCGACGATGCCGCACGCCGGCTGGAGCGGGTGTTGTGGAACGATCCCGGCACCGGGGTCATGCGCCACGCCGACGCAGGCTACGACGTCGCTATCGACTGCGCCCGCGAACAGAGCCTCGACCTGCCGATGGTGGGTTAGCCAGTCTCGTCCTGTGTGCAGGTGAGGCCGCGCTGGCCGGGACGTTGCAGCGTGGCGCTTCGTCCCTTAATCCAGAAGACATAGCCGCTGTCGGTTTGCGTCCCCGCGTAGCGAGCGCCCGATGCACTTCGGGCCTGCGGCAGCGCCATCCCCTTGTCGGCCCATTCGATCCAGACGGCCCCGGGGCCGGTGTTGATGAAGGTCGCTCCGACCAGCGCGCCGAGCCCAGCGCATCGATAGGCGAACGGGCCCAGCGATCGCCCCTTGCCGTCCTGCGACCGCGCATTGGCATAGCCTTGCCGAAGCTGGTGGATGCGCTGGGCGTAATTCGCCAGGACGCATCGCCGCAGATCGTCGGCCTTCCAGCAATCGTCGCGCCCCTTGATCCAGCCCCGCTGAACCGCGCGAAGCTGCGCCGAGGTCGCGGGCCGCAGCGCGCGGTCGCGCAGGGCGAGCTTGAATAGGCGATCGACTTCGACATCCATCGCCGCCAGTCCGGCATCGCCGCACACCAGGCGCTGTGCGTTGCTGCTTGCCTTGGCGCAATCGAACGAGGACGGGGCGAAGGCCGCGAGAAACAAGGCAAGCTCGATCATTCCCATCTCCTCAGATCATGGCACCGATTCCGATCACCGCCGCGGCCGCCGCGGCCCAGCCGACGATCGCCGACACCAGCGCCTGCCCGGTTCCGACCCCGGCGATGCGCCGAAACCAAGCCGTCTGTACGGCGACGAAGACAATGACGGCCACCAGAATGATCCCGGCCGCAACCAGGCTGTCGACCGTGGTGTGCGATGCGACTTGCGTCAGGGTGGTCGCGACGCTGATCGACAGTGCGAACGGCGCGCAGGCGTAGCATTGGGCGAAGAACGGCCCCATCAGCGTCGTCCGGGTCACCGGCTGGTTGCGAAGCCGGACGGTGACCGCTGCGAGGACCAAGGGGAAGATGGCGAAGGCAACGACGCGAAACAGGATCAGGCTGACATCGTCGCTCACGAGCGCGGCCAGTCCGTGGTTGTTGGTCAAAAGTTCGCTTTCGCCGACCAGCGTCAATTCGAGGCCATGCGCCACGAGAACAGTCAGCAGCAGCTGGACCGGCGGACTGACCAGCGCATCGAACCTGTCCTCGATCGGATTGTCCAATTCCCCTTCGGCGTAGGCCATCGTCGCGATCGGTCGCCGCATCGACCGCCACAGCGTCAGCGGGTAGAACAACAGCCACGACACCACCTCGTACAGCAGGTCGTCGAGCGACTTCAGAAACTGGAAGAAATTCATGGCCTTGCACTGTGCCCTTTTCGACAAGCGGACATCGGGCACCATGCCGGGCCTTCCCGACAAGTCAAACGGGCGGTTTGGCGCACCATGAAGACCCGCCTGAGCATTTGTGCACGCAAGGCACGTTATCCGACCAGGACGGAGGCGCTGGCGGCGATCCGCGACGAGGCGGCGTTACGCGCCTACCGATGCGATCGATGCCGGCAGTTCCACCTCACCAGCCGAACCAAGGGCAAGCGGATCCCGCGCCCCCTCGACGAAATTTGACGCGTCAAAGCGTCGCGAACGTGATCCGGTTTCGGCCGTTCTGCTTCGCGGTGTAAAGCAGGCGGTCGACGGCATCGACGAAGTCGGTCGCGGCAATCGTCGCCGACGGCACGATCGTTCCGACGCCGATGCTGGCCGTGACCATCGCATTGCAGGGCGATGCGGCATGCGGGATGGCAAGGCCCGCGATCAGTTTCTGGCAGCGGTCGGCCATCGCCTGGCCCGCCTGCGCATCGGTGCCCGGCAGCAGGATGACGAACTCTTCCCCGCCGTACCGCGCCACGACGTCGCGCCGCCGGCGTCCCAGCTGCTTCATCGCCGCGGCCACCCGCGTCAGGCACTGGTCGCCCTCCAGGTGGCCATAATGATCGTTGAACTGCTTGAAGTGGTCGAGGTCGAGCATGATCAGCGTGATCGGCTGGCCGCTTCGGCGCGCGCTTTCGAATTCCACATCCAGGCGGCTGTCGAACAGGCGGCGGTTGGCGGCGCCGGTCAGCCCATCCTCGAACGACATGGCCTCCAGCTTCTTCTGCATCTCCAGAAGCTGCTCCTCACTCCGCTTGCGCTCGGTAATGTCGAACATGAAGCCGACCAGGCTGTCGACCTCGCCGTCGGGCGTGCGCACGACGTGAACCACGTCGCGGATCCACACATAGCCGCCGTCCTTCGTCAGCGCGCGATAGTCGGCCTCGTGATCGACGCCGGCCATCGATTGCGACACGCAGAAATTGACGACGAAGTCGCGATCATCCTCGTGCATCCGCGATGCCCAATCGTCGACCGTGACCCAGCTGTCGGGCGACCAGCCCAACAGGTCTTCGATCTGCGGCCCGATATAGGCAAAGGACTTGGTCGCCCACTCGATCTTCCACGGGATCGCGCGCGTCGATTCCAGGAGCGTTTTATAGACCTGGCTGTCGCTGCCGAAGGTGGCGCCAATCTCGTCAAAGGACAGGGCGTGGACATCAACGGGCTTGTTCACAGGCGTAAACCTCGCGGCGATTGTTCGACGGGCGCTGGTCGATACCGGCTTTGCGGCATCCATCAATCTCTTAGCCAACGCGTCGTTTCGATTGCGTTAAATGCGCAGCCGCCGTGCAACAGCGGCGCGTGGTGGGGATGATCGGCCGGGCGCGCCACTGGTGAGCGCCATCGAATTCTGCCAAGGCGCCGACATGATTTTGATCAATCCCGGCACCGTCACCCTCGATCAGCTCCGCGACATCTGGACGGGAGCGCCCGTCCGACTATCGGACCAATCGCTCGACGCGATCAACACGGCCGCCGCCGCGGTGGATCGCATCGTCGCGTCGGGTCGCACCGTTTATGGCATCAACACTGGCTTCGGCCTGCTCGCGCAGACCCGCATTCCGGGTGACAAGCTGGCCGAGCTGCAGCGAAACCTGATCCTCAGCCACAGCTGCGGGCTTGGCGATCCGCTGCCTCGCCACGTCACGCGGTTGATGATCGTCCTCAAGCTGATCGGTCTGGGCCGCGGCCATTCGGGCGTTCGCCGAGTGGTCATCGACGCACTGCAATCCTTGCTCGACGCCGATGCGATGCCGCTCATTCCCGCGCAGGGAAGCGTCGGGGCAAGCGGCGATCTCGCCCCGCTCGCGCATATGGTCGCGGCGTTGATGGGGGAAGGGCGCATCGATCTTGCCGGAACGGTGATGCCTGCCGCCGCGGCGCTGAAGGCGATGGGGCGCGAGGCGTTGACGCTGGCGCCCAAGGAAGGCCTTGCACTGATCAACGGCACGCAGGCCTCGACCGCGATCGCGCTCGACGCGCTCTTCACCGGTCAGCGCGTGTTCGACGCCGCGCTTCACGCCGGGGCGCTGTCGGTCGACGCGCTGAAAGGCAGCATCGCCCCGTTCGATCCGCGTATCCATGAAGCGCGTGGCCAGCCGGGGCAGATCGAAGTTGCGCGCCGCCTCCGCGAATTGCTGACCGGAAGCGACATTAATTGCAGCCATCACGACTGCGACCGGGTGCAAGACCCCTACAGTTTCCGCTGCCAGCCGCAGGTGATGGGGGCCAGCCTCGACCTGCTCGTCAACGCCGCGCGCACGCTGGAGATCGAGGCAAATGCGGTCACCGACAACCCGATCCTGTTCGCGGACACCGACGAGGTCATCTCCGGCGGCAATTTCCATGCGCAGCCGGTGGCCTTTGCTGCCGATACGATCGCCATGGCGCTGTGCGAGGTGGGATCGATCAGCGAGCGGCGCACCTCGGTGCTGGTAGATCCGCACATGAGCCGGCTTCCGGCCTTCCTGACCGACGACGGTGGGGTCAATTCGGGGCTGATGATCCCGCAGGTCACCGCCGCCGCGCTGGTCAGCGAGAACAAGGGCCTAGCCTTCCCGGCCAGCGTCGATTCGATCCCGACCTCTGCGGGCCAGGAGGATCATGTGTCGATGGCGCCGATCGCAGCGCGCAAGGCCGGCGCGATCGCGCGCAATGTCGCCGGGGTGATCGCAATCGAACTGATCGCGGCGGCACAGGGGGTCGATTATCACGCGCCGCTTCAGACCTCGGCGGATCTTCGGCGCATTCACGAAAAAGTCCGCGCGCTCAGTCCGCATCTTGAAGCAGACCGTTACTGGGCGGACGAGATGGCCGCGCTTCAGGCGGCGGTGCTTGCGGGGGAATTCGCCTCAGGCAAGGCCTAGACGCGAAAAAGGGGTGACGCGTCGCGCCACCCCTTCGTCATTTAGCGGTTCGGATCGAACGCTTTTTCGGCGCGATCGAGCGGACCGCGGTTCGGATCGTCATGACCGTCGAGCGCATTGGCGGCGCGGTCGAACGGGCCACGATTGGGATCGTCGGTGCCGTCGATGGCGTTTTCAGCGCGATCGAGCGGACCGCGATTGGGGTCGTCGTTACCGGTGATTGCGTTTTCGGCGCGGTCGAGCGGACCACGGTTGGGATCGTCGGTGCCGTCGATGGCATTTTCGGCGCGATCGAGCGGTCCGCGATTGGGATCGTCGTTACCGTCGATCGCATTCTTCAGGCGATCGAGCGGGCCGCGGTTCGGGTCGTCATGACCGTCGAATGCGTTGGCGATCTTGTCCGAAATCGTTTCGTTCGGCGGGTTCAGATTGTCGCGATCGGTCATGTTTCTCTCCTGTGTCGCCCCACGGGGCTGATGGGAAGAGAACCGAGCGCTACCCGTTAACGTTCCGTCGGCTACTCGACTCTTGTCCAGCGCTGTTCCTTGCACAGCACGCCTGCGACCGCGCAGCCCTTGACGATCATCGTATCGGCGCCCGCCGACCTGACGGTGGCATTGGCGGTGATGCGATGCTTCGGCAGGAACACGCGCCCGCGATAGGTGCCGCCGCCCGCTGGCTTCAGGCCGGTCAGCAGCCGCGATCCAACGATGTTGTTGGTGCCGCCCTTGCGCGCGTTCGCCTTCACCTTGTCCGACGCACGGATCACGGTGCCGCACCACGCGCCGGCACCGCACGGCGCAACACGCACGACGACGCTATCCTTGGGATTGCGCCACTTGCCTTCGATCGGCGCCGCCGCAAGAGCGGTGGAAGCGATCGGGAGAAGGGCGAGACTCAGCAAAATCCGTTTCATGACGAACGGTTTAGCGGCCATTTGTGGCGAAGATGGTGCGCTCCGATTGCCGCCAGATGAACAAGGGTCAGTGAAAATCGCGGCTCTTGGGGATGATCGTGGCATTGCGGGGATGGCCTGCAACCGGCGGGCGCCAGCTTCCGCCACCGTCACCGTTGCTCAGCGTCGACGGCATCGCATCCTCGCTCAAATGCTGGAGCATCGCAGTGTCGTCCTCCAGCCGGGCGGCGACGACGTGGACCACCGCCTCGTCATGCTGGACGATGCCGTGGACGATCATCAGCCGCGCGCCCATCACCACCGCGCGCTGTGCCGCGAAGGCGTCGGGCCATACGATCAGATTGGCGATCCCGGTCTCGTCCTCCAGCGTGATGAAGCACACCCCCTTGGCGCTTCCGGGCCGCTGGCGGATCAGCACCAGCCCGGCCAGGCTGACCCGCCGACCATAGCGCAACGATCGAAGCTCGCCCGCCGCGACGAAGCCGCGCGCGGCATAGTGGCCGCGCAGGAAGTGCATCGGATGCGCCTTCAACGACAGGCGCGTGGTCTGGTAATCGGACACGACATGCTCGCTCAGCGGCATCGCGGGCAGGCGCACCACCTCTGTCTCCCAGCCCTCGTCTCGCGTCTCGGCATGGGCGAACAGCGGCAGGTCGGGTGCCCCCTTCAGTGCCCGCGCGTCCCACAGCGCGCCGCGCCGATCGAGCTTGATCGATCGGAACGCATCGGCCTCCGCCAGCCGCTGCACCGCCGCCACCCCCACGCCCGACCGCCGCCGCACTTCCTCGACGCTGGCATAAGGCACCTCGCCCCGCGCCGCGACGATCCGCGTGGCGGCGTCGAGCCGCAGCCCCTCGACCTGGCGGAGACCAAGGCGCAGCGCGACGACCCCCGGCCGTCCCTCGACCGGCTCCAGCGTGCAGTCCCAACCGCTGTGATTGACGTCGATCGGCCGCACCTCGACCCCATGTTCGCGTGCGTCGCGGACGATCTGGGCAGGGGCGTAGAACCCCATCGGCTGGCTGTTGAGCAAGGCCGCTGCGAACGCCGCGGGATAGCGCCACTTGATCCAGCTCGACACGTAGACGAGGTGCGCGAAGCTCGCGGCATGGCTCTCGGGGAAGCCATATTCGCCGAAGCCGCGGATCTGGTGGAAACAGCGCGCGGCAAACTCGGGATCGTAACCGCGCTCCACCATCCGCCCGACCATCTTGTCCTGAAGCAGGTCGATCGTCCCGCGGCTGCGGAAGGTCGCCATCGCCTTGCGTAGCTGGTTCGCTTCCTCCGAACTGAATTTCGCGGCGTCGAGTGCGATCTTCATCGCCTGCTCCTGGAACACGGGTACGCCCAACGTCCGCTTCAGGATGCGCTCGAGTTCATCGGGCTCACCATGCTCGGGGCCGGGGCAGGGGTAGGTGACGACCTCCTTGCCCTGCCGCCGCTTGAGGTAGGGATGAACCATGTCGCCCTGGATCGGGCCCGGCCGGACGATCGCGACTTCGATCACCAGGTCGTAGAATTCACGCGGTTTCAGCCGCGGCAGCATGTTCATCTGCGCCCGGCTTTCGACCTGGAACACGCCGAGCGAATCGCCCTTGCACAGCATGTCGTAGACTTCGCTGACTTCGCGCGGGACCGTCGCCAGCTCGAAGCGCTCATGATGGTGCGCTTCGATCAGGTCGAAGGCCTTGCGGCAACAGGTCAGCATGCCGAGCGCGAGCACGTCGATCTTGAGGATGCCCAGCTCCTCGATGTCGTCCTTGTCCCATTCGATGAAGGTGCGGTCGTCCATCGCGCCATTGCCGACCGGCACCGTCTCGATTAGTGGCCGCTCGGTCAGAATGAAGCCGCCGACATGCTGCGACAGGTGGCGCGGCATTCCGATCATCTGCTTGGCGATCGCAATCGTCCGGCGCAGGTGCGGGTCCGACCAGTCCATCCCGGCCTCGCCGACGCGCGCTTCCTCGATGTCGGCTTCCATGCTGCCCCAGTGGGTCGACGCGATCGCGGCGGTGACGTCCTCCGACAGGCCCATCACCTTGCCGACCTCGCGGATCGCGCTGCGCGGGCGGTAATGGATCACCGTTGCGGCGATGCCCGCTCGCTCGCGGCCATATTTGCCATAGATGTGCTGGATCACTTCCTCGCGCCGCTCATGCTCGAAATCGACGTCGATGTCGGGCGGCTCCTTGCGCTCCTCCGAAATGAAGCGCTCGAACAGCAGGCTGTTGGTCGACGGATCGACCGCGGTGATCCCCAGGCAATAACAGACCGCGCTGTTCGCCGCGCTGCCGCGCCCCTGGCACAGGATTGGCGGATCCAGGCTGCGCGCGAAGGCGACGATGTCGTGGACCGTCAGGAAGTATCGCGCGAAATCGAGCTTCTCGATCAGCGCAAGCTCGTGATGAAGCTGCGCCGTCACCGCATCGGGCACGCCGCCCGGATAGCGCCATGCCGCGCCCTGCCACGTCAGGTGGACCAGATGCTCCTGCGGGGTGCGTCCCTCGGGCACGCTCTCGCGCGGATATTCGTAGCGAAGCTCGTCGAGGCTGAAGCGGATCGCGTCGGCGAAGTCGCGCGTCGCGCGGATCGCATGCGGCCAGCGCTCGAACAGGCGGATCATCTCGGCGGGCGATTTCAGGTGCCGCTCGGCATTGGGGTTGAGCAGGTAACCCGCATTGGCCAGCGTCACCTTTTCGCGGATGCAGGCCATCACGTCCTGCAGCGGGCGGCGGCTGGCCTCGTGATAATGGACGTCGTTGGTCGCCAGCATCGTGGCGCCATGACGCCGCGCCATTCGGTCGATCCGCTCGATCCGCGCCAGATCGTCGCCGCGATAGAGGTGGCTCGCGGCGACGTGTCGCATGCCTGGCAGCGCTTCGACCAGCGCGGGCAGCGCGGCCTCGAACGCATCGAGGTCTTCGTCTGGCATGGCGATGAAGGCGATGTCCTGCCCATGCAGCGCGACCTCGCTCAGCTTCAGGTCGCACTCGCCCTTGTCGCAGCGCATCTTGCCCAGGCTCAGCATCCGCGACAGCCGGCCATAGCCTTCGCGGGTCAGCGGATAGGCGAGCAGGCTGGGCGACCATGTTCGGCCCGCCCCCGGCGGCCCGACTGCATGATCGTCAACCAGATCGATCCGGCACCCGATCAGAGGACGAAGCCCGGCTCCCTTGGCAGCGCTGTGCAGCCGCACCACCCCCGACAGCGTGTTGCGGTCGGCGATCCCGATCGCATGCATCTCCAGCTGGACCGCGGTCAGCACCAGCTCGATCGCGTCCGACGCCCCGCGCAGGAAACTGAACGGGGTCGAGATGCCCAGCTCGACGAACGGCGCGGGCGCGATCTCCAGCGGCGGCGCATCGTCGTCGCGCACCAGCTTGCGCCGGGCAAAGCCGGTATATTCAGGCATCGCCGATCACCCGAACAATCCGTGCAGATACCAGCCGGGATCGCCGCCACGCCCGTCGCCATGAAGCCCTTCGCGGTAGATCCAGTAGCGGCGCCCCTCGCGGTCCTCGACGCGGTAATAGTCGCGCAGCCTCGCCGTCGCCCGCTCGCGCCACCATTCGGGGGAGATCCGCTCGGGTCCCTCGGCGCGGACGATGTCGTGCACCCGCCGCCGCCACATGAAGCGGCGTGGCAGCCCCTCCGGCGTGGCGTAGATCACCCCGATCGCCTCGGGCGCGTCGAGCAGACGCTCGGGGCGAGTCTGGCCGTGACAATGGTCGGGCGCGGGGGGCACGTCGGCGACCGCCGATTGCCACCCGCTCGCGCGTTCGGGGATATGGCTTTCGCGCGGGGCGGGGCGGCGCACCCGCTCGGGGCCCAGCTTGACCGTCAGCCGGTCGACCAGCCGCGCCACCGCCAGCGCGGGCGGGGTACCGCCGTCCAGCCCGTCCTGCATCGCCCCCAGCGGCTCGCACCAGCTCGCCTCCAGTGCGAACCCGTCGAAGCCGAAGCCGGGATCGAGCGTCTCCGCCTTGTCCTTCAACAGGCGGACCAGGTGCGGCGCCTCGCGCGTCGGCAATGCGCAGGCGGTGGCGACGGTGATCGTCTCGCCATCGACGCGATACCCACTCAGCGCCAGCCGCCGCACGCCCAGCCGCCGCGCCTCCAATTGTCGCACCAGGTCGGGCACCAGCCGGTCGAGCGCCTGCACGCCGACCGCGGGATCGGTGACCGGTTCGGCCAGCCGCATCAGGCTGCGCGGTGGCGGGTCGAACGGGGCGGCGGTCAGCGGCTCGGGCTTGCGGCCCAGCATGCGGTCGAGCGCGTCGAGCGGATTGTCCGCCTCGCGGAAGCGCCGCGCCAGGCTGCGCCGCTCGATCCCCGCCAGCGCGCCGATGGTCTTCAGCCCCAACCGCTCGAGCGTTCGGGAAACTTGCGGCGGCAGGCGCAGCGCCGCGACGGGGAGCGTGGACAGATCATCGCCGCGCTGACCGCCATAGCGCGCCAGCGCCCATGCCGCGCCGGCGGTGGGTGCGGCGGCGGCACGCGCGGTCAGCCCGGTCGCGGCGAAGCGCTCCTCGATCTCGGCCAGCATCGCCGCTTCGCCGCCGAACAGATGCGCCGCCCCGGTCGCGTCGAGGCGAAGGCCATCGTCGCCGTCGATCTCGACCAGCGGGGACCATCGCGTCGCCCAGCGCGCCAGTCGCGCGGCCAGCGCGCGATCGCCCGCGACGTCGGCATTGACCGCGACCAGTTCGGGATCGAGCGCGCGCGCATCGGTCAGCCGCCCGCCGATCCGAGCGCCGCCCGCCATCGCCGCCTCGGTCGCGGCGAGGATCAGCTGGCCGTGCTGCGCCTCGACCACCAGCACCACTCGATCCTCACGCGGATCGCCGCCGGTCAACTTCGCCCACCGTTCGATGCTCAGGCGCGGCAACCAGATGGAAACCACCCGCCGCGCCGGATTCGTCGCCCGGGTCATGCGCCACGCTCCATCGTCCCGGCTGGAACCCACGCGCGCGGAACAGCTCGGCGTCCCACGTCGGCTGGCCGGGCGCCTTGGCGTTGAGCGGATGGGCAAGGCTCGGCGCGCTCGCGATCCGCCAGCGCATTCTCGCGCCACTCAGGTTGGCGTGGCCGCCCAGCCGAATCAAATAAGCGGCCACGCCATATCGTTCGGCGGCTACGGCGAGCCGCCGGGTCGCGGTAAAGTCGAGCGCGGCCGGGTCGCCCCAGATCTCGCCGATCACGGCACCTAGTCCGCTGCATCGAAGTCCTTCCTCCATCGCCCACAAGGCTGCGCGGGCATCGCGCGCCTCGACATGGATGAGGTCGCAAGGGGGAAGCCCGGGCGGATGGACCCGCCCCGATTCCATGATCGCCATCCGCTCCTGCACCCACAGCAGCGGACGGCCGGCCCCCAGCATCGCCGACAGGAAGCCGACCCAGCCGCCGTCGCGCGGCGATACGGCGAACAATTCGCTGAGCGTCGCGCCGTCCGCTCCGGGCAGCCGCCACCGCTCCGCTCCCCCTTGGGGATCGGGATCGATTGGCGCACGGGGGCGATCCGCGAAGCGCCGGTCGTCGACCGGACGCATCGCGGTGCCGCCGTGGGCCACCAGGGAAAGACCTGCTGCCACACGACTCGCAACGTTTATGTTCTGCTTTTGTTCTTATCCGCGAGTCAGCGGGATGGAGTCAATGGACTCCTGTCGGCGGGGTGATCTTCCAGGAAATCGGCGACCACCCGGTTGATCCGCGTCAGCGCCGACCGGCTGACCGCGAAGCCCATGTGGGTGGTGTCGATCTCCACCTCGCGGTCGCGCTCACCTTCCAGGCCGCGCGCCGATCGCACCGATACGATCCCGTCGCGTCGCGACCACAGCGCCAGCGTCGGCACCGGCGGCTTGTCGAGGATTCGCGGGAAGGGCGGCTGGTCGACCGGGTGCCCCGCGATCCATTCGTAAAAGGCGCGGACATTGTTGTTGGTCTTCAAGTCCCCCGAAAAGGGGGAGCCCAGCGTCACCACGCCGCGCACCATCTCGGGATGCGCCCGCGCCAGCTCGCGCGCGTACAGCCCGCCGAGGCTCCATCCGACCAGCAGCACCTTGCGATGGTCGCAGACCGCGTCGAGCCGCGCCTTCAGCCGAACCAGCGTGTCGACCTTGGCGCCGGTGTTGAGCCCCATTTCCCACGGATGCACGCGCCAGCCGCCGCGCGCGAGGCCGCGGCGAAGCTCCATCGTCGTTCGATCGCTCGCCATGAATCCCGGCACAACTAGCGCCGGCGGCCCGTCTTCCGGCCCGCGCGCGCCGAGGGGGCCGAGTCCCGACAGGACGCGCGGCAAATGCCATGCCACTTCGCCCAGCCGAAGCCAGGCCGACGGCGCGCGGTCGTCGGGGTCGATGTCGTGTTGGGCGAGGCCGCGTTCGATGTTCATGCCCCTAAAGATGAGGCGAATTGCTCAGCGAAACAAGAAGCGGCCCGTCACACCCCTTGCAAATCAGAGATATTCGTCGCCACCCATCAGCGATCGAAGCGCGGCAGGAAGCCGGACGCGGCCGTCCTCGGTCTGGTGATTTTCCAGCAGCGGAACGAGGATGCGCGGGCTTGCGAGCGCGGTGTTGTTCAGCGTGTGCGCCACCCGCACCTTGCCGTCCTCGCCGCGATAGCGAAGGTTCGCGCGGCGCGCCTGCCAGTCGTGCAGCGTCGAACAGCTGTGTGTCTCGCGATACTTGTTCAGGCTCGGCACCCAGCTTTCGATGTCGTTCATCCGGAACTTGCCCAGCCCCATGTCGCCGGTCGACGTTTCGATCACCTGGTAAGGAATCTCGAGTAGCGACAGCAGCCTTTCGGCTTGCGCCAGCAGGCGCGCGTGCCACTCGGCGCTGACCGCCTCGTCGGCCTCGCACATCACCCACTGCTCGACCTTCAGGAACTGGTGGACGCGAAGCAGGCCGCGAACGTCCTTGCCCGCGCTTCCCGCCTCGCGGCGGAAACAGGGCGAATAGCCGGCGTAGAGGATCGGAAGCTTGCTCGCCTCGACGATCTCGCCCGAATGGAGGCTGGTCAGCGCGACCTCGGCGGTGCCGGCAAGCCATGCATTGTCATTTGGGAGTTCGTAGGTTTCTTCGTAATGGCCAGGAAATTGGCCTTGATTCCGAAATGCTTGTTCTCGTGCGATCGCCGGGACCGTTATCGGAGTAAAGCCGGCTTCGGCGATCTGTTCGAGCGCCCAGCCCATCAGCTTGGTTTCGAGCAGCGCCAGTCGCCCCTTCAGGCAATAGGTGCGGCTGCCCGACACGCCGACGATGCGGCTGAGGTCGGCCCAGCCGTTCTTCTCGATCAACGCGACATGGTCGAGCGGCTCGAACCCGAAGTCGGGCACCGCGCCTTCGGTGCGAATGACGACATTGCTGTCTTCGTTCGGCCCGACCGGCGCGCCTTCCCAGGGAACGCCGGGAAGCGCCATCACCATGTCGCGGAGTGTCGCTTCCTTGGCCGACAGCTCGCCCTCCAGCTCGCCCGCGCGCGCACCCGCCGCCTTGGCCTCGGCGCCCAGCGCGGCCTTCTCCTCCGGCTTGGCGTCCTTGAAGCGCGCGCTGATGGCGTTGCGGTTCGCGCGCAGCGCCTCGATCTCGCCCTTGGCGCCGCGCACCTCGGCGTCGAGCGCCAGCAGCGCGTCGAGGTCGACCGCGACCCCCTTGTCCCGGATCGCGCGTTCGACATCGGCGCGGCGGCTCTTGATGAAATCCATGCTCAACATGGGCCGAGCACTGCGACAAAGCGGCGGCGCTGACAAGCGCCTCCGCCGAGCATCACCGCATCAGGCCGGCAGTGCGCAGCGCATCCTCGATCACCGCGCCAATCGCGTTGTGCGACGGCATAAAGGTCGGGGAAGGGGCCGGGACCGCGTCGACCGTGATTGGCTTGGGCACGCGCTGCGCCTTCCGCGGGACGGTGATGCCCCATCGCTCCGCAATCGCGGTGGTCGAACAAATGCCCGATTCCAGCATGTGCGGCGCGGCGCGGCCGACAGACTCCTCGCCCCTCGTGTCGATCGGGGTGCCGTGGCCCATTCCGGCGACGTCGATCCGCTCGACCAGCGCGCGGCCCTTGGCATCGCGCCAGGTTTCGCGGCGGTGCCGGCCGATTGTTTCGACATCGCCATCGACCTTGCCGATCCCGTGCAGGTCGCGCCACTGGTCGACGATCACGCCGGCATTTGCGATATCGACGATGCCGTCATGGGTGCCGTGCCACACCGACAGCGTCGGGTGCGGTCCCTTCTGCGCCGATGCCTCTCCGGCCCGCGCGGCCAGCTCATGACGCGACGGCGATCCCTCGCCGCGCATCCGCTCCAGCGCGGCGGGAAGCGTGTTCGCGCTGGCAAAGGGAAGGCCGGCGATGATCGCTCCGCCCGCGAACAGTTCGGGGTAGCTCGCCAGCATCACCGCGGTCATCGCGCCGCCCGCCGACAGGCCGGTGACGAACACGCGCGACGGATCGAGGCCATGCGTCTTGATCATGTGCGCAATCATCGCCGCGATCGACTTCGCCTCGCCACGGTCGCGGCGGGCATCGGCGGGCGAATACCAGTTGAAGCACAGGTTGGAATTGTTGGCGCGGCGCTGCTGCGGGTAGAGCAAGGCGAAGCCGTGGCGATCGGCGAGCGCCGACCAGCCGCTGCCGCGATCGTAGACCGCCGCATTCTGCGTGCAGCCGTGGAGGATGACGACCAGCGGCGCGCCCTCGGCCAGTCCCTCAGGCACATGGCACAGCGCGTCGAGCGCGCCGGGGTTGGGCGCAAAGTCGCCGAGCGGGGCCAGCCGACCCTCGTCCTCGGTCATCGCTGCCTGAAATGCACGCCGGGTCGCGGTCATTCGCGCAACAGTGGAACCAAGACCTCGCATAAATCATCCTTTCACTCGCCACAGGCACGGATATTTATGCTGCAGTGCACAATAGGTGGTCGTGCAAGCTGCTGTCTTCAAGGTGAAAATGCCGCCGCGAATACCTATTCAGGCTTTGCCTTTGCCTTTCCCGGGGGCGGCGGCGGCGGGGGCGGCGGAGTAGAAATACAGAAAGGTTCACCGCAGTAACGCCGGTTTCCGCGAATCCCGCCGGGATTCTTCATGTAAACAGAGACGTAAACGACCTTGGCACTGCCCAACTGCTCGGCGCTATTTTCCTCCATGATCAGCAAATCCAGCACGCGCGCTGCCATAGAGCGAAGGGCAGGATCGTCGTCCGGGAGAAACTCGGCCTTCCTGCAGTTCGTCAGGCGTCCTGCGGGGGTCACGTTACAATCGGCGTAGAACGTGGCCTCGCGACTAAATGACTTGAGCGGCATGGCGCTGAAATCCGAGTAGACGGGAAGTCGCGTCCACGTTGCCGTGACGGTTTCATGCTGTCCTGTAACGGGTGACAAGACCACGCCGCCGCCCTTGATGTCGAACGACAGCACGGGCTGTCCAACCGCTGTCATTAGTGCGGCGACGACAGGAAGTAGCATACTCATGCGGGGCCCTGCGTTCCGATTGGTTCAATTGCGAGGACTCGAAGCGTCTCGTCCGACCCCGGCAGGTCGACCTCCTCGCCGACCTCGGCCCCCATCAGCGCATGCGCGATCGGGGCGGTGAAGGCGATGCGGTTGGCGGCGGGCTCGCTCTCGTCATGCCCGACCAGGTCGAGCGTTCGCTGCTTGCCGTCGCGCTCGAAGGTCACGCGGGTTCCGAACGCGACATGGGCCCCGTCCGACGCCGCCGCGACCTGCGCGGTTGCCAGCCGCTGCCGCCAGTAGCGTGCGTCGCGAAGCACCTTCTTGCGCTCCTCCTCCGATAGCTCCGCTTCAAGCTGCGCCTCGACCTCGTCGTGCCGCGCCTGGATCATCGCCAGCCCGCGCTCGGTCACCAGGTTCGGGCCGGGCGGGATCGGCAGCTCGAACTTGGGTTCCAGATGCTCTTCGTCGCTCTCGCGGCGGAAGGCGACGCTCATGGTCGGTTACTCGGACAGGTCATGCGCTCATCCTAGCACAATCGCGCCGCTTTCGCCCGAAACCCGCGCCGTTGCGCGCAACCTGTCGCCCCGACGATCATTCTATCGGAAAGGCCACGCCACAGGAGAGCGCCATGCACCACGACCGCGAAGAAGAACACGCTGACACCCCCGGCAGCCTTCCGCAAGAGCGCGTCGAGGATCGCGAGAATGTTGGCACCGTGAAGCCGCAGGATTATCCCGACGCGCAGGCCACCGATGCCAGCGGATCGGGCCGCCCCGCAGGCCGCGACGATCAGATGGAGGACGAACGTCTCCATCCGGGTGCCGCGCATGGCGAAACCCCGGCCTCGACCGATCAGGACAGCGAGGCCAAGCGCCAGCCGTTCAACGGCAACGAGGCCTGATCGTCACGCGTTCGAGCGGCAGCGGTCCGAGCAATATTTGACCTGGTCCCAGTCGCGCGCCCATTTCTTGCGCCACGCGAACGGCAGGCCGCACGTCGCGCAGACCTTGGTCGGCAGATCGCCTTTCTTGACCATCTTCGGCATGGCCGGGGCTTCGCGCGCCCCGGCGTCGGACGCAAGTCGATGCGTGCGGTAACCGCCGCACGTCCGGCGCGTTGTCCGCCGCGATGACCGTCCTCATCCCCATTCTTGGCGACCAATTGTCGCACGACCTCGCGTCGATGCGCGACATCGATCGAGGAGAGGCGGTGGTGCTGATGATGGAGGTCGTCGAAGAAACGACCTACGTCCGCCATCACCAGCGCAAGATTGCGCTCGTCCTGTCCGCGATGCGGCATTTCGCCGAGGAACTGGCCGAGGCCGGCTGGACGGTCGATTACGTCCGCCTCGACGATCATGGCAACAGCGGCAGCTTCACCGGCGAAGTCGAGCGCGCGGTCGCCCGTCACCGCCCCTCGGCGATCCGGGTGGTCGAGCCGGGCGAATGGCGGGTGCGGACCGCGATGAACGGCTGGGCCAAGGCGTTTGGGCTTCCCGTCGACATCGTTCCCGACGACCGCTTCATCTGCTCGACGCTGGAGTTCCAGACCTGGGCGCAGGCGCGCAACGACCTGATGATGGAATTCTTCTATCGCGACATGCGGCGCAAGACCGGGCTGTTGATGACTGCCGATGGCAAGCCCGAGGGCGGCCAGTGGAATCTCGACAAGGACAATCGCGCGCCGCCAAGGCGTGGGACCAACTATCCCGAACCGATGCACTTCGCGCCCGATGCGATCACCGACGAGG
Organism: Sphingomonas sp. LY29; assembly: GCF_035593985.1. NCBI lineage: Bacteria > Pseudomonadati > Pseudomonadota > Alphaproteobacteria > Sphingomonadales > Sphingomonadaceae > Sphingomonas > Sphingomonas lindongxini. Next base: position 1,662,574 of record NZ_CP141587.1, read on the forward strand.
TAATGGCGCTGGTCGCCAAGCGCTTCGGCAGCCACTTCGGTCGGCTGGAGAAATTCGAGCTGCCGGTCACCGCCGCACAGGCGCGGCGCGCGCTCGGCCACTTCATCCGCACCGCCTTGCCCGACTTCGGCACCTATCAGGACGCGATGGTCACGGGTCAGGACTGGCTGTTCCACAGCTGGCTCAGCCCGGCGATCAATCTCGGCCTGCTCACCCCGCTCGAGGTCGCCACCGCTGCGGCCGACGCTTATGAGGCGGGCGACGTCCCGCTCAACGCCGCCGAAGGCTTCATCCGCCAGATCATCGGCTGGCGTGAATATGTGCGCGGTTATTATTGGCTCGAAATGCCAGAGGTCGCCGACGCCAACGCGCTGGAGGCAACGCGCCCGCTTCCCGAATTCTACTGGACCGGCGAGACCGACATGCTGTGCATGGCCGAAGCGGTGCGAAACACCCGCGATCACGGTTACGCGCACCACATCCAGCGCCTGATGGTGCTCGGCAATTTCGCGATGCTGGCAGGGGTGCGGCCACAGGACGTCGCCGACTGGTTCCTGGTCGTCTACGTCGACGCCTACGAATGGGTCGAACTGCCCAACGTTATCGGCATGAGCCAGCACGCCGACGGCGGGCGGCTAGCGACCAAGCCCTATGCCGGGGGAGGCGCCTACATCAACCGCATGTCCGACCATTGCGCGCGCTGCCGCTACGACGTGAAGAAGAAGACCGGCCCCGACGCCTGTCCGTTCAACGCGCTCTACTGGGATTTTCTGGCGCGGCACGAGAAGCGCTTTCGGCGTAATCGGCGGATGGTGCAGATGTACGCCAATTGGGACCGGATGAAGCCTGAGGTTCGCGAGGCTTACCGCGACAGTGCCGCGGCATTCCTCGACACGCTCGAACCCGCGGCCAAGGGATGGGCCAAGGGTTGACCCGCGGAGTTTGATGCAGCCGCCCCCTTCGACCAGCCCGGACTAGGGCAGAACGGTATCGCGAGGCCGGGCGGCCGAATCGATCCGCTTCCGGTCGGCGCTGGGGTAGCCTTTGCATGGCGAGCTGAACGAGAAGGCCCAGTGCGGTTCGTACTTCGCACTCCGCAGGCGTAGGTAGATGACAAACGAAAAGTCGCCGCGCCCGACGACGACTTTGCGATCGACCTTGGTCGTATCGGTATATCCGGCCCGGGTCAGTGCCGTGCGGATCGCCTCCAGCTGGGCGGCTTCGTTGCCCTCCGGGGCTCGGAAGGTCCCGCCGCCGTCATACTTCCACGCCATGCCCTGAACGCAGCTGAACCAGCGCGCGTCCGCTTTGGCGCCGCTCCCCCCTACCGCCTGCATCGACAGCGCGACGGCGTTGCGGGCCTCCTTGGCCACCGTCTCTTCGGTCTGGGCTGCGCTTGGCCCATCGCTGCTGTCGGAGCATCCCGTCATGAAAATTGCCACGCCCATCGCCAAGGCCGACCGAAAGAGACGCATTTCAAACCCCTGATACGAACGGACCCGGGAACGCCGTACTGGCCTTCCCGGGTCCCCCCTGTTGTCGTTCAGACTTCACCCGCGTCAGTCGATCTTGGGCAGCGTCTCGAACTGGTGGAACGGCGGCGGGCTGGTCAGCGTCCATTCCAGCGTCGTCGCGCCTTCGCCCCAGTAATTGTCCGGCGCCTTCTTGCCCGCGGCGAGCGACCAGATGACGTTGATGAAGAAGATCACCATGCCCGACGCCATCACCATGTAGCCGATCGTCGAGATCTGGTTCCAGTAGGCGAACGCCGGCGAGTAGTCCGGGATACGCCGCGGCATGCCGTCGAGGCCGAGGAAGTGCTGCGGGAAGAAGATCAGGTTCACGCCGATGAACATGACGAAGAAGTGCAGCTTGCCGAGCAGCTCGTTGTACATCTTCCCGAACATCTTGCCGAACCAGTAGTAGAATCCGGCGAACAGCGCGAACACCGCACCCAGGCTCAGCACGTAGTGGAAGTGCGCCACGACGTAATAGGTGTCGTGCATGTAGTTATCGACACCCCCGTTCGCGAGCACGACGCCGGTGACGCCGCCCACGGTGAACAGGAAGATGAAGCCGATCGCCCACAGCATCGGCGTTTCGAAGCTGATCGATCCGCCCCACATGGTGGCGATCCACGAGAAGATCTTCACGCCGGTCGGGACCGCGATGATCATCGTCGCGGCGGTGAAGTACATCTTGGTGTTCACGTCCATGCCGATCGTGAACATGTGGTGCGCCCACACGACGAAGCCGACCACGCCGATCGCGACCATGGCGTAGGCCATGCCGAGATAGCCGAAGACGGGCTTGCGGCTGAAGGTGGCGATGATCTGGCTGACGATGCCGAAGCCCGGCAGGATCATGATGTACACTTCGGGGTGACCGAAGAACCAGAACAGGTGCTGGTAAAGCACAGGATCGCCGCCGCCCGACGCGTCGAAGAAGGTCGTGCCGAAATTGCGGTCGGTCAGCAGCATCGTGATCGCGCCGGCCAGGACCGGAAGCGCCAGCAGCAGCAGGAAGGCGGTGATCAACACCGACCACACGAACAGCGGCATCTTGTGCAGGGTCATCCCCGGCGCGCGCATGTTGAAGATGGTGGTGATGAAGTTGATCGCACCCAGGATCGAGCTGGCGCCCGCGAGGTGAAGCGAGAAGATCGCCATGTCGACCGCCGGACCCGACGATCCGCTGGTCGACAGCGGTGCGTAGACGGTCCAGCCGGTGCCCGCGCCAAGCCCGGTGCCGCCGGTGACGAAGGCAGAGCCGAGGAGAAGCAAGAAAGCCGGGACGAGCAGCCAGAACGACACGTTGTTCATGCGCGGGAACGCCATATCGGGCGCGCCGATCATGATCGGAACGAACCAGTTGCCGAAGCCGCCGATCATCGCGGGCATGACCATGAAGAAGACCATGATCAAGCCGTGGGCGGTGATCAGGACGTTCCAGTGGTGGAGCGCCTCGTCGAAGTTGGCGCTGCCCGCACCGAGCGGCCAGGCGCCGGTCAGGATCTGGATGCCCGGTTCGGCCAGTTCGGCGCGCATCACGCCCGAAATGGCGCCGCCGATGATCCCCGCGATGATCGCGAAGATCAGGTACAGCGTGCCGATGTCCTTGTGGTTGGTCGACATGAACCAGCGGGCGAAGAAGCCCGGCTTGTGGTCCGCGTCGTGATGCGCGTGCGCGGCATCGTCGTGGGCCTTCAGCGGAAGCGCGTCGGCGGGAATAGTGCTCATGATCTTCTCGTTTCCGCTGTCTTAATTCTGTGCCGGGGTGGCTTGGTTCAGCGCCGGCTGTTCGATGGCGACGTCGTTGTCGTTGGTCGCGGCGGGCGTCGCAGCCGGAATGGCTGCTGCTGCCGGTGCCGCGGCGGGGGTTGCCGCCGGTGCGGCGCCCCTCGGCTGTCCGCCCTTCGATGCCAGCCAGCGATTGAAGGTGGCGTCGTCGACGACCTCGACCGCGATCGGCATGTAGCCGTGACGCGCGCCGCAAAGCTCGCTGCACTGACCGAAGTAGACGCCCGGACGATCGACCTTGACCCAGGTTTCGTTGAGGCGGCCCGGGGTCGCGTCCATCTTGGTCCAGAAGGCCGGGACGGCAAAGCTGTGGATCACGTCGTTCGAGGTGACGATGAACTTCACCACGCGGCCGACCGGAATGACGATCCGCTCGTCCACCGCCAGCAGCGGCGGGCCGTCGGCGTCGGTGCGGAAGCGTTCGCCCGCCTTCACTTCTTTTTGTTCCTTCAGCATGTTCGAAACGATTTCGAACCCGCCGTTGTCGGGATATTGATAGGTCCAGTACCACTGGTTGCCGATGACCTTGATCGTCACGTCGGCGGCCGGCGGACTGTACTGCGCGCGGATCAGCCGGATCGACGGGATCGCCAGCGCGACGAGGATCGCGACCGGGATCAGCGTCCATGCCACTTCCAGCGCGACATTGTGGCTGGTGCGCGACGGCGTCGGGTTCGCCCCGCGACGGAACCGGAACATGGTGTAGGCCAGCAGGACCAGCACGAAGACGCTGATCGCGATGCACATCCACAGCAGGGGGCCGTCATGGAACCAGGCGGCGCGCTGTCCGACCGCGGTCACTTGGTCCTGAAGGCCCATGCGGCCGTCGGGAACGCCGATGCCGGGGGTCGGCGCGGCGAAGTCGATCGACGGGGCGGGTGCCGGCGTCGCAGCCGGAGCGGCGGTCGCGGGCGCTGGCGCGGCGGCGGTCGGTTCGGCGACGGGGGGAGCAGCCGGAGTCGCGGCTGGCGCGGCCGTGGTCGGCGCCGGAGCAGGCGCCTGGGCGACCGCTGCTGCTGGAGTAAGCCCGGCGGCGGCCAAGGCGATCATCCATCCCTTAAAGTTCATCGTCACCCCGATATGATGCGTATTGGTCGAAGTCCGTCGCGCGCGACGGGCCTATGAAATTCGCGGCCTTATAGGCGGGACATTCCCTGCCCTCAAGCGCTCTTCCTACACGGTCCGTCGCGGCCATTGCGGGGGGCGCGCGCGGGCCTTATCCCGGTGCATGAAAGTGGTGGGAGCAAGCATGACCGACGACGAGATTTTGGCGGAATTCCGCGACGCCGACGCGCTCCTTGAAGGTCACTTCATCCTGTCGTCGGGGCTGCACAGCCCGCGTTACCTGCAATGCGCGCGGGTGTTGATGGACGCCAAGCGCGCTTCCCGCCTCGCTGCCGCGCTCGCCGCCAAGCTTCCGCGCGACATTGCGGAGTCGGTCGACGCGGTCGTCTCCCCGGCGATGGGCGGGGTGATCATCGGCCACGAAATGGGCCGCGCGCTGGGCAAGCGCGCGATGTTCGTCGAGCGGCCCGAGGGCGAGTTCTACCTCCGCCGCGGATTTGCGCTCGAGCCGGGCGAGCGCGTGCTGATGGTCGAGGACGTCGTCACCACCGGCCTGTCGAGCAAGGAAGCGATCCGCGCGATCGAGGAAGCCGGCGGCAAGGTCGTCGCCGCCGCCTCGCTGGTCGATCGGTCGGGCGGCACGGTCGAGCTTGGCGTGCCGTTTACCCCGCTGATCCGCATCGACGTCCCCACCTACACCGCCGACGGCCTGCCGCCCGAACTCGCGGCCGTGCCCGCCATCAAGCCGGGCAGCCGCTCGGCGTGAACCGCCCGCTGCGCCTTGGCGTCAACATCGACCATGTCGCGACCATCAGGAATGCGCGTGGCGGTTCGCATCCCGACCCGGTCCATGCCGCACTGACCGCGGCGGCTGGCGGGGCCGACGGGATCACCGCTCACTTACGCGAAGATCGGCGCCACATCACCGATGGCGACATCGACCGGCTGATGGCGTCGATCGACCTTCCGCTGAACCTGGAAATGGCAGCGACCGAGGAAATGCTGGGCATCGCGCTCGCGCATCGACCGCACGCCGCCTGCATCGTCCCCGAAAAGCGCGAGGAGCGCACCACCGAGGGCGGTCTCGACGCTGCGGGGCAGTTCGAGATGCTCAGCCCTTATGTCGCGCGGCTGTCCGATGCGGGCATCCGCGTGTCGCTGTTCATCGAACCCGACGCGCGTCAGATCGAAGCCGCCTTGCGCCTCGGCGCCCCCGTGATCGAGTTTCACACCGGACGCTTCGCCCATGTCGAGGGCGACGAACGGGAGATGGAATTGCGCCGGATTGCCGACGCCGCCGCGCTGGCCGCGAAGAACGGGATCGAACCGCACGCGGGCCACGGCCTGACGTTCGACAATGTCGCGCCGATCGCCGCGATTCCGCAACTCGCCGAACTCAACATCGGTCACTTCCTGATCGGGGAGGCGATCTTTGTCGGACTGGAAAACAGCGTCCGGCAAATGCGGGCGCTCATGGATGCCGCTCGATGATCGTCGGCATCGGCAGCGACCTGTGCAATATCGAGCGCATCCAGGCGTCGGTCGACCGGTTCGGCGAGCGCTTCCTGCTTCGCGTCTTCACCGACGTCGAACGGGCAAAGGCGGAGCGACGCCCGTTCACCGCCGCGGGAACGCTGGCCAAGCGGTTCGCCGCCAAGGAAGCTTTCTCGAAAGCGGTCGGCACCGGGTTCAAGCGCGGGGTATTCATGAAGGACATCGGCGTCGTCAATGCGCCGTCGGGCGCGCCGACGCTCGCGCTGACGGGTGGCGCCAAGGCCCGGCTTGACGCCTTGGCCCCGCCGGGCCACGCCATCGACGTGCATCTGACGATGACCGACGACCATCCGTGGGCGCAGGCCTTCGTCATTCTGACCGCTCGCAAGATGGAGCCCTGATTGTCCGACACGTCCGAGCCGGTCGCCGCCGCCGCTCCCCCCTCCACTGACACCGCCGCACCTCCCGCCAAGGAAAGCCGCGGAAGCGCGATCTGGCGCGAAGTGAAGGGGCTGTTTTGGGTCTTGCTGGCGGTACTCGCCTTCCACAGCTTCGTGGCCAAGCCCTTCTACATTCCCTCGGAATCGATGATGCCGACCCTGCTCACCGGCGATCGGCTGGTGGTCAGCAAATATCCCTACGGCTGGTCGTTCGTCTCGCCGACCATCCCTAATCCCGCCGCCATCTTCCGCACGCTGGTGCTGCGCGGGCCGGCGGAGCCGTGGGGGGTGACCTTGCCTTTCATGAAGGGGCGGGTGCTTGGCCGCGTTCCCGACCGCGGCGACATCGTCATCGTCACGCCGCCCGGCCAGAATGAGGATTATATCAAGCGCGTGATCGGTCTTCCCGGCGACACCGTCGAGGTTCGCGGCGGACGTCTGATCCTCAACGGCAAGCCGGTCCGCGCGCAGGTCGTGCCGCCGGCGATGGTGCCCGTCGACGCCAATGCGCCGTGCAGCTTCAACAATTTCTGGGACCGCCGCGTCGACACGCCGAGCGGCAGCTACTGCCGCCTGCCTTTGGTGCGCGAAACGCTTCCCAATGGCGCGAGCTACGACACGATCGAGGACGGGCGCAGCCCCGGCGACGACTTTCCCGCCACGCGCATACCGGCCGACCATGTCTTCCTGATGGGCGACAACCGCGATCACAGCAGTGACAGCCGCTATGCGCTCGGCGCGCCCAACAACGGGCTCGGCGGTCCGGTGCCGATCGAGAATATCGGCGGCCGCGCCGAGTTTATCACCTTCAGCCTCGACGGCACGACGACGTTGAACCCGCTGACCTGGCTGCAGGCATTTCGCGGGGGCCGTGCCGGCCGCTCGCTTCATCCGGTCGAGGAAGGCCAAGCCCAATGACCGAAGCGACTACGCATGAGCATCACCATCATGTCGAAAAGCCCGGCCCCGCCGACTTCTCGGATTCGCTGACCCGCACCGAATCGCGCAAGGCGATCATCTGGCTCGGCATCGCGCTGATGATCGTCGGGGTGATCTGGCTGGCGCAGCCGATCCTGCTGATCATCGGCGGGATGGTGTTCGCGATCATCCTCGACGGCGGGACCCGTCTGCTCGGGCGGGTGCTTCCGATCGGACGCGGCTGGCGACTGGCGATCGTGACCATCGTCGGCTTCGGCTTTCTCGCCTGGACCTTCTATTTCGCGGGGACGACGCTGGCTGAACAGGCCGGGGCGTTGCGCACGACGGTGATGGCGCAGGCCAACAAGGTCATGGAATGGGCGGCGGGCACCGGGATGATGCCCGAAGGCGGCGTCGGCAATCTGGGCAACCAGCTGCTCGGCGGCGTCGGCCGCCTGACTAGCGCGGTCAGCACCCTGTTCGGCGCGCTCTCGTCGATCATCCTGATCCTGTTCATCGGCATCTTCATCGCGATCGAGCCCAAGCTTTACGATCGCGGCGTCGCCTGGATGCTCCCGATCCGCAGCCGCGCCAGCTTCTACGAGATCGGCGACCACGTCGGCTTCGTCCTACGCCGCCTGATGGCGGGCCGGATTCTCGGCATGGTCGTCGAAGGCGTCGGCACCTGGCTGATGCTGATGTGGGGCGGGGTGCCGATGGCGGCGCTGCTCGGCCTGCTCACCGGTCTGCTCGCGTTCGTCCCCAACATCGGCGCGGTGGTGTCGGGCGTGCTGATGGTCGCGGTCGGCTTCTCGGCCGGGACCGACGCGGGCATCTGGGCGATCGCGACCTATCTGTTCGTGCAGACGGTCGATGGCTATCTGATCGTGCCCTATGTCGCGAAGAAGACCGTCGACCTGGCGCCCGCGCTCGTGCTGGCGGCGCAGCTGATCTTCGGTGCGCTGTTCGGGATCATGGGGCTGCTGCTCGCCGATCCGATCGTCGCGACGATCAAGACGACGCTGGAAGACCTGTCGAAGCGGAAGGGCAAGGCGCCCGATGGCGACGCGCTTCCGCCGAAGCAGGAAGCGCCGCCGGCCTAAAAGCGCTCTAGAGGCCTTGGGGCGGCAGCTGGCCCTGCGCGGCCTGCGCGGCGGCGACCTGCTCGGCGGCGTTGGGGACGACCTGCAGGACGTGCACGTCGAATTCCAGGTCCTCGTTCGGCTTGAACGGGCTGCCCGGGGGCGGGTTCGGACCGTAAGCGAGCTTGCCCGGAATCTTGATCTTGTAGCGGCCGCCCTGCTGCATCCGCATCAGGCCCTGCTTGAAGCCGGGAACGACCTGTCCGACCAGCAGCGGCGCGGGGCCGCGACCATCGGTCGAATCGAAGACCGACCCGTCTTCCTTGCGGCCGGTATATTCGATGATCACGCCGTCCTGCTCGCCGATCGCGGGACCCTTGCCCGGCGCGATCGTCTGCACGTCGACCACTTCCAGCCGACCCGCGCCCATCATCGCGACGCCAAGGGCGATCGCCGCTAGCAGCGCGATCCCCAGCCAAAGCTTGAGCATCGAGCCGCGCGCGATCGGGCGAATCGGAACCTGGGTCACAGACATGGAATCATCCTCGCGAGCGGCGATGGAAGGCGTCGAAGGGCTTAGCGGGCGCCTTCGCGCTCGACGCGCTTGCGCTCGAGCTTGCGAGCACGACGGATCGCGGCGGCACGTTCACGCGCACGCTTTTCCGACGGCTTCTCGTAGTGACGACGCAGCTTCATTTCGCGATAGACACCTTCGCGCTGCAGCTTCTTCTTGAGCGCGCGCAGCGCCTGGTCGACATTATTGTCGCGAACGATGATCTGCATAAAAAGTCGTCCAACTCCCTTCGATCGCCCACCGGTTGGGCATGCCGGGCAACCGGGCCAGGACATCCGGCCCCAGGGTCGCCAAGCAAAGAACATGATTCGCTGAAACGGCCCTTTGGACCCAGCGGAAGGCGGCCCCTTAACAGCGCTTCCCAAGCAATTCAAGCGCAGGCGGAATCGGCCTGCCGACGACGAACCGTGGCCGATCCGCGATAAACCCTTGGAACTGCTGGCTTATCGTTATCGGCGATTAAGCTTTCTTCCCGTATAAGCTTGGGCTCAACGGAGGGGTAGTTCATGTCCTTGAATCGTCGGGAAATGTTGCGTCTGGGTGCTGCGGGTGCAGGCGGCTTGCTGCTGACCAGCGCGGCGGCCTCGCAAGTCCTGCCGCTTGGCCGGATGACGCCGCAATCGTCGGCAATGCCGCCGGTCCGCCCGCTCTTGCCGGCCACCGTCGCGTCCGCGCCGCTGGCGCCGGTCGGTGTTGATCCCGCGCTGTTTCAGCGCGCCAAGGCCGCGCTTGCGCGCCACGCTTATTCCATCCGCGACCGCGATTTCATCGGCATCGTCGATTTCGCGCAGCATTCGCATCTGCCGCGGTTCCACGTCGTCCACCTTCCCAGCGGGACGGTCGAAAGCCACGCCGTCGCGCACGGCAAGGGATCGGACCTTGGCCACACCGGCTTCCTCGCCAGCTTCTCGAACCAGCCGGGGTCGGAAGCGACCTCGAACGGCACCTACATCACCAGCGAAACCTATGAAGGCAAATACGGCCATTCGATGCGGGTGAAGGGCCTCGACTGGTCCAACAACAATGCCGAGAATCGCGCGATCGTCATCCATAACGCCTGGTATGCCGAACCCGACGTAATCGCGCAGCATGGCAAGCTCGGCCGCAGCCAGGGCTGCTTCGCCTTTTCGCGCAAGAGCCAGTGGGACGTCATGCATCGCCTCGGCGGCGGCCGCATGATCTACGCGGACAAGCTTGCCTGACCGGCACGCTCTCCTCCACCACATAAAAAGGGCGGCGCCGATCATCTCGGCGCCGCCCTTTCCGTATCCGCTGACGTCGCGCCCTAGTTCGACGCGACTTTCTTCGCCGGGGCGGCGCCGGGCGCCTTGCCGTCGTTGTCGAGCAGTGCGGCGATGACCTTGGCATCGCGCTTGTAGAGGTCCTGATACTCGGTGATCGTCCCGTCGGTCAGCGCGGCGGCGCTGAAATAGACGATGTGAACCGGCACCGGCTTGACGAAATTCGCCTGCTTCGACTTCTTCGAAGCGAGCGTGTCGGCGATGCGATCGGTCGTCCATTCGCCGCCATCGTCGCCGAGCAGTTCGGTCGCCAGGTCGAGCACGTCTTCGGTCCGGACGCAGCCATGGCTCAGCGCTCGTACCTGACTGTTGAAGCGGCTACGCGCGTTCGTGTCGTGCAGATAGATGTTGTACGGATTGTACATCACGAACTTGAGCTGGCCGAGCGCGTTGCTCGGTCCCGGCGGCTGGCTCCAGCGGACGAATTTGCCGTTCTTGTCCTTGATCGCGACGAAGCCCGACTTGCCCGCCACTTCGGGCCAGATGCTCTTCGGCACTTCCCACGACGGGTTGAGGATCACGCCGGTCGCCATCACGCTAAGCTGCGGGGTCGGCGTCTTGATCGCGCCGGCGATCGCCTTGCGCTTCCAGCGGGTCGCGCCATTCTCGACCAGGGTCGCGTGAAACGACGGCACGTTGACGATGATATACTTCTGCCCAAGGTCGCGCGGCAGCCAGCGCCAGCGGTCCATGTTGAGGCGGATCCGGTTGACCTTCGCGGTCTGATCCTTCGGCGTCACCTGAAGCGCGGTGCGAAGCGCGCCGTATTGCGGGTGGCTGGGCAGCAGGCCGTTGAGTGCCTCGGCAATGCGGTTGTCGTACAGCGCACGGTCGAGCAGCATCCGCTGGCGCGTCGCGTCGATATCCTTGTCGACGATATGCCAACCGATGCGCGCATCGCCGCGAACGTGTCCGAGCGCGATGTCGGACGACAATTTGTTGAACGACGATGTCGCCGCCGCGGACAGCGCAACCGGATCGCCACCGCGAAGCGCTGCCTCGAGCGCACCCGGATTATAGTCTGCCGGCGTCAGTCCTTCGCGGCCAACCCCGCCGATGTAGGCGATCAGCGCCTGCACCTGCGCCGGCTGCCACACGGGCGGCGGCGGCGGCGGGGGCGGCACGTCGGCCGGGGCCGCGGTCGTCGGCGCGGGCAGGGGGGCGATCGGGTCGGTCGGCGCAACCTGGGCAATCGCGGAAATCGACAGCGACGCCGTTCCCGCAAACAGGACAAGCTTGTTCCAACGCATCATGATCACTCGTTCCCCTATGAATTTCGCTCTCGCGCGGTCCGGCTGTTCTAGCCCGTGCGCCCCTGCTTGCTACCCTCACCCAACAATACATGTGATGAACGGTGGCGACCAGAGGGCGAAGTGCCCTCCCGACAAGTTTTCGGCCGCGCCAACCACTTCTTAAGCAGTTGGCATCCATGGTGAACTTCTTGGGCGCGTGGTGCGCCAAGGGGATCCATCGTGACGACGCGTTTCCAGCTTCAGGGCACCATGATCCCCCGCGCGGTCCGCCGCATGGTCGATCATCGCAGCGAGCCGCGGGTCGACGCCGACCAGGGCAAGTGCTCGCTTCGGATGAGGGGGCGTGACCATGATGTCACGCAGGTCAACTGGTCGTCCTCGGGGGCGATGATCCGATTTGACGATGACGCGCATATCGGCGAACCGCTAACGCTCCAGTTGCTTGACCGCGAAGCGGTTCATGGTCAGGTGCGCTGGTGGCGGGATGGCCGGATGGGTATCGGGTTCGGGCAACCGCTGGAGTGACGTCGTGGAGATGAGTTTCGTCATGATCAAGGCGCGGATTGCCGATGCCGAGGACCCTGCCGACCGCCGACGCGACCCGCGTCTTCCGGTCGACCTCGACGCTCGCGTCCGCGAATTGGGCAGCGAGGGCAATGAGGCGCGCGTCCTCAACATCAGCACCACCGGCTTCATGGCCGAGACCGACGGCGAGTTCGAAGTCGGAAGCCGGATCTGGCTGATCCTGCCTGGCCGCGAGCGCGCGAATGCGCTCGTCCGCTGGATCGCGGGCAAACGGATTGGCGCCGAATTCGCGGAACCAATTCAGCTCGACGCACTCGACGCCTGAGCGATTTGGGCCGGCGTGGCCCGATTGCCACATCGACGAATGCGGGGCGTCCCGCGCAGGGGCAGGTCGTTCCGGCCATGCAACTCAAACTTCTTTCGGTCGTTCAAATCCGCCGAAAGGAACTTCACATGGCTTCTGTCCCTACGCTCGGAGATTTGCGCATGACGCATGATCCCAAAGGCCGCGGATATCACGCCGTCTATCGGGAACATCAGGTCAACCATTGCCCCGGTTGCGGCCGCACGCACTGGCTGATCGGTCGCATGTCGGCCGAATGCGCCTTCTGCACCACGGCGCTTCCGCTGGCCGAGGCGAGCATGCGTTCGCACAATGCGCCTGCGGTCATCCAGCACCGCAACCGCGACATTCACTCGGCCTGGGCCGCCTGATCTAACGGGCTGCGACCGCCCTTACCGGCGGATTGACATTGCAGACATCGACGCCGCCGGCGGGACGAATGAAAAAGTCGTCCCGCCGGTTTTTTCGTGCGTTGAGGTAGGCCGCGAACGAGGCGCCCGACAGATATTCGAAGCGCGGCCGCTCGGCGGCGGGGATGTCGGCAGCAAGGCGTGCGCGGACGATCGGCACGTCCGACGAGCGCTCCTTGTAGAAGCCGAGCGCCTCGGTCCCGCGCGGAAGCGTGGTCATCGCCTCGAACCCGGACACGATCCGCCCGACCAGCGCGATGTTGCGGTCTAAGTGGCGCGGCGCATGGCCGATCACCGCGTATAGCTCGCCGCCGGTGCCCGTATCGGGCGCCATGTCGCGGCCGACCCCGACCATGCCGTAGCAATGGGCAAGGTTCGCGGTGCCGCGCTTGGCATCATAAGCCATCGGCCACCCGTCGACGAAGCCCGCGGCCGGCGCATAGGCATCGGGCGATCCGGTCGGCGTGATCCGGAGCCCGCGATAGGCGCGGTGATATTCGGCCGGCGGCTTGGCGACGACCCCGGCGGGCAGCGATCGCTCGCTTTCGTTATTGCCCCACTGGACGACATAATTGTCCTGCACGCGATAGATTTTCGCGCCGTCCCACCAGCCGCCTTTCGCCAGCGCGCGAAGATTGGCGACGTGCACCGGGGCAAAGGTCGGCGCCAATTGCATCACTACGCGCCGGTCGCCGGCAAGGTCGAATACTAGCAGGTCCGTCGCGGGAATCTCGCGCCAATCGCCGGCCGGCGCCGCCTCGACCACGCCGCCGGGCGTGACGAACGTGGACTTGGGCGCGGCGGGCGGCGCGGAGGGCGCGGCCTGGCCCATCAGCGTCGCCGCGATCGGCAGGATGGCAAGCGTTGCAAGTCGGCGCATGGGCAGGGCCTTCGTTACTGGAGGACGGGTCGCGGCCGAACATTGCCGCCTCCCCATTCATGCGCAACCCCGCTAAAGCTTCGGCCCATGTATCTAGCCACCATCATGCTGCTCGGAGCGGGCGAATTGGGACGCGAGGTGGCAATCGCCGCCAAGCGGCTCGGCTGCCGCGTCATCGCTTGCGACCGCTACGCCAACGCCCCCGCGATGCAGGTCGCCGACGCGTTCGAGGTCTTCCCCATGCTCGACGGCGCCGCGATCCGCGCCGCAGTCGAAAAGCATCGCCCCGACCACATCGTGCCAGAGATCGAGGCGATCGACACCGCAATGCTCGGTGAGCTCGAGCAGGAAGGCTGGCACATCGTCCCGTCGGCGCGCGCGGTCCAGTTGACGATGAACCGCGACGGCATCCGCGAATTCGCCGCGCGCGAACTGGGCCTGACGACCTCGCGCTACATTTTCGCCGAAACCCGCGAGGAGGCGATGGCCGCCGACGTCGGCCTGCCCGCCGTGGTCAAGCCGGTGATGTCGTCGAGCGGGAAGGGGCAGAGCGTCGCCCGCACCGTCGAGGAGCTTGGCACCGCCTTCGACTATGCCGTCGCCAACATGCGCGGCGACCGTGCGCGGGTGATCGTCGAGGAGTTCATCGCCTTCGACCAGGAAATCACGTTGCTGACCGTCTCGACCAGGGACGGCATCCTGTTCTGCCCGCCGATCGGCCACGTGCAGGAAGGCGGCGACTACCGCACCAGCTGGCAGCCTGCCGCGATCGACCCGGAAGTGATGGCGTCGGCTCAGGAGCAGGCGCGCACCATCGTCGAGGCGCTCGGCGGGCACGGCCTGTTCGGGGTCGAATTCTTCGTCGCCGGGGGTCGCGCCATCTTCTCCGAACTCAGCCCGCGCCCGCACGACACCGGCATGGTCACGCTGATCGGCCAGTCGCCCGACGAATTCGCGCTTCATGTCCGCGCGATCCTCGGCCTGCCGATCCCTGCGATCGAACTGGCCGGCGCTGCGGCCTCGGCAGTCATCCTCGCGGATCGCGCCTGCTCGTCCTTTTCCTTTGCCGGGGTGGCCGAAGCCCTGGGCGACGGCGCCGCCGACATGCCCGTCGACGTGCGGCTGTTCGCCAAGCCCGAAACGCTTCCCGGCCGGCGGATGGGCGTCGCGCTGGCGCGCGATGTGGATCTGGAGAAGGCAGTCGCGCGCGCCACTTCTGCTGCGGCCAAGGTGCGGATCGACTATCGCGACTAGGCAACCAAAGGCGCGTCCGATCATTGATCCGCCATGTCGATTGCCGCCCCTCGTCCCGATGCCAAGACGCTCCGTTCGATGGCGGAAAAAGCCGACGACCCGGTGATCGCGCAGGCGCTGCGCGATCTCGCCGCCGAATATGAGCGAATGGCCCGCGAACGCGCGGTTGCATAAAAATACAGTTTCTTGCATGGACGGCGAAATGAAGACCGTCTCGATCCTTGGTGCCTCTGGCTATGTCGGCGGCGAACTGCTGCGCCTGATCGCCGCGCACTCCTCGTTGCAGGTCGGCGCCGCCTTCGCGAATTCGAACGCGGGCCAGCCGGTCGCCAGTCTCCACCCGCACCTGTCGCTCGCCTACGCCAACCGCGCATTCGACGCGTGGGACCCCAAGCTGCTCGACGGCAGCGATCTCATCTTCGCCGCCCTCCCGCACGGCGAGAGCCAGGCGCTCGCCGACGAGATGATCGGCAGCGGAGCGAAGATCGTCGATCTCGGCGCCGACTTCCGCCTCGACACCGCCGAAGACTATGAACGCTGGTATGGCGAGCCGCACCAGCGGCCCGACCTGCTCGACAGCTTCGTCTACGGTCTGCCCGAGGTCCGCCGCGACGCCATCGCTGCCGCGTCTCGCGTCGCCGCGCCCGGATGCTACCCCACCGCGGCCAGCCTGGCGCTTCGCCCGCTGGTCGAAGCGGGCGTGATCGAAAAAGAGGGCATCGTCGTCGATGCCGCGTCGGGCGTCAGCGGCGCGGGCCGCTCGGCCAACGCGGGCACGCATTTCTGCACCGTCGACGGCAGCTTCCGCGCCTACGGCCTGACCCGCCACCGCCACACCGCCGAGATCGAAATGATGACCGGCGCGCAAGTGCTGTTCACCCCGCACCTGCTACCCACCAGCCGCGGCATCCTCGCGACCTGCTACGCCAAGGCGACCGCGCCGTGCGATCCGCTTGCGATCCTGCGCGATGCCTGGGCGGGCGAACGCTTCGTCCATGTCGGCGAGGCCTTGCCCGAAACCAAGTGGGCGACCGGATCGAACGCCGCCTTCCTCAGCGCGCGGTACGACGAGCGCACCGGGACGGTCGTCGCGCTCGCCGCGATCGACAATCTCGGCAAGGGCGCGGCGGGTCAGATGATCCAGTGCGCCAACCTCATGCTCGGCCTCGACGAAGGCGCGGGCTTGTCCAACATCGGAGTGTTTCCATGAGCGTGACTTTGGCCGAGGGTTTCGTCGCCTCGGGCGTGGCGGCGGGCATCAAGGCGTCGCGCCGCGACGTCAGCCTGCTGGCGACCGACGACGGCGAGCCCGTCCCCGCCGCGGCGGTGTTCACCCAGAACAGATTCCGCGCGCCCCCGGTCGAGGCCAGTCTCGAACGATTGCAGGGGTCGGGCGGCATGGCATCGGGTGTGATCGTCAACAGCGGCAACGCCAACGCCGGGACCGGCGCAAAGGGCCGCGCCGATTCCGAAGCGATGTGCGACGCGGCGGCGGAAGCGGTCGGCTGCGCATCGCAGGACATGCTCGTCTGCTCGACCGGGCTGATCGGGTTCCGCCTGCCGATGCGCAAGATCCTGACCGCGATCCCGATCCTTGCCGACACGCTCAGCCGCGACGGGCATCGCGACGCCGCCAAGGGCATCCTGACCACCGACACGCGGCCGAAGGAGGCTTCGGTCAAGCGCGATGGCTATTCGGTCGGGGGAATGGCCAAGGGCTGCGGCATGCTCGCGCCGAACATGGCGACGATGCTGGCATTCCTGACCACCGATGCGGCGGTGGCGCCCGACGAGCTTCGCCCGATCCTGCAGCGCGCAACCGACGCGACCTTCAATGAGCTCATTACCGACGGCGCGACCTCGACCAACGATACCGTCATGCTATTCGCCAGCGGCCGCAAGGGGCGTCCCATCGACCTCGACCAGTTCGAAGACGACGTTCGGCAGGTGTGCGAAGAACTGATGCTGATGATGGCGCGCGATGCCGAAGGGATGACCAAGCTGGTCGTCGTCCGCGTCACCGGCGCCGCCAGCAATGCGGAGGCGCGGAAAGTCGCGCGGTCGATCGGCAACAATCAGCTGATCAAGTGCAGCTGGTACGGCGCCGACGCTTATTGGGGCCGCCTGCTGGCGGAAGCGGGATCGTGCGGGGTCGAGTTTTCGACCGACGCGTCGGCGGTCAGCTACGGCGGCGTCGAGGTCGCGCGCGGCGGGGTAGAGATCGCGCACGACAGCGCGGCGGTCCGCGACCACATGACCGGCGAGGAGATCGACATCCTGATCGACCTGGGCATCGGCGACGGCGTGGGCCGCGCCGTGTCGGTCGACCTAGGGCCCGGATATATCAAGGAAAATGCAGCGACGTCATGATGGCACCCAATGAAACCGCCGGGATCCTCATCCAGGCGCTGCCCTATATCCGCAGCTTCACCGGCAAGACGATCGTGGTGAAGGTCGGCGGCGTGCCGATGACCGATCCGGCGCTGATGCGCAGCCTCGCCAAGGACATTCTGCTGCTCCACTCGGTCGGGATCCGCCCGGTGCTGGTCCACGGCGGCGGTCCGCAGATCGACACGATGATGGCGCAGGCCGGGATTGCGGTGACCCGGATCGACGGGCTGCGCGTCACCGACGCCGCCAGCCTCGACATCGTCCGCATGGTGCTGGTCGGCAAGACCAACCGCGACCTCGTTGCCGCGATCAACGCGCTGGAGCCGGTCGCGATCGGCGTCGCGGGCGAGGACGGCCGCCTGCTGGAGGTCGAGCCGATCGACCCGAAGCTGGGATTTGTCGGGCGGGTCAGCAAGGTGCGCGGCGCGCTGCTCCACGACTTCCACGACGACGGGCTGATCCCGGTCGTTTCGACCGTCGGCGCCGACACGACGGGCCAGCCCTACAACATCAACGCCGACGACGCCGCGCGCGCGATCGCGGTCGCGATGGGCGCGGAGAAATTGATTTACCTCACCAGCACGATCGGCCTGCTCGAAGACCCGGCCGATCCTTCGACGCTGGTCCAGCGGCTGACCGCGGGTGAGGCGCGGCGGCGGATCGACGACGAATCGGTCACTGGCGGCATGATCCCCAAGCTTCAGGCCTGCGCCGAGGCGGTCGAGGGCAGCGTGGGAAGCGCGCACATGATCGACGGCCGCGCCGAGCACGCGATCCTGGTCGAGCTGTTCACCGACGAAGGCATCGGCACGATGGTCGCCGAGACCGCGCCGTGACGACCAAGGCGCAGCGCCAGCGAATGATCGCCGACTGGCTTCAGTCGCACCGGGTCGGCAGCCAGGAGGAAGTCGTCGCGCGCCTGTCGCTCGCGGGGATCGAGGCGACGCAGGCGACCGTCAGCCGCGATTTGCTCGAGCTTGGCGCGGTCAAGCTGAAGCGCGAAGGCTCGATCCGCTATGTCCTTCCGGGCGACGTCGAACCGGGGTTCGCCGCGGCGAAACTCGACCGGCTGCTGGCCGAATGGGTCGATTCGATCCTGGTGTCTGGCCACATGCTGGTGCTCAGGACACCCCCCGGATCGGCGAACCTGGTCGCCAACGCGCTCGACGCGGCGGGGCTCGACGAAGTCGCAGGCACGATCGCTGGCGACGACACCATCTTCGTCGCGCTGACCGACGGAGTGAACCCCGGCGCGGCGGCGGCGTTGTTACAGCGTCGGCGCACCGGCGCCTGACGCCCAAGGAGAGACGCATGATCCGCGCGACGATTTCGCTGCTTGCCCTGACCGCCCTTGCCGCGTGCCAGCAGGAAGCCGCCGCCCCACCGCCCGCCAAGGACATCGTGGTCCGCAGCGCAGCGCAGAAACAATTGTTCGAACTCTCTGACCTTAACCGTACGATCGCACTGAAGCGCGCGATCTCAGGGCAGGGCCTGTCCTGCCCGCAACTCGTGACGAGCGGGTTTTCGACTCGCTACAAGGACATGGACATGTGGACGGCCACCTGTTCGGACAAGCGGCAATGGGCGCTGTTCATCGGCGCTAATGACACGGTGCAGGTCCGCCCGTGCAAGGATAACGCGCAGTTCGACCTTCCGCCGTGCACGATAAAGCCCGGCACCGAGGGCGGCACCGGGCTCGACGAAGTCAATCTGGTCAACAGCGACGCATGAGGCGTCAGTCGCAGCGACGGACTTCCTTATATTCGCCCGACGGGGTGCGTTCCTTGACGGTGACGCAGGCGCCCTTGCGGCTTTCCTCGCGCCAGCTGCCGTCGGCGTTCGACTGCCGCGCGGCCTTGGGGACGCGCTTGCCGTCCTTGATCTCGTAATTCCAGCTGCTTGGCGTCGACTTGTTCTGACCCGGATCGGCGAAGGCAGCCGAGGCCGCCCCGGCGGCGAGCGCCACGCCGGCAACCATCAGTACGATCTTCACTGTGCGTGTCATCATCTTCACTCCTAGCCTACCGCTCTACACGCGCCCTCCTGAACGAAGGATGAAACGAGCGCGACGAGCGACAAACCGTTAGGTCGGCGGTATTTACGCCTATAATCCAAACGCTTGAGATACGCAAAAAGCCCCGCCCGAGCGATCGAGCGGGGTTCGTGCAACCCGTCGGAAGGCTTGATTAGCCCTGGCGAGCCTTGAAGCGACGATTCGTCTTGTTGATGACGTAGGTGCGGCCGCGGCGGCGAATCACCCGGCAGTCGCGGTGACGCGACTTCAGCGACTTCAGTGAATTGCGAATCTTCATGGCCGGGACGCCTGCCTTCGTTAAATCTGGTTATGTCGGAGGTTTGGAAAACCGGCGCTCCCCCTATGGCGAGCGCCGGGACAAGTCAAGGACGGCGGGGGGCGGTCGCCGGAGCGCGCGGCCCCCTGGGATCGAACAGATCGCCGAAGTAATCGCCCTGCAGCCACATCGGCCGCTGCGGCGCATCGGCCATCCCGCGCGCGATTCGGTAATTGAGGTCGGCATAGCGCGCGCCCGCGTCCCAATCGATCTTCTGGCTGAGGTCGTCGCCGAGCGAATGGTAGGTCTTGTTGAGATAGGCGTCCCACTTCGCCTTCCCGCCATTGGCATGGCCGGTCATCAACAGCACCGCGGGCACCCCGCGCTTCACGAACATATAATGGTCGGACCGGGTGAAGATCGCTTCCTCGGGCATCGGGTCGGGGCTGACCGACACGCCCATCGTGCGGCCTGCCGCGACCACCGTCGCGCCGATCGTCGAATGGTCCGCGCCGAACGCGGTGACGTCGGTGAACGGGTAGAGCAGCAGCGGCATGTCGAGGTCGACGAGCCCAACGATGCTCGCCTTCGGCACGGTCGGATATTCCGCGTAATAATCGGCGCCGAGCAGCCCGCGTTCCTCGCCGGTGTTGGCGATGAACAGCAGCGAGCGCTTGGGCCGCACCGGCTGCGCGGCGAACTTGCGCGCGGCCTCCAGCAGCGTCGCCACCCCGGCGGCATTGTCGAGCGCGCCATTGTAGATGCGGTCTTCGCCGGGCTTGGCATCGGCCTTCACACCGAGGTGGTCGAGGTGACCCATCAGCACGACATGCTCGCGCGACAGTGCGGCGTCCGACCCGGGCAGCTTGCCGATCACTTCTGGGCTGGTGAATTCCTCCCACGTCGAGGTCGCCTGCACCTGGATCGTCGGGCGAAGCGCGAAACCGCGCGGCGCGGTCTTGCCGCGGCTCTCGGCCTGCACCGCCGACAGCGACTTCGGCGCGCCTTCGAACAGCTTCTCGGCAATGTCCTTCGATACGCCCATGCGCAGCAGCATGGCGGGCGCGGTCGACCCGGCGCGGCCCGACTTGTCGATCCAGTCGATCAGCGGACGACCGGCGCTGCGGATCGCCCCGCTATTGCCCGAATAGCGCGCGGGGATTTCGATGAAGCCGACCGCGCCCGCGGCGGCGGCGGTGTCGACCTTGGTCGCGCCGAGGTGCGCGTCGACTTCGCTCGGCAGGCCGGCGGGCGTTCCCGATAGCGCGACGACGACCTTTCCGCGCACGTCCAGCCCGCGATAGTCGTCGATGCCGTAGCGCGCGTCGCGCAACCCGCGCCCGACGAACACGAAGCCAGCGCTGCTGTTGATCGCCTTGACCGTCGCGTTCGGCCGCATCGAAAAATCCTTGCCCGCGGTCAGGGCCAGGCGGCGACCGCCGATCGTCAGCGCGGCGACGGGCGGCTGCGCGAACGAGGCGCGGCGGAACGGCACCTGCTGGAACCAGGTGCCATTGTCGCCCGCCGGGACCAGCCCGATCGCGCGGAACTGCGCGGCGACATAGTCGGCGGCGATCAAATAGCCGCGTGATCCCGTGTCGCGCCCCTCGAGCGAATCGGCGGCGAGGAACTCGATGTCGGCGCGGACGCGCTGGGCGGCGTGGACGTCGGAAACGGCCTGCGCCGCCAGCGGCAGCGGGGACAGGAAGGCAAGGCCGGCAAGAAGCAGGGCGGAAACGCGCATGGGGGATCGGCTTTCGAATGGTGGTTCGGCGTCCGGCGTATCGGACCGGTGCGCCCGCGACCAGCGCCCCGACCGCCGTTCGTCGAAACGCGGGGTTTGCCCATCGACCGGCACCGCACTATCAGGCGCCCACCTATCCATTCTCGACCGCAACAGGATCCTCATGGCCATCACGATTTCGAGCGCATTCGACGCCGGCAACATCCGCGTCGTCGAGGCACAGGGCGACCGCATCGACCTTGAAATCGTCAAGGATCACCAAAGCGACTTCTTCCAATGGTTCCACTTCCGCCTCGCCGGCGCCGGTGGCCGCGAAGTCACGCTGCGCATCACCAATTGCGGCGCGTCGGCCTATCCGGGCGGCTGGCCCGGCTACAAGGCGCGCGTGTCGATCGACCGCGAGGATTGGACGCAGATTCCCGGCACCAGCTATGACGATGGCGTCCTCACGATCCGCTTCACGCCCGAATCCGACCTCGTCTGGCTCGCCTACTTCGCGCCTTATTCGATGGAGCGTCACCATGATTTGGTGTCGACCGTCGCCGCGCTTCCCGGCGTGGAATATCGCAGCCTTGGCAAAAGCCTCGACGGGCAGGACATCGACTGCCTGACGATCGGCGAGGGCGACCTGACCGTGTGGCTCTACGCGCGCCAGCATCCGGGCGAATCGATGGCCGAATGGTGGATGGAAGGCGCGCTCGAAAAGCTGACCGACCCCGACGATCCCATCGCGCGCGTCCTTCGCCGCGACTGCACCTTCCACGTCGTTCCCAACATGAATCCCGACGGGTCGCAGCGCGGTCACCTTCGCACCAACGCGGTCGGCACCAACCTCAACCGCGAGTGGGCAACCCCGACCGCCGAAAAGAGTCCCGAAGTGCTCTGCGTCCGCAATGCGATGGATCAGGATCCACCCGCCTTTGCGATGGACATCCACGGTGACGAGGCGATCCCCGCCAACTTCCTCGCCGGGTTCGAGGGCATCCCCTCGCTGACCGATCGCCAGTCGAACCTGTTCAAGCTGTACAGCGACACGCTCGAGCGCATCTCGCCCGATTTCCAGACCCGGCAGGGCTATGAAATCGCCAAGCCGGGCGAGGCCAACATGACCATGTCGACGACCCAGCTCGCCGAGCGCTTCGGCTGTTGCTCGATGACGCTGGAGATGCCGTTCAAGGACAATGACGACCTGCCCGACGAGCTGTACGGCTGGTCGCCGGAGCGTTCGAAGTATCTCGCCGGCGCCTGCCTCGACGCGCTCCACGCGATCCTGCCCGACGTGATCGAGGCCGAAGCCAACCGGGCCAAGCGCTGATGCCGACGCTCGTCCTGCTCCGCCACGGCCAGTCGCAGTGGAATTTGGAAAACCGCTTCACCGGATGGTGGGACGTCGACCTTACCGAGCAGGGCGTCGCCGAGGCGCGCGCCGCCGGCGTGCTGCTCAAGGAGAAGGGGCTCGATCTCGATCGCTGCTTCACCTCGCTCCAGACCCGCGCGATCCGCACGCTCAACTTCGTGCTGGAGGAAATGCAGCGGCTTTGGCTGCCGGTAAACAAGGACTGGCGGCTCAACGAGCGCCACTATGGCGGGCTCACCGGCCTCAACAAGGCCGAGACGATTGCCAAGGTGGGTGAGGAACAGGTCAAGATCTGGCGCCGTTCGTTCGACATTCCGCCGCCGCCGCTCGACCTCGACAGTCCCTATGCGCTGGCGTCGGACCGTCGCTATGCCGGGATCGTGGTGCCGAATACCGAAAGCCTCAAGGACACCATCGCGCGCGTCCTGCCTTATTACGAGGCGGAGATCGTCCCCGCGCTTCGCCGCGGCGAGCGGGTGATCGTCGCCGCGCACGGCAATTCGCTCCGCGCGCTCGAAAAGCACCTGTCGAACATCGCCGATTCGGATATCGTCGGGCTGGAAATTCCGACCGGCCAGCCGATCGTCTACGAGCTTGGCGACGACCTGTCGGTCAAGGACCGCTACTACCTCAGCGAACGCTGAGGCCGAGCCGTCCTAGGCTGCGGCTTTAACCCGGTACATTTCTTGGTCGGCGCGGGCGAGCACGGTCGTCGGCGTGTCGCCATCCTCGATCG
The DNA here is from genome assembly GCF_035593985.1 of Sphingomonas sp. LY29. NCBI lineage: Bacteria > Pseudomonadati > Pseudomonadota > Alphaproteobacteria > Sphingomonadales > Sphingomonadaceae > Sphingomonas > Sphingomonas lindongxini. The sequence goes on from NZ_CP141587.1 coordinate 1,685,931, forward strand.
TCGTCATCCCGATCGCCACCGACAGCGGCATCGACGCGCCTTCGTACAGGCATTCCTCGCCGGCAATCATCGACACCAGCCGGCCCGCGATCTCCATCGCCAGGCCTTCGTCGGCATGATCGAGCAGGATGCAGAATTCGTCCCCGCCCAGCCGCGCGACGCAATCGTTGGTTCGAGTCCCGTCGAGCAGCTTGTGCGCGACGTGGATCAGCGCGGCATCGCCGCCGCCATGACCGAAATGGTCGTTGAGTCGCTTCAGCTCGTCGAGATCGACGAACAGCATCGCCGCCGGAATTCCGTGCCGATGATGGCGCGCGATCATGCCTTCGAGTTCGCGCATCAGCCCGCGGCGATTGGCAAGCGGGACGAGCGGGTCGCGGAAGGCGAGTTGCTCCAGTTCGACGACCTGTGCGCGGAGCGCCGCGACGTCACCGCGTAGCCGCTCGATCTCTTCGAGCAACATCGCCGGATCCGAGGCTTCGCGCGCCACGTCGTGCATGAAATCTTCCCGCTGAATGACGTGCTGCATAAATCAGATACGGCAAAAAGTGGAATCGGCTTCATCCGCCTGTCCCAGATTGCACCACGCGCCACACCGCTTTAGACGGCGGTGCAACTTTCCCGCTTCAGCCGAGGACCGGATATGGCCGACCCGATCGTCGGAATCATCATGGGCAGCACGTCCGATTGGGAAACGATGCGCCATGCCGCCGAAACGCTGGATGCGCTCGGCGTCGCGCATGAAACGCAGGTCGTTTCCGCGCACCGCACCCCGCAACGCCTTTACGATTATGCCAAGGGCGCGAAGGACCGCGGGCTCAAGGTGATCATCGCCGGCGCGGGCGGCGCGGCGCACCTGCCCGGCATGGCCGCGTCGATGACCGCGCTCCCGGTGCTCGGCGTGCCGGTCGAAAGCAAGGCGCTGAGCGGAATGGATAGCCTGTTGTCGATCGTGCAGATGCCCGCCGGCATCCCGGTCGGCACGCTGGCGATCGGCCGCGCCGGGGCGGTCAACGCCGCGCTGCTCGCCGCGGCAATGCTGGCGACCACCGACGAAGCGCTCGCCGCGCGCCTTGCCGACTGGCGGCAGGCACAGACCGACGCGGTCCCCACCGACCCCGCATGACGGTTCCACCCGGCTCCACCATCGGCATCGTCGGCGGCGGCCAGCTCGGCCGGATGATGGCGGTGGCGGCGGCCCGGCTCGGTTATCGCTGCCACGTCTTCGACCCGCACCGCCGCCCTTGCGCGGCCGAGGTCGCGGCCGAATTCACACGCGGGGACTTCACCGATCGCGACGCACTCAAGGCATTCGGCGACGCGTGCGATGTCGTCACCTATGAATTCGAAAATCTCCCGGTCGAGCCGCTCGACGTGCTCGGCGCGAAGCTTCGCCCCGGCACCACCAGCCTCGCGGTCGCGCAGGATCGCGCCGAGGAAAAGCGCTTCCTCGACCGCATCGGCGCCGGCGTCGCGCCGTGGCGGACGATCGACGGCGTCGAGGATGTGCGCGCGGCGCTCGACGCGCTCGGCGCGCCGATCCTGCTCAAGACCCGCCGGCTCGGCTATGACGGCAAGGGGCAGGCGTGGGTGCATGACGCCAGCGAGGCCGACGCGGCATGGCAGTCGATCGGCGGGCAGCCCGCGGTTGCCGAGGCACGCGTCGCCTTCGATGCAGAGTTCAGCCTGATCGTCGCGCGCACCGCCGATGGCGCCACCGCGCTGTTCGGCCCGATCGAGAATCGCCACGAAGGCGGCATCCTCCGCCGCTCGACCGTCCCTGCTTCGAAGGGGATCGAGCCGCTTGGTGACGAAGCGCGCCGAACCGCCATCGCCATTGCCCACGACCTCGACCATGTCGGCGTGCTGACGGTCGAATTCTTCGCGGTCGGCGAGCGCGCGCTGGTCAACGAAATCGCCCCGCGCGTCCACAATAGCGGGCATTGGACCATCGAAGGCGCGTTCACTTCTCAGTTCGAACAGCATGTGCGTGCGATCTGCGGATTGCCGCTCGGCGATCCCGGCCTGATCGCGGGCGGCGCGACGATGGACAATCTGATCGGAGCCGACGTCGACCGCTGGGCCGAGCTGCTAGCGGAGCCGGGAGCGGCGCTGCACCTCTACGGCAAGGGGGAGGCACGGCCCGGCCGGAAGATGGGGCATGCCACGAGGGTCGGCAGCCCCCGGACTTGAAATGACATTGATATTACAGCACGGCGGCGATTGACCCATCAACCGCCAGGACCGTCCGCTGCCCGACGTCAAGCCGATCACCCGAATCCAGGAAAACCTCGTCGCCCGAGTCGAGCGGCGGCTGCTGACCTGGCTTTGCGCCCGCTTGCCGGCGTGGGTGACGCCCGACCAGCTCACGTCGCTCGGCCTCGTCGGCGCGGCAATGGTGTTCGTCGGCTATGGCCTCAGCACAGTCGATATCGGCTGGCTCGGCCTCGCGATCGCGGGCTTCTTCGTTCACTGGTTCGGCGATTCGCTCGACGGCAGCCTCGCGCGCTTCCGCTCGATCGAGCGACCGCGCTTCGGCTATTTCATCGACCATAGCGCCGACGGCCTCGGCAATTTGATGATCGTTGGCGGCCTCGGGATCAGCCCGTTCGTCCGGCTCGACGTCGCGTTGCTCGCGCTCGCCGGCTATTATCTGCTGTCGATCCACGCCTTCCTGTCGGCGCGGATCATCGGCGAGCTTCGCTTGTCCTACGTCGCCGCGGGGCCGACCGAGCTTCGGCTGCTGCTGATCGCGATGACCGTCCTGATGTTCGTGCTCGGGCGCGACACCACCCCGCCGCTGTTCAATGGCTTCGACATTTTCGTCGGCGTGGTCGCCGCCATCATGATCACCATTTTCGTCGTCCAGACGATCTCGGTCGCCCGCCTGATCCTGCGTCAGGGCGAATAGGAAAAGGCCAAAAGGAAACGGCGCGAGGATCGCTCCCCGCGCCGTTCCTGTTTGCGTCCGGCCTGGCGCCTTAGCGCGGCTGGATCACTTCGACCGGCAGGCCCAGCTTGTCGAGCTGCGGCTTCACCTTGGCGGCGTCACCGACCACGACCCAGACGAAGCCCTTGGGATCGACCGCGCCGCGGATCGCCTGGTCGAGGCTCGCCGCGGTGTAGCCGCGATACTTGGCGGCCAGGCTTTCCTGATAGTCGAGCGGACGACCGAACAGGTCGTTCGACATCATCGCGCCGAGCACCGCTTCCGACGTCTCATACTGACCCGGAAGCATATTGATCCGGTTGGCGATGGTGCGGGTCAGTTCCGGCCCGGTGACGCCCTTGTTGCCAAGGAAGCCGCCGATCTGCTCGTTGAGCGCAACCAGCGAGTCGCCCGTGCGGTCGGCCTGAACCGGTGCCGAGATGAAGTAGGGCACCGACTTCTCGCTCAGCTGCGCCGAACCGCGCACGCCGTAGGACCAGCCCTTCGATTCGCGCAGGTCCATGTTGATGCGGCTGAGGAAGTTGCCGCCCAGCACATCGTTCGCGCTGGTCAGCGCTTCGATGTTGTTGCGCGGGTCGGCCGGGGTCAGCTGCCCGCCCAGAATCACCGACTGCGGCGAGTCCGGACGGTTGACGAGCACGATGCGTGCCTGGGACGGCCGTGCCGGCGGCGCGGTGAAGTTCTTCACGCCCGCGGGGACGGTCGGGGTTGCCCAGCGCCCGAACTCGGCCTCGATCAGCGGCTGGATTTCCGACAGCGGACGATCCGACACGACGAAGATCTTGGCGCGGTCGGGACGGAGCCAGCCGTCCTTGAACGCGACCAGATCGGCGCGGCTGAAACGGCTGATCGCCGCTTCGTCACCGCCCGCGATCACCGCATACGGGTGGTTGGGACCATAAAGCAGCGCCGGCAGCACGCGCTGGCCGATACCGTTGGGGTCCTTCTGCACCTGCTTGATCGCGGTCAGGCGCTGGGTGCGGACGCGCTCCAGCTCGGCCGGATCGAACGCCGGATTCTTGACGATGTCACCCATCAGCGCGAGCGACGGGCCGAGGTTGGCACTCAGCGCCGACATGCTGACGGTCGAACGATCGAGCGAACTGCCCGCCTCGATCTCGACGCCAAGGCTTTCCTTGGCTTCGGCCACCTTCTGCGACGACAGACTGGTGGTGCCTTCGTCGAGCATGGTCATGACCATCGACTGCAGGCCGCGACCGTTGGCGACATCGGCAGCTTCGCCGGCGTCGAACGACAGCGCCATCTGCGTCACCGGAACGGCGTTGCGCTGCGCGTATTGGATCTCGATCCCGTTCGACAGCGTCGCCTTGGTGACATCCGGGAAGTCGAGGCCTGACAGCGTGCCGACCGGCGGCACTTCGCGCTTGGGACCGGGGCGTGCCGCGGTCGCATCCTTGTTGAGCTTGGCCGCCTTGCCGCCGACCGACGCCGCTTCCTGGTAAGGCGCGCGCTGGCCGGGTTCGAGGCGCAGCGAGAAGGCCGGCTTCGACAGATATTCGCGCATCGCGGTCGTCACCGCCGCCGGCGTGATCGCGGCATAGGTGGCGAGGTTCTTGGCGTACCAGTCGCTGTCGCCGGCGAAGGTCTGACCTTCGGCCAGCGTCACGGCCTTGCCGCCAAAGCCGCCGACCTGCTCGAGCCCGCGGATCTTGCCGCCGACTTCGCTCAGCGCGGCACGACGGACTTCCTCTTCGGTCGGGCCATTGGCGATATATTCGGCGACCAGTTCATCCAGGCGACGCTCGACCAGCGCCGGATCGACGCCCGGCTTCACCGTCGCCTGGACGTTGAAGATGCCGACGCGCTGGAAGGCGTAAAGACCGGCCTGGACACCCGTCGCGATCTTTTCATTGCGGACCAGCACTTCGTCGAGGCGCGAGCTGGCGAGACCGCCGAGCACCGATCCGCCGACGTCGAGCGCGGCAAGACGCGGGTCGAGCAGGCCCGGCGCCGGCCACCAGCGCGACACCTGCACCGCGGCGACATTGTCCTTCATCACCATCGACTTGGGCGCGGCAAGCACCGGCACCGCGGCCTGCGCCGGATTGTTGACCGGGCCGCGCGGGATCGATCCGAAGTACTTCTGCACCAGCGGGCGCGCTTCGGCGGCGTTCAGGTCGCCGGCCAGTACCAGCACCGCATTGTTCGGGCCGTACTTGTCGGTGAACCACTTGCCGACGTCGGCCAGGCTGGCGGCGTCGAGGTCGGCCATCGAGCCGATCGTCGAGTGCTGATACGGGTGGCCATCCGGGAAGACGTTCTTGAGCACTTCGTAGAAGACGAGGCCGCCCGGACGATTGTCGCCCTGGCGCTTCTCGTTCTGCACGACGCCGCGCTGGTTATCCAAGTTGCCCTGCGTCACCGCGCCGAGCAGGTGACCCATGCGGTCGCTTTCCATGAACAGCGCCCGGTCGAGCGCGCCGCGCGGGACCGTCTGGAAGTAATTGGTGCGATCGCTGTTGGTGGTGCCGTTGTAATCGGTCGCGCCGATCTGCTGCAGATATTCGAAGAAGTCGCCCGGCAGGTTCTCGCTGCCGTTGAACATCAGATGCTCGAACAAATGCGCGAAGCCGGTCTTGCCCTTGGGCTCGTCCTTGGCGCCGACGTTGTACCACATGGCGACGCCGACGACCGGCGCCTTGCGATCTTCATGGACGATGACGGTCAGGCCGTTGTCGAGCACGAAGCGCTGGTGCGGGATGGTGACCGCGCTCGCCAACTCGGTGACGGGCACCGGCTCGGCCTGAAGCGCCTCGGCCGGAGCGGCCGGCGGTGCGGAGGCGATGTCAGTGGTGGTCGGCGTAGTCTGGCAGGCGGCAAGCAGCGACGCGCTGGCAAGCAGCAGCGACAGGCGGCGGGCGGTCAACGTCATGAAATAACTCCCCTATGATCGGGCGGGGAGACTAGGGAGAAAGTGGCGCTACGCAACCGGCTTCGACCAACGGTCGGACCCGGTCGACCAACGGGGGCTCAGTGGCGGTGCTCGGCCACCTTGCCCTTAAGCCGTGCGACGAGGTCGTCGTTGGCGATGGTGCGATAGCGCGCGATCAGCAGGCTGACGAAGCCGAACAGGATCAGCCCGACCGCGACCAGCTGGAACAGGGTCTCACTCTGGTTGCGGAGCAGCGCCAGCGCATCGCCCGACCCGCGCATCCGCTCGTGATCCATGCCCGCCTTGACGATTGACCAGCCAACAATGCCGATCACCAGCGCCCGCGCTGCATAGCCGACCTGGCCCGCCGGCTTCATGATCGACGGCGCGCCCGCCATCCCGTCCATGAACTTGGCCTTGTAGGCGACAATCGCCTGCGCCCCCGCAACGCCCAGCACGATGATGCCGATCAGCACCAGCAGAGTGTCGCCGCCGGTCGCCTGCGACACCTGCTCGGCCGCCTGCTGCTGCGTCCCGGTCGAACCGGTCGCCTGACCGTCCTCACCGCTCGTGGTGCCGGTGCTCGTCAGCGCGCGCACCGCGATGAAGCTGAGGATCCAGTAACCGATGCCGCCGATCGCACTGAACGCGCGGCGCGCACGACCCTTCGCGTCGTCGCCCTTGCAGTCGAGGTCCATGATCGCGGCGTAAATCTTGTAGAGGCCGTAGCCGAACAGGCCGACCGCCACGAGCGCGAGCAATGCCGACCCCAGCGGCAGATCCTCGATCGCCTTTACCGTCTCTCCGGTCGACAGCGCCTTGCCGGTCGACAGTGCGATCCAGCCGAGCAGGATGTACACCAGTCCCCGCGCCGCATAGCCCAGCCGCGCCCACGTTTCGATCCGCCGCACTCGTTCCATTTGCCGTCTCCCTGTTGCGGGCATGACGGTTTAACTCCCGAAACGTTCCGGCGCGTCGCCGATGACAGCGCAACTTTGCTCTGCTAGCGGGCGGCGCGATGACTGACCTTTCCAAAATCCGCAATTTCTCGATCATCGCGCACATCGACCATGGCAAGTCGACGCTCGCCGATCGGCTGATCCAGACGACCGGCGGCCTGACCGCGCGCGAGATGACGAGCCAGGTGCTCGACAATATGGAGATCGAGCAGGAACGCGGGATCACCATCAAGGCGCAGACGGTGCGGCTGGAATGGAAGGGCTATCAGCTCAACCTGATGGACACGCCGGGCCACGTCGACTTCGCTTACGAAGTCAGCCGCAGCCTCGCCGCGTGCGAAGGCGCGCTGCTGGTCGTCGATGCGGCGCAGGGCGTCGAGGCGCAGACACTCGCGAACGTCTACCAGTCGATCGAACACGACCATGAGATCGTGCCCGTCATCAACAAGATCGACCTTCCCGCCGCCGAGCCCGAAAAGGTCCGCGCCGAGATCGAAGAAGTGATCGGGCTCGACGCGTCGAACGCGGTGATGACCTCGGCCAAGAGCGGGATCGGCATCGAGGAAGTGCTCGACGCGGTGATCGAGCGCATCCCCGCCCCCACGGGCGACCGCGACGCGCCGCTGAAAGCGATGCTGGTCGACAGCTGGTACGACCCCTACCTCGGCGTCGTCATCCTGATCCGCGTCATCGACGGCGTCATCAAGAAGGGCCAGGAAATCAAGTTCATGGCCGCGGGCACGCGCCACCTGATCGACCGCGTCGGCTGCATGCGCCCGAAGCTGGAAATCCTGCCCGAGCTCGGTCCCGGCGAGATCGGGATCATCACCGCGCAGATCAAGGAAGTCGCACAGACCCGCGTCGGCGACACCATCACCGATGCCAAGCGGCCCGCCGCCGAAGCACTGCCGGGCTTCAAGGAAGTTCAGCCGGTCGTGTTCTGCGGCCTCTTCCCGGTCGACGCGGCCGACTTCGAAAAACTGCGCGAAAGCATCAGCAAGCTGCGCCTCAACGACGCCAGCTTCAGCTTCGAGACCGAAAGCAGCGCGGCGCTCGGCTTCGGCTTCCGCTGCGGTTTCCTCGGCCTGCTCCACCTGGAGATCATCCAGGAGCGGCTGACTCGCGAATACGACCTAGACCTCATCACCACCGCGCCGAGCGTGGTGTACAAGATGGTGCTCAGCCATTCGAAGAACGAGCCGGCGCAGACGATCGAGCTTCACAATCCCGCCGACATGCCCGACGTCAACCGGATCGAGAGCATCGAGGAGCCATGGATCGAAGCGACGATCTACGTCCCCGACGAATATCTCGGCCCGATCCTGAAGCTGTGCCAGGACCGCCGTGGCATCCAGAAGAATCTCACCTACGTCGGCGGCCGCGCGCAGCTCACCTACGAATTGCCGCTCAACGAAGTGGTGTTCGACTTCTACGACCGGCTGAAGTCGATGTCGAAGGGGTATGCCAGCTTCGACTATCACCAGATCGGCAACCGCGAGGGCGACCTCGTCAAGATGAGCATCCTCGTCAACGAGGAGCCGGTCGACGCGCTCAGCATGATCGTCCACCGCGGCACCGCCGAAACGCGCGGCCGCGGCATGGTCGAACGCCTCAAGGAACTGATCCCCAGGCACTTGTTCAAGATCCCGATCCAGGCCGCGATCGGCGGTAAGGTCATCGCCCGCGAAACGATCAGCGCGATGCGCAAGGACGTCACCGCCAAATGCTACGGCGGCGACGCGACCCGCAAGCGCAAGCTGCTCGAGAAGCAGAAGAAGGGTAAGCTCAAGATGCGCGAATACGGCAGCGTGAGCATCCCGCAGGAAGCCTTCATCGCCGCCCTACGCATGGGCGACGAGAACTAAGGTTCCGGCGACGCGCAAGCGTCGTTGGAAGGTTCTCGGAGGGGACGAGAACTAAGGTTCCGGCGACGCGCAAGCGTCGTTGGAAGGTTCTCGGAGGGGACGAGAACTAAGGTTCCGGCGACGCGCAAGCGTCGTTGGAAAGTTCTCGCAAGCGACGAGAACTAAGCCCTAGTCCAGGTCCGCTGCCGCGTGCCGCTCGGCGACGAAGCCCGGGTTCTTGTCGTCGGTCTTGCGGTTGACGCGGCGGCCTCGCTGGACGGCGGGCCGGGCGGCGACTTCCTCGCGCCAGCGATTGAAGTGGCGATACTCGGCGAGCCCCAGGAATTTGGCGGCGCCGTCATAGGCCGCGCCTTCGGCGACGCCGCCGTACCACGGCCAGATCGCCATGTCGGCGATGCTATAGTCGTCGCCCGCCATGAAGCGGTTGTCGGCCAAATGCTTGTCGAGCACGTCATACTGGCGCTTCGCCTCCATCGCGTAGCGGTCGATGGCATATTCGATCTTGACCGGCGCATAGGCGTAGAAGTGGCCGAAGCCGCCGCCGAGGAAGGGCGCACTGCCCATCTGCCACATCAGCCAGCTCATTGCCGCGGTGCGCGCGGCGGGGTCGGTCGGCAGGAAGGCGCCGAACTTCTCGGCGAGATAGAGCAGGATCGCGCCGCTTTCGAACACGCGCTGCGGCTTGGCGGGATCGCTGAGGTCGAGCAGCGCGGGGATCTTCGAATTGGGATTGAGCGCGACGAAGCCCGATCCGAACTGCGCGCCCTCGCCAATGTCGATCAGCCAGGCGTCATACTCGGCGCCGGCATGGCCCGCGGCGAGCAGCTCCTCGAGCAGGATCGTGACCTTGATCCCGTTGGGAGTGCCGAGGCTGTAGAGCTGGAGCGGGTGATCGCCGCGCGGAAGCTCGGCGTCCTGGGTCGCGCCCGACACGGGGCGGTTGATGCTAGCGAACTTGCCGCCGCTGGGCTTTTCCCACTTCCAGACGGCGGGCGGGGTGTAATCGGTCATGGCGGCTCCTTCGCGTAGGCTGGCCGCGAGATGGGGGCTCAGCGCGCCAAGGCAAGGCCGGCAGCGATGGCCGCGAGGCTGACGAGCACGCTCGCGCCGACGTATAGCGCGGCGAGGCCGGGCTCCCCACGTTGCCACAGCGTAAGCGCGTCGAGGCTGAAGGCGGAAAAGGTGGTGAAGCCGCCGAGGAAGCCGGTGATCAGGAATAGTCGTGCGGGCTGCGCGGTCTGGGCGAGGTCGAATAGGCCGACCGCGAGCCCGATGGCGAAGCTGCCGACGACATTGACCGCCAGCGTGCCCCACGGGAACGCCGGACCGAGCAGGCTGAGCGCCGCGCGGCCGACGGCGAAGCGGGTGACCGAGCCGAGGCCGCCGCCAAGAAAGACGAGCAGCCAGTTCATCGCCTTAGTGCGCCTCGACCGCGTCGCTGGCAGCGGGCTTCTTGTGGAAGGGCTTGAGCGCTAGCACGATCGCGCCGCCGACGATGGCGCCGGCAATCGACGCGCCGATCGCGTTGGCGATCCATTCGACCACTGCACCGAATCCGCCGCCACCAAGCGCGACCGCAATCGAATGCGCGGTGTCGTGCACGAGGTGCGGGATCGCGGGCGCGCCGAGCTCTTCCAGACCGTGGAGCAGGATCCCGCCGCCGACCCACAGCATCGCCGCGGTGCCGATCACCGACAGCGCTTTCAGCAGCTTGGGCACGACATGGACGAGGCCCCGGCCGAACGACTGCGCCGCATTGTTGTCGCGCTCGGTCATGTGGATGCCGATGTCGTCGAGCTTCACGATCAGCCCGACCACGCCGTACACGGCGACGGTGATCGCCAGCCCGACCAGCGCAAGCGCCGCGGCCTGCATGCCGATGCTCATGCCTTCCAGCTCGTTGAGCGCGATCGCCATGATCTCGGCCGAAAGAATGAAGTCGGTGCGAACCGCGCCCGCGACCTGCCTCTTCTCCAGTTCCTCGGGCGTGTCGGCGGCCATCAAGTCGGCCTCGGCATGGTGGTCGCCGCTGATCGCCTCCAGGATCTTTTCGGTCGCTTCGAAGGCGAGGTAGGCGCCGCCGATCATCAGGATCGGGGTGATCAGGAACGGCGCGAAGGCGGCCAGTCCGATCGCGGCGGGAAGCAGGAACAGCAGCTTGTTCTTCAGGCTGCCCTTGGCGATCTTCCAGATGATCGGCAGTTCGCGGTCGGGCGACAGGCCGGTGACGTAGCGCGGGGTGACTGCGGTATCGTCGATCACCACGCCCGCCGACTTGGTCCCCGCCTTCAGCGTCGCGGCGCCGATGTCATCGACCGACGCAGCGGCAAGCTTGGCGATCATCGACACGTCGTCGAGCAGCGCGATCAGTCCGGATGGCATCGAAATTCCCCTGTTTGTCGTGCGCTTCGTTAGCGAGGCGGATCGCGGTTGGCGAGGCTCGTCAGCTTGCGTCAATCTTGGCGGCGTCAGAAAGGACGTCGATGACCTCGCTTGCCCGTTCGCGCCTCGCCGCCGCCCTGCTTGCCGCCGCTCCCGCGACGGCGGCGCCGGTGCAGACGCCCGACCAGGCGTTCGCGCAGGACGCGGTGCCTTATGCCCGCCGCTACGGAGTGAGCGAGGACCAAGCGGCGACGCGGCTGCGCGCGCTGCAGGTCAGTTCGACCGTCACCGACCGCCTGCGCGAGGCCTATCGCGACCGGCTGGTCGGCATTTCGGTCGATCATTCGCCGGCCTTGCAGATCGTTGTGTTGCTCACCGGCGACGCGCCCGTGGCCGACACGCAGGTGGTGGCCGAGGGCATTGCGATCCCGATCCGTTTTCGCACCGGCGCGCCGTTCAGCGGCGACACGGTCGTCCGCGCGATGCTCCAGCGCGGGCCGGAACTCACCGCGCTGCTGCCCAATGCGCGTGGCATGGGGCTCGACGCGCGCACCGGCGAGCTGGTGATCCTGATCCGCTCGGCCGACGCGGCGCGGCTCGACGTCGCCGACCTGAAGGCAAAGGCCGAAGCGATCACCGGGGTCCGGGTCCGGCTAGATCTCGCCGACCGCCCGATCGCCAACCTGTCGCTGACCGGCGGGGCGCGGGTGGAAGGCGTGCACAGCCTCGACGGGAAGCGTTACGCCTGCACCACCGGCTTCGCGGTCACTGACGGCGCGCGCCCGGGGATCGCGACCGCGGCGCATTGCCCCGACGAACTCACCTTCCGCGACCCCGACGGTGCGCGCGTGACCTTGCCCTATGTCAGTCAGTGGGGCGCGCGGACGCAGGACGTGCAGGTCAACCTCGCCCCCGCCGATCAGCAACCCTTTTTCTACGCGGACCGTCCCGCCGGCGCGCTGCGCAAGCTGGCGGGCGCCCGCTCGCGGCTGAGCACCCGCGCGGGCGAATGGCTGTGCCACTATGGCGAAAGCTCGGGCTATAGCTGCGCCGAGGTCGAACTGACCCAATTCGCCCCGCCCGGAACGCTCTGCGCCGGGGCGTGCGCACCAACCTGGATCACGGTGCGCACCAACGACTGCAAGAGCGGCGACAGCGGCGGCCCGGTGTTCGCGGGCGACGTCGCCTTCGGCCTGACCAAGGGCGGCAGCGGCGGCCGCGGCGCCCGCTGCAACTTCTATTTCTACATGTCGACCGACTTCCTGCCTGCCGAATGGCGCTTGATGCGCTAGAGCCGCTTTCGGCCCGAGACCGAACCGTCGATCGAGGAACGGTTAAACGAGGGCGGCCGCTCGTTCGGTCCGGCCGCCGATCACTTCGCGGACTTGGGGAAGGCCGGCAACTTCGAAATATCCCGAGGCTCGTGCTGGATGATCACGCGCGCGCCGACGTTCTTGGCCAGCCGGTCGAAGCGGTCGTGGGAGGCGAGGGTATCCGCCCGATCCGCATTGAAGGTCGGCACCCCCCGGTTCGCCACCTGCTCCTGGAAATGATATTGGTCGCCGGACAGCAGCACCGGCCCGGACGCGAGGCGCACCAGCAGTGCCGAATGCCCCGGCGTATGCCCGGGCATCGACAGCATCGTCACCCGCCCGTCACCGAAAACGTCCTGGTCGCCGGTCACTTCCGTGACCTTTGAGCCCTGCTCGAGCCAGGGAAGAAACTGCGGCTTGAGCTGATCCCTCGACCGGACGACCTCCAAATCCTTCTTGCCAATCAGCAGCGTCGCCTTGGGAAAGTCGGGGAGCTGACCGGTATGATCGTAATGGTAATGGCTGATCCCGACGAAGCTGATGTCGCCCGGCTCCACGCCAATCCGGGCGAGCTGCGGAACCAGCCGCTGCCTCAGGAAGCTGCCGTCTTTGTCCTTCGGTCTGCCCGCCAACGCGCCATCGAGTCCGGTATCCCAAAGCAGGAACCGGTCGCCATTCCTGATCAGGTAGCAGCTGGCAGAAAGCGTCCGCTTCTGACCAGCATAAAGGCCGGTGTCCGAGAAGGTGGCGAGGTCGACGTCGATCGACCCGCAATCCAGCCGCCACAACTCGGGCCCGGCGGCCTTCCTGGGAAGATCCTGCGACGCTGTACTTGCGGATGCCAGCAACAGGAGGATGGATGCGGCTGCGATCTTCATCAGATACCCTCGTCTTCATCGCTCGTCCGACCGTTCGACCACGCGAGGAGGCGAGAAAGAACGCGAACTGCCAATTCCGACGTGCGGAGGCTTGTCTTTTCTAGCCTGTCGAAAACGTCTGCTTTCGACCCATTGCGGACATTAGCCCGCCAGCCGCTGCTCATACGCTGAGAGCAACTCGCACAGCGAAGCGTGGCCGTCAGCGCTCATCTCGACGGTGTTGCGAACCGCGTGATACTCAACGTCGTTCTTGATGGAGCCGCGAGCAGCTACCCGACGCACGACCTTAGAGAACTGGAACCTCATCGCGCTCAGGCTCGGCAACCCTTTTAGCGCAAGCTCGTCGTCGATGGCTGCTACTCTATCGCGAGGCCACCCATCAGTGGCTTCAATGGTGTCCCCAATGGCCATCGCAAGACCTTGCCTCGCTTTGGCGGGAGATTGGGCCGCAAGCTGATCAAGGCAAATTACGGGATCAGTCTCGGCTGTCAGCAACTCGACTGGCACGGTGTCGCGCACCAGGCGAGCAAACGACGCACGCATTTGCTCATAGTTCTCAGCATCGATTTTCATGGCCGCAGGCTGTCATGGCAGGAGGCAGTTCGCAATGTCCGCTTTCCACCCATTGCGGACATTTCGCCGGACCACACGGAGGTTCAGGCGCTCGACGGCACAGGCGGCCGCATCACCTCGAAGTTCCTTGAAATTGGTATTTTGAAAAGCTCGCCTGAAGGTGGTTCGTCATCAGCAGTCGAAACCAGAAAATTCCTTTCTACGGTGAAGCGCGCGGCAGGAGAAAATTTTAGCGCACGAGCGCGGAACCAGGGAGTCCATTGCGCTGATCCGTCCTCCAAAACGATGAAGTATGCGGGCTGAAGCAATCGAGCGACGAGAGCTGTCATCAGAACGGCCCAGATAGCCAGCAATCCGGCCACGGAGAACCAAACAAGAAGGCGATCGCCCGTAGTGAGACTCGTGTTCGCCTCCATCCGGAAGATTGCCCACAGCGCATAGGCGCCCATGAACTGAAGGACGGCAAATCGGACCATCACGCCTCCGCGAGGAACCCGCAGACTGAAGGGGGCAATCAATTCTTCAGGCCTCTTCATGATCAACTCTCAATTGATTGGATGCGCCCAAGATCGCAAGTTTCTCAACGAGCGGCAATCTGCTCTCTCCGGTTATGCAAATGTCAGTTTTCCACCCTTAGCGGACGTTGCCCCACGTCGCGGCGAAAGCCTCGACACCAACCCCTCACAACTCGCCGCACCGGCGCGGCCGCCCACCGTTCTGGCTCTTCACCACGGAACGGCTTGCCCCCGCCCTTGTTCACTCCTTGTCGGCAGCGGCGTTTCCGCTCCTGCCACAGACAAGCGGAGACATATCATGGCGGGAGCCAAATCCGGGTCTGGAAACGACCTGACCACTGGCCAGCGCGTCGCGATCGGCGCGGGCGCGGCGGCGGCCGTCGCGGGTGCGGCGCTGCTGTTCACCAGGAAATCGGGCGGACCGTCCGACGACAAGCGCATCAGCGACGCCCCGTCGTGGACGCTTCGCGACACGCCCACGGGCGACAAGGGCGCGCTGATCGGGCGAAGCGTCACGATCAACCTGCCGCGCCGCGAAGTCTACGACCGCTGGCGCGACTTCACCCGCTTTCCCGATTTCATGGACAATGTCCGATCGGTCGAGAAGCTGGGCGACCGTCGATCGCGCTGGACGATCGAGGCGCCGGCGGGAAAGACCGTCGAACTGGTCACCGAGATTATTCACGACGTTCCCGGCGAGCGGATCGCGTGGAAGAGCGTCGAGGGCAGCGAGATCATCACCGCGGGCCAGGCGATGTTCAGCGACGCCCCTCCTGGCCGCGGTACCGTCGTCCAGCTGGTGATGACCTACGCCCCGCCTGCGGGCGCGATCGGCAAGCTGGTCGCCAAGCTGTTCCAGCGCGAACCAGCGATCCAGGCGCGCCGCGACCTTCGCCGCTTCAAGCAATTGCTCGAAACCGGCGAAGTCACGGTCAACGCCAGCCCGTCGGCGCGCAAATCCGAATCCCCCACCGAAGCCCGAATTTAGGAGCAGACCGATGCGCGCAGTAACCTGGCATGGTCGCCACGACGTCCGCGTCGACAGCGTTCCCGACCCCGAAATCGTCAATCCCCGCGATTGCATCATCAAGATCACCTCGACCGCGATCTGCGGGTCCGACCTTCACCTCTACGACGGCTACATCCCCGGCATGCGCGCCGGCGACATCCTGGGCCATGAGAATATGGGCGAAGTGGTCGAGGTCGGCGCTAAGTCCACGCTGAAAAAGGGCCAGCGCGTGGTGATCCCCTTCACCATTTCGTGCGGGTCGTGCTTCTTCTGCTCGAAGCAGCAATTTTCCGCCTGCGACAACAGCAACCCCGCCGAGACCGCCGACCCGTCCGAAATCGCTTACGGCCATTCGATGGGCGGTGCGTTCGGCTACGCCCACCTAACCGGCGGCTATGCCGGCGGACAGGCCGAATATCTGCGCGTGCCCTACAGCGACGTCGGGCCGATCGTCATCCCCGACGGGCTGGAGGACGACAAGGTCCTGTTCCTGTCCGACATCCTGCCGACCGGCTGGCAGGCCGCGGTCAATTGCGACATCGAACCCGGCGACACCGTCGCCGTGTGGGGCTGCGGCCCGGTCGGCCTGTTCGCGATCCAGTCGGCCTTCGTGCTCGGCGCGCACCGCGTCATCGCGATCGACCATTTCCCGCGCCGGCTTCAGCTCGCCAAGTCGATGGGCGCCGAGATCCTCAATTACGAGGAAGTCGACGTCCGCGACGCGCTCAACGAGATGACCGGCGGGATCGGTCCCGACGCGTGCATCGACGCGGTCGGCATGGAAAGCCACGGCATGTCGGTCGACAACATCGCCGACACGATCAAGGCGCACACCTACCTCGGCACCGACCGCCCCCACGCGCTACGCCAGGTCATTCTGGCCTGCCGCAAGGGCGGGCGGGTCTCGATTCCCGGCGTCTATGGCGGGATGGCCGACAAATTCCCGATCGGCGCGCTCATGGAAAAGGGGCTGACCGTGAAATCGGGCCAGACCCACGTCCAGAAATTCGGCCGCAAGCTGCTGGAGATGATTGGCGAGGGGAAGCTCGACACCACCTTCCTCATTTCGCATCGGTCGAGCCTCGAGGATGCGCCCGACATGTATCGTCACTGGCACGACGAACAGAACGACTACACCAAGATCGTCCTCAAGCCCGACATGGCCAAGGGCGATATCAAGACCACGAAGGAACTTGCCGATGTCGACGCGTAAACTTGCAATCGTCACTGGGGCCTCGACCGGCATCGGGCTCGAAATCGCGAAGCTGGCGGCAAAGGACGGCTACGACCTGCTGGTCGCCGCCGACACGCCGTTCGTCGATGCCGCGGCCGGGCTCCGCGGACTTGGCGTCGAGGTCGAGCAGGTCGAAGCCGATCTTTCGACCGAGCAGGGCGTTCGCCAACTGCTCGATGCGGTCGGCGGCCGCGCGGTCGACGTGCTCGTCGCCAATGCGGGGCACGGACTTGGCGGCGCCTTCCTCGACCAGTCGCCGCAGGACTGGCGCCACGTCGTCGACACCAACATCACCGGCACGATCCTGCTGGTCCAGGAGATCGCCAGGCAGATGGTCGACCGCGGCGAGGGCAGGATCCTCATCACCGGTTCGATCGCCGGCCATGTCGCGGGCGCCTTCCACGCGGTCTACAACGGGACCAAGGCGTTCGTGGACAGCTTCGCCGCCGCGCTTGGTAACGAATTGAAGGACAGCGGCGTCACCGTCACCTGCCTCAAGCCGGGCGCGACCGAGACCGAATTCTTCCGCCGCGCGGGCATGGAGGACACCAAGGTCGGCCAGTCGGACAAGGCCGATCCTGCCGATACCGCCAAGACCGGCTGGGATGCGGTGCTGAAGGGCGAGCATGCCGTGGTCGACGGGGCGATGAACAAGGCGCAGGTCATCGCGTCGGGCGTCCTGCCGGAATCGGTCACTGCCGAAATGCACCGCAAGCAAGCCGAACCCGGATCAGGCGACGACTGATTTGTTCGCCAGGATCCCGAATTTTTCGTCGCAATAATCGGGTGTAGCCTCCTGCCACCAACGCAGGAGGCGACTCGATGAAAAGCGTAAGAACGGTAGCGGTAAGCCTGTTGTTCGCGGCGAGTTCGCCGGTCCTTGCCCAGACCCCGCCCGGGCTCTCCGACCTCATCGGCGCGCGCGCCGCCGGCGCCGAGACCGCCATGCAGTCGCGTGGCTATGTGAATGTCGGTGCGCAGCAGGGCGACGACCGGGTCTGGACGACGTGGTGGAACGCGCGAACCCGGACCTGCGTCACCGTCTCGACCGTCAACGGCCGCTACGACGCCATCACGACGTCGCCTGCACCCGATTGCCGGCAGGCGGGAATGCCGACGACGCTGCCGGGATCGCCGGTTCGCCCGATGCCCGTGCCCGGGCAGGACAGCTGGTTCGACCTTGGACTGGTCTGCTACGGCGAGGGGCAGCAGCCCGCGCTGGCGCGCCGCTATGGCTATCAATGGGATCATCGGCGCGGTCGCTACGTCTACGGCGACCGGACCGAGCTGACGACGCGCGATTTCGACGCGTCGGTGATGATCCAGTTGTGGGCCGACGGCGGCCGCATTCGCCTTCCCAACCGGCTGGTCCCGCCGATCCATTCGCGCGGCAACGACGGCTGGTGGGAACTCGACAATGTCTCGCGCGGGCAGAACGAGATCCGCGCTTCCTACCGCCTGAACGGCCTCAACAAGCCGCAGATCCGCATCGATCGGCGCAGCGGGCGTATCTCGATCCGGGGTGCGGCCGATTATTCGTTCAGCGGCACGTGCGACACGGTCGACAACAACGCGCAGCGACGCTTCTGAACGCTCTCGACCACAGGCGGTTCGGCGCGCATCCTGACCGCGCCGAATCGCCTATGTTGGAGCGTACCCCATGATCAGCCTCTGGATCGCAGCGTTGCGATTGCAGGGCTATCGGCCCGGCACTCGCGAACCGATCGACCGACAGGCCGAGCTCGCGACCGCGAACTAGCGCTGTCCTACATGGGCGCCGTCATGCCACAAAAGGCATCGGCCGGCGGTTCGGACGACATTCGCTTAAGTTCGCAAATCGGGCCCGAAAATGCGCCTCACTCCACGAACTTTGCGAACTTAAGGGGCGACGCGGGTGGCCTTGGTGATGCGGATCGCGGGGTCGAGCATCTGCCCGACCATCCCCGCCGATCCCTTCGTCGGGGAGACGGGCGAGGCGAGGATCTTCTCCACCACGTCCATCCCTTCGACGACATGGCCGAAGGCGGCGAAACCTTGGCCGCTGGCGTCGGCGTCGAAGCCGGGGATGTCGGTGGTGACGATGAAGAATTCGGCCTGTGCGCTGCCGGGCTTGAGCGCCGCCATCGAGACGGTGCCGCGAACATGCTTGATCCCGGTCTGGCTGGTCGCCTCGTGCGCGATCGGCTTGCCCAGCTTGCGCGCGTCGGTGGTGATCCCGCCCTGGATCAGCCCGCCCTTGCCGTAGGGCATCGCGCGGTAGAAGCTTTCGCCATCGAGCTTCTTCTTGTCGATATAGTCGAGGAAGTTGCGCGTGGTAATCGGCGCGCGGCCACGGTCGAGGGCCAGGACGATCCGCCCCGCGGCGGTGTCGAAGCCGACCTTGACCAGATCCTCCTGCGGCGTCGCGGCGGGCGCGGGGGCAGCCGTCGGTTGGGCGAAGGCGGGAAGGGCGGTCATCGCGACCAGCGCGGCAAGGGCGATTCGAATGCTCATGGGTCCGATCATAGCGGCCTGACCTGAACCGCCAATGTGCTCTTTTCCTCTGCTCCCCAACACCTTATAGCGCGCCCCGTGACCAGCATCCCCATCGCCCGCGACGACGGCCTTCCGGCCGACTGGCGCGACCTGTTCGCGCTGACCAAGCCGCGCGTGATGAGCCTTGTCGTCTTTACCGGCCTGTGCGGGCTGCTGGCGGCGCCGGGGACGGTCCACCCTGTGCTCGGCTTTGCCGCGGTGCTGTGCATCGCGCTCGGCGCGGGCGCGGCCGGCGCGCTCAACCAATGGTATGAAGCCGACCTCGATTCGAAGATGAAGCGCACTGCGGGCCGCCCGCTTCCGGCCGGGCGAATGACCCGCCAGACCGCGCTCCACTTCGGGGTCGGGCTGTCGATCTTCTCGGTCATCCTGATGGATCTCGCCGCGAACCACCTCGCCGCCGCGATCCTGCTCGCGTCGATCCTGTTCTACGTCCTCATCTACACCGTCTGGCTGAAGCGCCGCACCGCGCAGAACATCGTCATCGGCGGCGCCGCCGGCGCCTTCCCGCCGCTGATCGGCTGGGTCGCGGCGACGGGGGAGATTTCGACGCTTCCGGTGCTGCTGTTCGCGATCATCTTCCTGTGGACGCCGCCGCATTTCTGGGCGCTGTCGCTGTTCGTGAAGACCGATTACGCCAACGCCGGCGTGCCGATGCTCCCCGTCGTGTCGGGGATCACCACCACCCGCCGCCAGGTCATGCTCTACACGCTGCCGATGGTCGCCGCCGCGATCGCGCCGTGGGCGCTCGGGCTGACCGGGGCGATCTATGGCGTGGCGTCGGTCGCCCTCAACGCGGTCTTCCTGGCCTTGAGCGCCCGCGTGCTTCTCAACCGCGCGACCGAGCCGGCGGGCATGAAGCCCGAAAAGCAGTTGTTCGCTTTCTCGATCCTTTATTTGTTCGCGCTGTTCGGCGCGCTCGTCGCTGACCGATGGATATTGGCATGACCCCGACCCCAATCGACCAAGATGCAGTCCGCAAGCGCCAGCGAGACCGCGCGCGCGTGATGGCGCTGTTGCTGGGCCTGTTCGTGGTGCTGATGTTCGGCATCACCATCGCCAAGATGAGCATCAACCAGTGACCACCATCGCCGCGAAGAATCGCACGGTCGGCATCCGCGCCGCGCTGTTCGGGCTGGCGATGCTCGGTCTCGCCTTCGCGTCGGTGCCGCTCTACCGCGTGTTCTGCGCGGTCACCGGCTTCGGCGGCACGACGATGCGCGCCGATGCCGCACCGGGCGCGGTCGCGGGCGAGATCGGGGTTCGCTTCGATGCCAACATCGACCCCGCGCTGCCGTGGAAGTTCGAGCCCGAGCAGGGCACGGTCCGCATCCATCCCGGCGCCCGGACCGTGGTCGCCTATCGCGCCACCAACCTCACCGCGCGCAGCACGTCGGGGGAGGCGACCTTCAACGTCTCGCCTGCGGTCGCCGGCCAATATTTCAGCAAGATCGAGTGTTTCTGCTTCACCGAGCAGACGCTTCGGCCCGGGCAGAGCGTGAACATGCCCGTGGTCTTCTTCGTCGATCCCAAGCTTCGCACCGACCCCGCGACGCGCGACATCGACGAAATCACGCTCAGCTACACCTTTTATCCGGTGGAAAATCCCGCTAGCGGCGGCTAGAGCGCACACGCGGAAATTTCAGGAATCAGCACCCATGGCGTCGACCAAGAACCACGATTATCACATCCTACCGCCCGATCAGTGGCCGATCATCGGCTCCTTTTCGGCGCTGGCGCTGACCGGCGGCGGCGTGATGTGGATGCACGACAATCCCTATGGCAAGTTCATCACGCTCGCGGGCCTGGCCGGCGTACTGATCACGATGTTCAGTTGGTGGGGCAACGTGATCCGTGAAGGTCGCGCGGGCGATCATACCCCCGTCGTGCAGCTTCACCTGCGCTACGGAATGATCCTGTTCATCGCGTCCGAAGTGATGTTCTTCGTCGCCTGGTTCTGGGCGTTCTTCGCAGGCGCGCTGTTCCCCGCGCCGATCGAGATCGTCGACGGAAGCGCGCAGGTCATCGCCGACGCCGCGACTCCCGCCGCGTGGCCGTTCCCGGGGATCGAGACGATCGACCCGTTCGGGCTTCCGCTGCTCAACACGCTGATCCTGCTGTGCTCGGGCACGACGATCACCTGGGCGCACCATGCGCTGATCCACGGCGATCGCGACGGCCTGAAGAAGGGCCTGCTCGCGACCATCGCGCTCGGCCTCGTCTTCACCGCGATCCAGGCCTACGAATATATGCACGCGCCGTTCGGCTTCGCCGGCAACATGTACAGCGCGACCTTCTTCATGGCGACCGGCTTCCACGGCTTCCACGTGCTGATTGGGACGATCTTCCTGATCATCTGCTACGTCCGCGCGAAGAAAGGCGACTTCACGCCCAAGGCGCACTTCGGCTTCGAAGCGGCGGCATGGTACTGGCACTTCGTCGACGTGGTGTGGCTGTTCCTGTTCGTCTCGATCTACGTCTGGGGCGGCTGGGGCGCGCCGGTCCACGGCTGATGAACGGCGAGGCGCCGGTCACCGGCGCCCACCCGTTCGTCAAGCCGTCGCTGGCCGCCGCGACGCTTCGTGGGCTGTGCCCACGCTGCGGCGCGCGCACCCTGTTCGACGGCTTCGTCAAGCTGACGCCGAAATGCCGCAACTGCGGGCTCGACGTGTCGGCCTATAATGTCGGCGACGGTCCCGCCGCCTTCCTGATCCTGATCGTCGGGACGATCGTCGCGGTGTCGGCGATCGTCGTCGACCAGGCGGCAGGCCCACCGTGGTGGGCTCACCTCGTCTGGATCCCGATCGGCCTCGGCCTGACACTCGGCGGACTCCGCCTCGGCAAGGCCGCTTTGCTTTACCAGGAAGTCAGCCACCAGGCGCGCGAAGGAAGGCTGGTCGAATGACTCGCAAATGGCCCATCCTGCCGACGATCATCGTCCTTGCCGCCGTCGCGACGATGGTGATGCTCGGCGTGTGGCAGTTGCAGCGCAAGGCGGAGAAGGACGCGCTGCTGGCGACCTACGCCGCCGCGTCGAACCTGCCGCCAATCGGATGGCCGACGATCCCGACCGCCGCGCCGCCGCTGTTCCGCTCGGCGACGGGCAATTGTCTTGGCGTGACCGGTTTCCGCACTGCCGCCGGTCAGAATATGTCCGGCGAGCCCGGCTATGTCGTCATCGCCGACTGCCGCAATGGCGCCGAAGGGCCCGGCATGGCGGTCGAGCTTGGCTGGTCGAAGGATCCCAACGCCGGCCGGGCCTACAAGGGTGGGCTGGTCAGCGGTGTCATCGCCCCCGACCGCATCGCGCGGATCCGGCTGGTCGCCGCGTCGCCCGGGCCGGGCCTTTCGCAAAGCGCGCCGCCGTCACCCGCGTCGATCCCGAACAATCATCTGAGCTATGCGGTGCAGTGGTTCCTGTTCGCCGGGATCGCGCTGGTCATCTACGTGCTCGCGCTGCGCGGGCGCTGGCGAAAGGAAGCCGGGACGCCGAATGGCTGAGCTGACCCGCCTCGCCAACGGCGTGACCGTCGCGATCGACCCGATGGAGGGCGCGCAGTCGGCCTCGATCGGGCTTTACGCCGCGGTCGGATCGCGCTCCGAACCCGACGGCAAGGGCGGCCTCGCGCATCTGGTCGAGCATATGGTGTTCAAGGGCGCGCGCGGCCGCGACGCCCGCGCGATCGCCGAAGCGATCGAGGATGTCGGCGGTTCGCTCAACGCCTGGACCGCGCGCGACCAGACGGTGTTCCATGCCCGCACGCTCGGCCCCGATGTCGGGCTCGCGCTCGAGCTGATCGCCGACCTCGTCCGCGCTCCGCGGCTCGATGCCGACGAGCTTGAGCGCGAGAAACTGGTGATCCTGTCGGAGCTTGGCGAATGCCTCGACGCGCCCGACGACCTGATCCACGACCATCTGTTTGAAGCCGCTTATGGCCAGCAACCGATCGCGCGCCCGGTGCTTGGCCGCGAGCCGAGCATCACCGCGATCACGCGCGACGACTGCACCGGCTGGCTGACCGATCAGTACCGTCCCGAGCGGCTGGTCATCTCCGCAGCGGGCAAGGTCGATCCGTCGCACATCCTGCTGCTCGCCGAAGCGCTGTTCGGCGACCTTGTCGCGGCGCCGCCTCCGCCGATGGCGCCGGCGACGTTCGTCGGCGGCATCCGCTCCGATCGCAAGACTGCCGAGCAGACGCACCTCGCCTTCGCCGCGCCGGGGCTGGCATCGAACGATCCCGCGGCGCCCGCGCTCGCCCTGTTCGCGCAGGCGGTCGGCGGCGGCATGTCCTCGCGGCTGTTCCAGGACCTGCGCGAGGAGCGCGGGCTGGCCTATTCGGTCTATGCGTGGACGCAGGGTTTCACCGAGACGGGGATCTTCGGGGTCAATCTGTCGACCGACAAGGCACGCGCCGCCGAAGCGATGGCGCTGGCCCGCGATACGGTCGCGCGCGCGGCGGAGGAATTGACCGACGCCGAGATCGCCCGCGCCCGCGCGCAGGTCGAGGCGGGGCTGTTGATGAGCCTGGAAACGCCGCAGGGCCGCGCCGATTCGATCGCGCGTTCGATCGAGATTTTCGGGCGGATCATGAGCCTCGAGGAAATGCTCGCCGAGCTTCGCGGCGTCGATGTCGCCGCCGCCCGCGCCGCAGGGCAAGCGATGCTGTCGGGCCCGGTCGCGCTCGCGTCGATCGGCGGCAAGCTCGCGCTCGCGGCATGACACTCGGTCCACTCCAGACGATCGTCGCCGAGCCGTGGAGCGACTGGGGCCTGATCGATTCGGGCCATGGCCGCAAATGGGAACGCTATGGCGCGGTCACCGTCGTCCGCCCCGAACCGCAGGCGATGTGGGCGCCCGCGCTCGACGAATGGTCTCCCGATGCGACCTTCGTTCCGGGATCCGACGAGGAGGGCGGCGGCCGCTGGATCCAGCATCGCCCGGTGCCCGCGAGCTGGCCGCTCCAGCGCGACGGCGTGCGCTTCCACGCCAGCCTGACGCCGTTCCGCCACCTCGGCTTCTTCCCCGACATGGCGCCGCAGTGGGACTGGATGCGCGAACGCGCCGCCGACGCCGAGGTCATGAACCTGTTCGGCTACACCGGGGTCGGCACGCTGCTGCTGAGCGAAGCGGGCGCGAAGCTGGTCCATGTCGACGCGTCGAAAAAATCGGTCGAGGGCGGCCGCGCCAATGCGACGCTGTCGGCGATGGCCGACCGGCCGATCCGCTGGATCGTCGACGACGCCGCCAAGTTCACCGCGCGCGAAGTGCGGCGCGGGCGGCGCTACGACGGCATCCTGCTCGATCCGCCCAAGTTCGGGCGCGGGCCCGAGGGTGAGGTGTGGCGGCTGGAAGAACATCTTGCCCCGTTGCTCGCCGACACGCGCCGGCTGCTCGATGCCGACAGCCGTTTCCTGGTGCTGACCGTCTATGCGGTGCGGATGTCGGCGCTGAGCATCGGCGAGCTGCTTCGGCAGCTGACCGAAGACCTTGGCGGGACGGTCGAATGCGGCGAGATGGCGGTACGCGAGGAAGCGCGCGGACTGCTGCTTCCCACGGCGATCTTCGCGCGGTGGCGTAAGGACTAACTGCGCGCGGCGCGGATCGCGGCGCCGGTGACGAACGGCGCGCCGGCGACGATCAGCAACGCGATTGCCGCTTCCAGCTTCAACGCCGAACTGCTCGTGTCGCCCGTCGCCGACGCGCCAAAGATCAGCAGCGGGATCGCTAGCGGCATCAGGAGCAGCCCCGCCAGCGCGCTGGCGCGCGCGAGCCCCTGGGTCATCGCCGCGACCGCGACCGCGAGCGCAGCAAGGGCGGGAGTACCGATCGCCAGCGTCAGCAGGGTGCGGCCGAGCGCGGGTCCATCGAGCCCGACGAGCAGGCTCCCCGGGACGGCGGCAAGCATCAGCAATGGGCCGAAGGTCAGCCAGTGGCCGACGATCTTGGCCGCGCCGACCATCTCGTCGGCGACCCCCGCCAGCTTCAACTGGTCGAGTACCCCATCGGCGCGGTCGGGCTCGATCAACCGCTCGATCGGCAGCAGCGCCGCGGTCAGCGCGGCGATCCACAAGGCGCCGCCGCCGATCCGGGCGAGCAGCGGCGCGTCGGGACCGACGGCGAAGGGCACGATCGTCGCGACCAGCAGGAAGAAGGCAGCAGGCAGCCACGCCGCGCCCGACAGGCCGCGACGCACTTCGCGAAGGATCAGCGCGCGGGTCACAGCGGCCACTCGCGCCAGTCGCCACGCATCGCGCCGTGACTCGTCGCGATCGCCGCGCCCGCCGCATCACGATGTCGTTCGATGACCTTTTCGAGGCGAGCGACCCCGTCGCGGTCGAGGCCGTTGAGCGGCTCGTCGAGCAGCCATAGCGGCGCGTCGCTCGCCACGACCCGCGCCAGCCGCGCGCGGCGTGCCTGTCCGGTCGACAGCATGCGCACGGGCACATCGGCGAGCCGGTCGAGGTCGAATGCCGTCAGCGCCTCGGCAAGTTTCGGCCCGCCCCAGAAGCCGAGCGCGCGTGCAAGCGGAAGGTCACGGTCGAGCGCCAGATGATCGTCGGCCAGCGCAACGTCGGCGCGCTCGATCGTCCCCGCGTTGGGCAAGAGCAGCCCGGCGATCAGGCGCATCAGGCTCGACTTGCCGCTGCCGTTGGGGCCGGTCAGGTGCACCGCGTCACCGGGCTCGACTAGCAAATCGCGTCCCTCGAACAGCAATCGCCCGCCGCGGGTCAAGGCGATCCCGTCGGCGCGAAGCAGCGCGTTCAAGCCGCGCCCTCGAGCGCGTGCATGTCCTCGTCGCTGAATCCGAAATGATGGCCGGCCTCGTGGATCAGGATGTGGCGGACGAGATGCTCGAGTTCCTCGCCGTCCTCGATCCATTCTTCCAGGATCGCGCGGCGGAACAGGCGGATGCGGTCAGGCAGCGTGCCGCTCGTCTCCACCCCGCGCTCGTGGATCGGGATACCTTCGTAAACGCCGGTCAAATCGAGCGGATGATCGATTTCCAACTCGCTGAGGAGTTCCTCTTCGGCCACCTCGTCGACCTGCAGCACGACATGCGCGAGGTGGCCGGAAAACGGCTCGGGCAACGCGTCGAGCGCAGCGCGCGCGATCGCCTCTATCTCGGCGGCGGAGGGGGCAAGGTCGAAGCGGCGCAGCATGGTGCGAACGGCATAGGAGGACCGCGCCCTCGCGCCAAGCTTGCCCGATGCGCCGCGGCCCCCTAGAGGGCGGTCCATCCGGGCAAAATATGCGGAGCGGTGGCCGAGTGGTCGAAGGCGCTCGCCTGGAAAGTGAGTATACGCCAAAAGCGTATCGAGGGTTCGAATCCCTCCCGCTCCGCCAAATTCCCATCCACAGCCGTCCGGACACGTCTCAAAAAGCGCGGCATTTTGCCATTTTTTCGTTCATGTTGTCCGCACGCGTCTCCACGCATCTCCCTAAATCCTCGGCCGCATTTAGGGCTAGATTTAGGGTTGAGCCGAAACCGTCCCTAAAATACCAAGGATGGGGACGGCGACTCAAAGGGGGAATCACATGGCGCGAGCCATTAATCGGCTCACGGTGAAGGGCGCTGCGGCGCTCAAAGAGCCGGGACTTCATGCCGATGGCGGTGGTCTTTACGTGAATGTGAAGAAATCAGGGGCCCGGTCCTTTGTCTTCGTCTTTCAGTGGAAGGGGAAGCGGCGGGAGAAGGGGCTCGGCTCGCTCACGTTGGTGTCGCTCGATGAGGCTAGGGCCAAGCGGGACGAGGCACGCAAGCTTCTGGCGGATGGCATTGACCCACTAGAGCCCAAGGCGGCCGCAAACGACATAACCTTCGGGGAAGTGGCCACGTCCCTAATTAGGGACCTTGAAACGGGTTGGAGCAATCCGAAACATCGCCAGCAATGGCGAAACACGTTGGCCAATTATTGCGCACCCATTTGGGAGACGCCGGTGGACGCCGTGGACACGGACGCCCTCGTCGCCATCCTCAAGCCGATGTGGAACGACAAGCCGGAGACGGCCTCACGGCTCCGGGCTCGCATCGAACGCGTCTTGGACGCGGCCAAGGTGAGAGGCCTTCGCTCCGGCGACAACCCGGCCCAATGGCGCAGCCATCTTGCCCATATTCTCCCGGCCCGCACGAGAGGTGCAGGAGTCCGCCACCACCCGGCTCTCCCCTATGCCCAAGTCCCGGACTTCGTGAAGGGACTGAAGACCCGCGTAAGCACTGCCGCGCGCGCGCTGGAGTTCTTAATCCACACTGCGGCGCGCACGTCTGAGGTGCTCAACATGACGTGGGGAGAAGTGAACCTCAACGCTCGGCTGTGGACCGTGCCCGGCGAGCGGATGAAGATGAGGCGCGAACACCTAGTGCCGCTCACTGAGCCCGCTCTAGTGGTGCTCCGGGCCATGGCGGTTGTCGGAACGGACCCGGCGGCTCCCGTCTTTCCCAGCCGGAACGGTAAGCCGTTATCCGGAATGAGCATGGAGATGCTTTTGAGACGCATGCAATGCGATGACTTCACCGTCCATGGCATGCGCTCCAGCTTCCGCGATTGGGCTGGCGATGAAACGGCGTTTCCGCGCGAAATCGTGGAAATGGCGCTCGCGCACATCGTGGGCAACGCGGTGGAGCAAGCCTATAGGCGGGGGACCGCGTTGGCGAAGCGTCGGGACCTCATGGAAGCGTGGTCCGCGTTCGTGGCTGGGTCTCCCGCGTTGAGAGTTTCCGCGTAGTTATTTCTAGCTCACCCAAATAATTTTTGTTCGCCTTTTCGTTCATGTTGTGTCCGTGAGTATCCACGAGCGTCCGTGAGTGTCCACGCGTCCCATACCCGGCATTTTACCGGGTCTTCACAGATAGTTAGACCCCATTATCGTTATCCACATCGCAAACAGTGGAAACGGTGAATCAATGCTCAATTTCTCGAAGAACCTATCGCGTACCGAACTCGCCGCTGAACTCGGCATTGGTCGTGTGACAATCTGGCGCGCCGAACGTGCGGGCCGCGTTCCCGCTGGCATCCGCGTGAGCCCAAACCGCACGGAGTTCACTCCGGCCGCCCAGATGGTCATCGCGGACGTTCTCCGCCAGCCGGTGGAGGCGCGCTAATGGCCTTGCTCACCAGTGAGCGGACAACTGCCGCTCTGGAATCGGCTGAGCGCCGCCTCGCGGACTTCAAAGCGGAGCACGCAAGGAAGACCGCGGCGCTAACCGGTGACCTCGATTTTGACGGTAGCTTGGCGCTCCGTAATGAAATCGCGGACCTTGCGCTCAAGGTTGCAGCGGCCTCGGATGCCGCCGACCAAGCGCGCCGCAACGTCGAAGTCGCGCAACGGGCTAAGGCTGAGGCCGAAACCGAACGGGAATACAAAGCGGCGGAGAAGTCCGCGCGGGCGGCCGAAAAGTTGACGCTTGAGGTTTCTTCCGTTGCTGACCGGCTTGCCGGGCTGCTTGGTGCCTTGGAGGCGAGCCGTTTGACGGTGGAAGCGGCCAACGCACGGCGCGGAGCGCGGCCTCACATCAAACATGGCGAGGCTCGTGTGCGTGAGATACCCCAACGCATCACTCCGGCTGTGTTCGAAAAGCGCACGGTTTGGGAGGATGGAGCGGGCCGGAGCCCCGCCATCTTCCGTCAGCTACAGACCGGCGAACTCGTGCCGTCCGAAGGTGGCTTCACAAAGCGCGTGGAAACGGTCGTGAGCCGCGCGGAGCAAGTCACGCCCGCCCACATTCCTGGGGGGCTCTTCAAGGACGCAATGCGCCTCACGGGACTGAAGGGCGAGGCCCTCTTCCCGGCCCGCTAACCCCAATTGAAAACGCCCGCCGTGGTGAGCGGCGGGCGGTACTTTGAAAGCAGCAACAACATGACTGATAAGCGTTTCCTCGCGGACGGCGAAGAACAATCCAGTGGCCCCATTTCCATCCTCCGCACCTTCGTCCTCCACAGCAAAGTGAAGGTGCTTTCCGGGCTCGCGGCCCTTTCTTATGTCGCCGGGCGTGAGGGTGACGATGAGTGGGCTTGGGCAGCTGAGGCCGAAGACGCGCTCATTGACGCATTCTTTGTGCAGCACGGCGACACCCGCCCGAACGGTCCGAGGTTTGAGCGTTATTTGACCGCGAAGGCCACCCTTGCCGCCGCTTTCCGCGGGGGTCACGCGCAACGAGAGATTGACTTGGCACTCACCGGCCGGGTTCGGACCTTCGAGCAAGAAACCTCACCCCGGCAGATGGTGGCGAAGGTTTGCGACCGGGCCATTGCGCTCGCACGCGCTCACGCGACAATCTACGCAGATGAAATTGACATCGCTTCAGACCGGCACCCGCACGCCATCGAGTCCGCAATTCGCTACGTCTCCATCAAAGTTGCGCAACGGCACGCGGTCACGGATGCCGAGGCGGCCTATTGTGCGCTCAAAGCATTCGAAGACCTTGGGCTAGACGCCGATTGGGAGGCGGCCGCCGTTGCCATGGAGGGGGCGGCCGCGGGTCGTGCGGATCGTGAGGCCGAAGAGGAAAACGCTCGTGAACGCGCCGCCGAAGTGTCCAAGGCAACCGCGTCACTCTTCGACGGTGTCGAATGAACGGGGCCGCGATGCTAGCGGACCCGGAGGCCGGGCTTGCCTTCGCCGCCGCCGAACTTGTCCGCCGGTTGCCGGTCCTCAGCGGCGACGAGGCCCTTGAGCGCGCCCTCAGCGAGTTCCGCGAGAGGGGCGTCGAGCCGCTTCTCCCCGCAATTCAGAAAGCGCGTGTGGCGGCCCGGACCGCGGCCCGGGAGCGCAACGCTCGCGCTCACGAAGAGGCGCGAACCGAAAGTGAGCGCGCCGAAGAGGAATTGGCGCGGCTGCGCGAAGCAAGGCGCCAAATGGTCGGCACGCCGAGCGCCGCCCGTGCGATTGTGCCCACACCATTCCTTTGGGCCAACCCGGCCCGTCTCCCGCGCCGTTCGTGGCTCTATGGTCAGCATCTAATTCGCGGCGAGGTGAGCCTCACGCTTGCTCCCGGCGGCGTCGGGAAGACCTCGCTGGCGGCGGCGGAGGTGGCCGCCATGTCCACCGGCCGCGCGCTACTTCATGACCATCCGGACCGGCCCCTCCGCGTTTGGTGGTGGAATGGCGAGGAACCGGAAGACGAAATGGCCCGTCGCCTAGCGGGGGTCGCGAAACATTATCGGCTTCCGCCTAGCGCGTTCGCGGACCGCCTCTTCATCGACAACGGCAATGACTTGCCACTCATGCTCGCGGAGCAAGGCCGGGAGGGCACCAAGATTTGCACGCCGGTCGTGGAGCACTTGGTGGAGGCACTAAAGGCGCGGCGCATTGACGTGATGTTGATTGACCCGTTCGTCTCAACCCACAATGTCCATGAGAACGACAACTCCGCAATCCAGCAAGCCGCGTCGGCATGGAAAGCCGTGGCTCAGCGGGCCGGGGTGGGCATTGGACTTGCGCACCACACCCGGAAGCTGGCGGGCCGCGATGCGTCCGCTGAGGACAGCCGCGGCGGCGATGCGCTTGTCTCCAAGGCGCGTGACGCCCGCGCCCTCAACCCCATGGGTGAGGCGGACGCCACACGGCACGGCATACACAAGCATGAGCGCCATTCCTACTTTTCGACAGGCACCGGAGGGAAGTCGAACATGACGCCCAAATCGGACCGCAAGGTGTGGTTCAAGCTGGAATCAGTAGGGCTTGGAAACGGCGCATTGAACGCGCCGGAGGACCGGGTCGCGGTTGTCACGAAGTGGGAGCCGCCGGTGGTGGAGCAAGACCTTTCGCCGCTCGCGGTGTCCCGTCTGGCGGACCTGATGGGCGAGCGCGAGTGGCGGGCCTCAAAACAGGCCCGCGGGTGGCTCGGACGGCTTGTTGCGGAGGCCTTTGAATTGGGCAGCGAAGACGGCTGGGAGGGACGAGCGCGTCTTATTCTAAAAGAACTTGAGGTCCGCCGGATTATCATCGCTACTTTCGGGCAGGACGAGCGCCGCAAGTCGGTCCCTGTGTACCGCCTTGGAGCGAGAGAAACGGCGGAAATCTGACATTTGCTCCACTTGCTCCACCCGTGCTCCACCTTTGCTCCACTTAGGTAGAGCGCTCATTTGCTCCACTGCTCCACTTGCTCCACCCACCTTTATTAGAAGGTGGGTGGAGCAGTAGGTGGAGCAAGGGTTGGAAGAGGTAATCTCAACCCCCAGGAATCTTCGCTCCGATGCCGCACTAAATTACTTGCCCTTGTGCCGACCGTAAGCCTCACGCCCTAAGAGGGCGCAGTAGATGGCGGCGGTGAGCGTCGCGTCGGCCTTCATATCGCTTACCCCGAAGGCGTAGGACACAAATTCCAGCGCTTGAGCGGCGGCCACGGCTCGCAGAGGCTCGAAGGCTAGGAGTTGTCCATTTTCAGTGATCAAATCCCGTAACTTGCCCTTTCTCTGTTCAAACGAGCGGAGAAGCGCTTTCATTCCGCGGCCGCGTTCTGCCTGCGCGATCAATTCACCAAGCGCGTGGTGAAGTTCCTTGAGAACCTGAAGGGCGTCGGCATATGCCGGGTCATTCCCTTGATGGCGCTCAATCGCGTCCGCCAGCTCGTCCACGGCGGTTATCGCCAAAGGCGCAAAGGTCCGCACGATGTGGACCTGTTCCGTGAGCGTGCGCCGTCCCGTCCAATTTGAGGCCTTCGCTTTAGCGCCAACGGGCGGGTGATATGTGATGTCCGGCGACGTTGCCTGAGAGGTGGAGACGGCATCGTGGACGCTAGGCGGCAGAGGTACGCCCGCGCCCCCGTAGTCGTTGCCGTAATTCATCCCGTAGCCGCCGCCCGCGGGGAGCGCCCCGGTGACGCCGCTACCGTCCGTGCGTGGGGTCCGGCGAGCCACCACGTCATTGGCTTGCTCGGTATTGACGTATTCGGCTTCCAACTTGTGGGCCTGTCTCAAGGCTGGCGAGCCTACTTCGGGCGGCGACGTACTCACATGAGGCGCTCTTAGCGCGTGCGCATCCCGCTCGTGGGGTATGGGCTTGTCGCGTGTCACCCTAGTCCTCTCACCCATGCAGCACCTCCATCCGGGGGAGGGTAGCGGATGCTCGCGGGGTGGGGGAGCCCAACCCCCGGCAAAAATCGCGGTTAGTCCCCCTCACGGACCTCAAGCGGCCGCCCCTCCATGAAAGCCTGCAGGGAAGTTGGGTGTGTGCTGGTCAGCCCTTCGGCATGTAGCATCGCTTTGTATCGGATTACCGCCGCGTGCATCCCGGGCCGCCCGAACTCCGGCCCGACAACCTCGGCCCATAACTCAATCTCGCGGAGCAAAACCGGACGGGCGCCCCACATCATTTCCGCGGTGCGGAGCATCGTCTTGGCAAGGTCGGCATCTATGACTTCCGAAGGCGCGCTCCAGTTCCGGTTGCCAAGGCAGTCTGTGTAAACGGCGACTTGCTTCAAAGAGTCCAGGATGATGGCGTGCTCCCCATCCTTGTCCACGGCCGCAGCCAGCGCGTCCATGGTCCGTGCTCCGTCCGCTACTAGAGAAGGGATGATCCAGCCCGCATTCTTCGCCCGGTGGTTTCGGTAATCACGCCAGCCCTCCTTCAAGGCTCGCTCATCGCTGGACAACGCCAAGCGACGGAGGATGATGACCTTGCCCCGCTCTTCCATGGCGAGGATGGCGAGGGCCGTGGCCGACGGGTAGCGGCCCGCCTCCAGTAAGAGCCTAGCGTCCTCAATGAGGCGCTCCGCATTGGCCTGTGCGGCCCCGATGCCGTCCAAGACCTCCGAGGGACTGAGAGGGCCCGAATAGGGCTTGAGGTGATGCTTCACGGTGAGGGTGTGGCACGGCGCGGACCGGAGGGGGAGCCCGACCCCGGCAAAAATCGCGGGTCCTCCCGGCACCCCCACCCCCACGGGTAACGCGCGAACCGCGTTATTTAACTAGGCGAAAGATCTTTTATGGGATTTGTTGCTTCCACTGGCGCAAAACAGAGAAGGAGTCGCAACAAAGGGAGGAAAGCCGATGTGCGTATCTAGGGCGCAAGATGCCGCGTGCGACGGTAGTTGGTGTCGGTAACTGGCCGAAAGCGGAGCGTCTGCTGTCAGGTGCTAGGTCAACATTCCTGCCGTCCGTTCACGGTGGTGGGCTGTTGACCCTGTCGACGCATGGCAGGCACACACGGCAACGCTGGGGTGAAGTCCCCCGTCTTCTGCCGTACCACGCGCGCTCAGCTGGTCTTTTCAGGTACCAGTTTCTCTACGAGCATTCGCAAGTCACCGGGCGTGGTGTGTCCCGCCACCACTTCGTGGTAGCCAATCCCCGCCTTGCGAAGTGCTTCCTTCTTCACCGCGTCGCGCGCCGCGGCATCGGAAAGATAATGACCGCCCCCTTGGTATTCGATCGCCGCGACCGCATTACATTCGGCATCGACGACGAGCAGGTCGACCCGCTTGCTGTTGATGCAGCGATAAGCCGCGGGGCTTTTGGATCGTAGGATTTCTCCAAGGCTCACTTGCGCCATAACTTGCCAACCCGGGTGGCGAGCCAGAACCAGCCGGTCGAGTTCACGAAACAGCCGGGTTTCGGACTTGTTGAGTAGTGGTTGGACCGCGAAGTCCGCCGCCATCACTAATCGCAACTGGTCCGCAGAATCTGGCAGTTTTTCCTCGGTTTTGGGTTGCCCCCATGGGCCGCGCGCGACCTTACTTCCGCCTTGCCATTTGCCGCGCCGGCGATTCCGCCAATCTTTATGTCGCGTGGCGGCTTTTGCTTCCTTTAATATTGCTCCTCCGATCACAGCGATGATCAGCAAGATCATCAGCGTTGTGTTCGGGAATATCTTGGAAAGGTCGACTGTCATGACTGGCATGAGTGCCGATCAACTAACGCAAGTCAAGATTTCGTCTTCTTTTCGCAACGTTCGCTTTCGACTGCCAATTTAATTGGCTAGCCTCATCGGATTTCCAGATCGTCCCAGCCTGCCGTCAAAGGGGTTTGCTTCCGGTGCTGCTTCGGAGCGTGTCGCCGTTTACTGAGCGTGAAGAAACGTGCTGACGGACATGACAAGCGGCACACTGCCGCGAGCAGCTGCCCTTTCAGTTCTTAGGACTCAGGATATGGTGTTTGCCAGGAGGGCAGCATGGCATTTTGGATAGTTTACCAGGGCAATAGTTGGGCTCGCGCGCGCCGAGGTGGCTACTTATGGGCGCCGAAGGTCGGAAAGAAGGGCCAGACGCAGGCGTACTGGGCGACAATGGAGCAGGTCAGCCCCGGTGACCTGATCTTCTCTGGCGTGGACAATGCGATTCGCGCCATCGCTGAGGCGACGCATCCGGCTTATACCGCCGAGCGTCCAGATCCGCTGGATGAGGATTTTTGGTACGGGGATGGTTGGAGGTTGGACGTTGCCTACACCGATCTCCCGGAGCCGATGTACTACCGAGACTGGGTGCCCGGCGTACTGAGTGAGATGCCGGCGATTCACTCTCCGTTTCATGGTGCCGGGAAGCCGAACCAGGGCTACTTATACACACTGCCAAATAGCGTCGGAGAACACATCATCGGGCTTGCGCGGCAGCAGGGCATCGATCTAGCGGGCCGAGCCAATCAAGTCGCCCTAGTTTCCAACGGATTCGAGACCACCAGACAGCAGCTTACTGCTGCCCGCATCGGGCAAGGGAAGTTCCGCAAAGACCTAGTAGCTCGATGGGGTGGCTCTTGTGCAGTTCTCGGGGTGACGCGACCGGAGTTGCTAAGGGCATCGCACATCAAACCGTGGGCCAGTTCTAACAATGCTGAACGTTTGGATCCCGCGAACGGGCTATTGCTCTCCCCGCTTTACGATGCCGCTTTCGACGGGCTCCTCTTATCTTTCGCCGATGATGGCGCGCTTAAACTCGCTTCGGACTTCTCTGCCGAAGAAGCTGAGGCGGCCGGCATCGATCCTAATGCGAGAATTGAAATCACGGACTCGAGTACCCGGAACTACTTAGCAGAGCACCGTGCCTTGATGGCAGCTCGCTCAGAGCGGATCACTAGCTGAAGGCGAACCTCGTTCAGGTACGGGCTCATCCAGACCAGGTCATAAAGGTCTTTTACGCGACAACACATGGCTCACGATCGAAGAAACTTTTGACGAAAGTGCGTCCGCACCTTTGCCGAGTCGCTTAACTTGCGAACTTCGAATCTGCCCGCTTCAGCTCATCAATTACTTTCTTCACACGCTTATCGCGAAGCTGTTTCGCTTCGATCGCGAACTCGGGCGGCTCTCCCTCCAGAAATGGACCTAGGCTGATTGGATCGTCACGATGCCAAACGGGGTAAGGATCGACCAACTCCAAGACAATGTTCAGACGCGCCCATTTCTGGGGCTTTGTCGAACTCGACATCTCGGCAAGATGATCCAGGGCCGCTTGCTCGCGCGTACGGCGCTCAGTCGCCTCCAAAGCGAGTGTTCGAAGTTTCGTATCCTCATCACTCGCCAGGCCATCAAGCCAGTCAAGTGCCATGGAAGGCGGCATCCAGCCGGCAAGCTCAGTGCCTACAAGCCTGTCATCAATGGCGTTGGAAGCTACTAGCTTAGACAGTCGACTTTGCATTTCGTCAGCAGGGATGCTGGCGCGGAGTCGCCGCGCGATTTCAGCTCGAAGCGATGGCTTTTCGTCGCGGAAGCGCGACAGCAAGTATGTCAGAGCTCGGTCTCTATCGATGTCCAGTAGCAGGTCGATAGCGACGGGCGTTCTTTCCATCGCCCACATCCGCTTGGCCATGAAATATGCTTCGTCACTGCTCGACTTGGCCAAGTACTGAATTGCCGCTGCACGATGGGCGGGACTCACTTGGGAGGCGCGATGTGCGCGCCGCAGCAATTGCTCAGTCGAATCCTCGTCGCCGTGCTCAGCTAGGAGCGTTGCTTGCCACGGCTCCCAGATTAGATGGCCTCGTTCCCGTGAATGAAGAAGGAATTGCACGACGGCGCCACGGCTGTCTTCGTGCTCCGCCAGTTCTAGCAGATAAGATTGATCTGACGCGGAACCGTGCCCGAGGCTTCTGCCCAGAATCCAGCTACAAACAGACTTGCGTGCTTCCGCATCGCCCAAGCGGGCTAGGTAGAACGCAGTGAAATGGGCTTCGCGGTCGGGTGAGCTTTCGAGAATCGCACGAGCCATTGGAAGAGCCGCGGGGTCGTAGAAATCCAAAGCGTTGAAGCTGCCAATCATCGTCTCCCGCAGTGACATCGAAGTGCTCGTGTCCAGGAACATCGGGAGGAGCAAGCTGGCGTCTGTCTCGTCACGAAGGAACCCTACGAGATCGGCCGCGACCTTGTGGTCTTCGGCTGAAACGCTCGCCAGCAGCTCCGTTATTCGCTTCCGGAGGGCATCCACCAGACGGTCGGATCCCGATCGTATTTCCGCCGCGTTGACATAGACAGGCGCTCCAG
Source organism: Sphingomonas sp. LY29 (assembly GCF_035593985.1). Taxonomy (NCBI): domain Bacteria; kingdom Pseudomonadati; phylum Pseudomonadota; class Alphaproteobacteria; order Sphingomonadales; family Sphingomonadaceae; genus Sphingomonas; species Sphingomonas lindongxini. The sequence goes on from NZ_CP141587.1 coordinate 1,722,444, forward strand.
CCCTGATCATCGCCTCGAGTTGCCCGTCACAGGAATGGACTGCGTAAGCTTCCATGCTGATCACGCTGCGATAGCCGTCAGCACTCTCCTCCCCTAGGGGCATTTCGCTCAATCGAAGCGCCACGGCCCGGTCTGCGCTCCAGAAAGCCGAATGGAATCCATCTTCCTGACCATAAGGACTGGTGCGGTTTAGTTCGGACAAGACAAGCTCATCGAATCCCGATCCACCTATCATAGCCAACATACGCTCGCATTGTTCGCCGTCTCGGTCACGGACACGGCCAACACGACCGGTGCGATTCCGACAATAACGTAGAAGTTCTTTTTCTAGAGCAGTTCCAGCGCGTCTCGCGACAAGTTCGGTTTGCCACAGAAGAGGCAGTCGTCCGACGACCTCGAACAAGTGATGAAGCCGCCCGAGTTGCAGTTCCTCGCCTAGGCTCTTCTCTTGAGCTTCGTTGTGGTCAGCCAGACGGCTGGCGAAAGCGTCCATTATGCGTTCGATGGAACGCTCATCGAGCAGTTCCGGGCTCGATCGATAGTGAAGCACGAAGTCAGTCAGGGGATCTTCGCCGCCGGCAACGCGCGACTCAATTGCGTCAGCAAGCGGTCGGACGCCCGCGCTTCGCGCGATATCGTGCATCCACCATTCCGAGGCAAACCAACCGTGGGAGTCCAAGGAACTCGCGATTTCCTTGAGTGCCGACTGTGGATCCAAAATCGACAAGCCGCGAAGCACTCTGTCCCTTGCTCGTGTCTGCGGATCATCGGGAACGACGTCGAGCCAGTCAATCAGGTCAACGTCGCGGAAAACGTACACCGCATCCACGAGGGCCACGCAATTGGAAGGCAAGCTGTCATGCAAATGTTCGCGACTGCGGAGATAGATTCCTTTCCGCGCGTCCAATGACAGCCGGCTGTCGGCTATCAGGAGCCATAGCAATTGCTCGAGCGCCAAGGCATCTTGAGTGATTTCGATTTTGCTCTTGAGCCAAGCGTCGGACGCCAATGCGCGCTTGGCCGCATCGAAGCTGGCTTCCTTGGCGCGTATGAGCGTGGACCGTCGCTCGTTTGCTCCTTCGCCTTGTTCGAACAGCTTGTATTCACGCGTCCGCTCCAAATGGATAAGCCATAAAGGCTCTATCGCCTCGTCGCACGGGACGTCACCGGCGACGCCGACAGCGACCCTCCTTGCGCTTTGGTTCGTTGTGCTTGCAAGCATGTGAACTGAAGCCGCGACCCATGCTCGTTCCGCCGCGCCTATCGCGGCCATGGCGGCGATGACATTGCCGCGCAGGTCCGCCTCGCCCGGCGCGAATGACTGCAACGCGAGTTGCTCGAGCGCTGGCAAGACCGACGAGCCCAACGTCGCGACTTGATTGCTCCACGCCGCTTTGTTTCGCCAGTAACGTGCATCGCTTCTGGCCTTCGTCAGCAATGCTTCAGCGACGACGGTCGGTGGCATCCGCTTGGATGCAAGCCACATTACGTCCATGAACACGTATCCAAGCCGCGATCCGAATGGCGTGCCATCGGCTTTGCGAAGCTCATCGAGCGCTGCTAACTCCGCAATGAGCTGCTGAGGAGTCCAATGGCGCTTGAGCGCTTCCGCCACGATCCACTCAGCGACTGCCCAGTTGAGCATGCGATCAGTCGTGAAGCGCAAACAGTCGTTATCATCCCATCGGACGAGCCCCACTTCCTCAAGACGCTGGACGCGCTCCTGATCCAGTTCCGCCGCTTCGAGCTCACTACGTGGGAATGGATAGCATGGCCGCGAGCTGGCCAAGCGCCCACTAAGACGCGTAAGCGCGGAGCGATCGAACGGATGCTCGCTCTGGCCTCGATACTCTTCAGTTGCATATTGCCAGTAGCGCCTGAACAGCTCGTACTCAGTGGCGCCAGTCCAGTCCGATCTGACCGGCAAGCCAATGAATATTTGCGCGTGTATGGGCTTCAGTAGCAGCTCGAAAACGTCGTCGGGCATGGTCTCGAGCGGCTGCTCTTGGCCATGCAATTGCAGGAAACGGCGCAACTCCGCGCTGCTAAAGTCACGTACGTGCGCAACTTCAACGTTGGCGTGCTGTTGGAGCTCCGCTGTGATCCGCGGCTGGCACGATAGTCGGATCCGAACGCCCAGGGCGAACCAGGGGTATTCCCCAATTGCTTGCGCGAAGTTTCGGTCTTGGACGTCATCGATGCACAAGGTCAGCCAACAGCCATCACTGTCACAAACCTTGGGCTGAAGTTTCTCGACGAGATCATCGAATGACGAAGCTAGAGCCAGGTCGAGCTGGCACGCTTGCTCAATGACCTGTTGAAGCAATGCTTCCAAGCTTGCCGGGGCACGGACGAGCATGGTTATCCGACCATGGCGCGCTTCCGTAAGGGCGAGCTGGCACAGCGACCAAGTCTTTCCCTGCCCTGACTCGCCGCTCAACGCGATGAAAGGCTTCGGCGTAACGGGCGGTACTTCGCGCGCTTGCTGGGCTTCTTTGTAGCCAAGCGCCGCCGCTGCTTCCTCGACGCGTTCAAGCCATTGTAACGCTAGCACTCGCCGACACCTCTCGCTCGTGAACTTACAATTTTAAGAGATTAGACGTCTTGGCTGCAACGCGCCGCCAAGCTTATCTCTGGGCACTCGACCAAGCCGACTACCACCGGGTCATGACAAGAGGTGAAACAGCTTGTCGATCTCATGATCCAGTTTAGGCGTCAAGCAATCGGCGCAGGGCCGAAGGCAGCCACAAGACTGTAAAAATCACGCCACCCGCTAGCCTTCCCAAAGCCCGCGTAAGCGAGCTTGCCCGCTTCCAACTATCCGTCCGCCGTGCGTTCTCGTCTCGGAACGTGTGCAATGGATGGCGTAAGAAGCGGTCCCAAGTTCCGCCGTCGGAGAGCAGGGCTTCGAGTTCGGTTTCGAGCGCTGTCGAGTGGCGAAATTCTTGACGAAAGATCGTCGTCGTCTCGGCATCGAGATAGCCAGCATAGCCGCCCGGTCCCGTACCCGGGATAATGTATTGCGCCGCACGTACCCAACGGTCCTTACCGCCCGCCTGATTGAGGACGGCTTCGATCCTACCCGAGCGCAAGTACGGTTGCCAATCGAAGTCGGGACGGATGATACTGCCAGTCGTGATGACGCGCCCAAACATGATGTCGCTGAACTCGGGGTTTTGGAGCATCAAGGCGAACAAGTGCGTGCCAAAGCTGTGGGCGACGAGATCCGGCGCGTCGGAAATGCCGCTTTTCCTGGCAAACTCGACGGCTTTCCGAATATTTCGGCCGAGTTCCCTAGCCAGGCGAACGTGGATGAGTGGGGCCAAGACATCGAGCGTCGCCCAGCCATATTTATAAATGAGTACAGGCGCGCTGTAGCGAAATTTATTAGCGATCCGCCAACTGAACTCTTCTTGCCACGCGCCGCGCGTGTTCATGCCATGGACGCCAATCATCCAGTGAACGTCGCGGCTTGGTATACCGACGATGCGATAGCGGCGAAACGGCTTGGGCGCTTCGCCGGCCTCTGCGAAATCGACCTGGCATTTGGGGCATTGACCGTCGCTGACTTGGTCCGCGTTCAACACTTGGCCGCAGGCCGTCGTCGGGCAAAGGAAAGCGTCAAAGGCGACCAGCCGCCCATCGTCTACGCGAGCGGCAATCCAGGCTCGAAGCGCTTCGCTGGGCCATGGCTCGCCTACGGCGTCGGCGAAGCGTTCAGGATTAAGTTCGAGCGCTTCGCCGCGCGCTTGGCGCGCGTCGAGCTCACGTGTCCACTTTTCGGCGTCGGCCGATGGCAAGGTCACGCTTGATTTGCGTCTAGAATGGAACGGACCAGCTGGTAGACGTCCGAGCGCAAGCATCTCGCCCACAAGCGCAAGCAGCCTTCCTTCCCGAAAACTTGGACAGAAATTGCTACGCTGAGCTTTCCGCCGTCCGCTTTGTAGTGGAACATGCCACGCGTGTCATCAAATGCCTCGTCGTCGAGCCCCTCGCGCGCTTGTCGCACGGCTTCGATTTCGTCGATTCCGCCATCTGCTTTCTTGGAGCCCATTTCGACATAGCCTTCGTCATTGTCAAAACGGCTCGACTGCGCTCCTTCGCCTTTGCTCTTGGTCTTGACGGCTTCGTTGAGCGAAATGCTCGGGAGACGAGCAGGCGCGACGCCAGTCGCAGCCACTTCTTTCCACACTTGCGCAATCGCTTCCGCGTGTTTGATTTCCTTGTTGCGGTGGATGAGAATGCCGCAGAACGCGTCTTCGAAGCGCCATTCGAAGCGAACTATGCTTCGCTCACCATGCCGCAAGTACGCTTCGAAGCGGTAGAACTCGTTGCCCTCTTCCTCAGTAAAGTCTTTTTGCTTGTAGCGGCTCCACCGGTCTTTGCCTTGCTGCCAGACCATGGAGAGCCTCTCGTGGTCGACGAGAATGGCTGTAAGTCGAAGCTCGTCGGCGAAGTCGAAGCTGATGCCGCTTCCCAGCAGCGCGGCGTGCGCGCTCCCTTTAATACGCGTGACTAGATCCTCGGAAGAGATTGCTGGTGCCTCGTAGAGGTAGAAGTGCTGGTTGCCCCAACCCTCGACTTCCGCAAGCCAAGCTTCGATTTTCTCTTGGTCGAGCTCACCATTGTCGATGGCCGCGTTGAGATTTGTGCGAAACTCATCCTTGTTCGCGCCAATTTTGATGCCGTGCGAACGCGCAAGCTCTTTTATGAACGAATTGCCCTGAGCGAGGATGACGCGCTCCAGGATTTCCTTGAGCTCGGGTTTGCTCAGCATAAGACCTCCCCAACCATGCCGAGCTCGATAGACTGATTAATGTACGCACTTGGCTAAGACAATGACTCGCGCACCTGCAGCTGTTTGCGTCGCTTAATCTCTTGCGAATGGGCTCCGCGTGGGTGGCGATGAGGCGAGATTGCACAAGACGCAGAACGAGCGAGAGCCGAGAGCGCGCCCGAGGCACCAGGGCGCCGCTGTCGCAACGAAGCATTGTTGCCAAGCAGCAAAGCCAAGGGAAGCGCGTCCAAGCCACCGACCGCGACGTCAATGATGGTATTTCAGCCGTGTCCGTGCGCGTTACGACGCGCGCAAGCCAAGCCCATTTTGGCAGTATTCTTGTCGATAGTGATGTGACCAAGCGCGTCAGCGCACTCGACACAGGCCGATTGTCCACTTGAGCTACTGGGCCCGGCCGCGCGCTTGCAAAATCCCAGGGCTCGACTGGCCCTGGTCGTCACTGCCAATGGCAGGCACAGCGGATCCTCACTGTTTTGGCTTTGGGGGATGCCGCTTGCGACAGTCACAATTTAGCGGATTGCCAACCGTGGAGCAAAAACAGCAGCACTTGTCTTGGTGCGAAAACTCATGCTGAATGCTTGGGCTCGTCTACTTATTATGATGTGGTGCCCATCAAATGCTGCTTTACGATAGGAATGACGAGCCGGCGCCCGCGTGCCTTTCGGATCATCGCACTACCAAGTTTAGAGAGGCGTTGGCTGACCTATTCCTCGGAGATCAAGACACTGCCCAGCGACGCTTCAGCATGCGTGAACTGGCAGTTCAAGACGGAGAGCTCTACTCGGCACTGCAGCGGCTTTTCAAAGGCCGCTGCGCATTTTGCGAAACGTCCACTGAGACCATCATGTACCGCTTTCGCCCGACGGAAGAGGCTGGTCCGTCTGGCTCTGCGCCGCTGCGATACGCGTCGCGAAGCCACTTGTATTATGCCTGGCTGACCAACAGCTGGCAGAACATCTACTCCATTTGCAATGCGTGCCATCCGCTCGAGAAAAGCATTTTCCCGGTCCGGGGCCAACGCTGCGACTTGCCGTCACGCAAAGTTTTGGAGACATACATCCGTGAGCCAGCTGGTTCATGGCGCGGCGCCATTCGCGAAACGCCCATCTTCATCGACCCGTGCGGAAAGCGCGACTTACGCAAAGACCTGGCCGCTTTGCCCGATGGTCAGCTGATCGCGCTGTCGGAAAATGGCGACGCGACCATCCAGCACTTTAACTTGGGCCGCAGCGAGCTAGCCACGCGACGGCGCGAGGCATTTGACAGATATGTTGGCTGGCTACTCAGCATCGAGGGCGAGGAGCATGAAGAGCACGATTGCTTTGCGTTCAGAGAACTAGAGCACGGCGGTGCGTGGTACCTATTGCTCTATCAAGTCGCACGCATTCTAGATGCTGGCAGCGGGACGAGGGCGCCGCTGTCGCAACGAAGCATCGCGCGCTTCTTCACCAGTTTGATGACCAGGCGTGATTACACCAAGCGAGTAATGGACGCGCTCACCAACCTTGCAGAAAACCCCAGCCAGCTCACCCAGAAAGTTCGAGAATTCGCGGCGATTGGCGACGCCCGCCCCACCGAATTTTTCATAGAGAACTTCAAAGCGCTTGAGAAGCTTCACGTGGTTGTGCCCAAGTCGAGCGACCGAGTGTCGTCCGAGACCAAAGAGCCGCTGGCCCCCGCTTTGGTGATCATTGGCGAAAATGCCGCGGGCAAAAGCTCCATCCTCGAAGCCATGGCTCTGGCGCTTAGCCCGTCTTCGGCGCGGCAAGACTTGCCCGACTTTCAGAAATATATGCTCGATCCCTCGTTCATGGGCGCGTCGGGCCACCTGCGGCCGCGGCCTTCCACGATTTCCGTCGCTTTCGAAAACGAAACGCGCGCGGATGTGACAGTCAATTTCGCTGGCATGCGCGACGCATCTCCACCGCCAGAGCATCGTATCCCAGTCTTTGCGTATGGCGCGTTCCGCTTGTTCCTCAAAGGCGACAGGTCAGGAAGAGCGTCGTCGCACATACGCTCATTGTTCGAGCCCGATTACGCTCTGCCCAATCCCGAAAAGTGGCTTGCGGGCCTAAACGGGACGCCAGTGTTCGATGAAGTCGTACGTGTTATCCGCTCCGTCCTGGCCATTGACCAAGTCTTCGACCGCATTGAATTCGATAAGACGTCCGGCGAATGCTTGCTTGTCATGAAGACCGAGCGGAATGGCCAGGACCCGCTTATCATCCGCACGCCGCTCCGCGCTGTGTCGTCTGGCTTCCGCTCCGTGCTCAGCATGATCTGCGACGTGCTTCGTGGCATGATTAAAGCCCAAGTGTCTGCCAGTGCGACACTCGCTAGAACGCGAGCGGTCGTCTTAATCGACGAGATCGAAGCGCATCTCCATCCACGCTGGAAGCTGCGTATCGTCCAGGGTCTTCGGCAAGCGCTCCCCAACGTGACGTTCATCCTGACAACGCACGATCCTCTATGCCTGCGTGGGCTGTCGGGCGGGGAAGTCATGGTCTTGCGGCGCTTCCAGCGCGACACGCCACTCGATGGCGAGCTGCCTGAATATGTCGACAAGCTAGAAAGCCTGCCTGCCATTGGAGCGCTCACGATCGAGCAATTGCTGACGTCTGATCTCTTCCAATTGTTCACGACCGACGCGCCAAGCACGGAAGCTGGGCTTGCGGGTGTCGGCGACCTACTCGCTCTAGAGCTTAACGATGAAAAGTTAAGCGAAGTCGATGCCAAGCGGCTCGAAGGCGTCCGGGCGACCATCAGGGAGCAGATTGGCGGATCGCTGCCGGTCGGATCGACATTGGTCGAACGGCTGGTCCAGGAAGCTGTCGAGCAATATCTCATCGAACGCCGTCAGACCCGCGCCACCAGCTTGGCGGAACTGCACGAGCGGACTCGAGACAAGATCCTCGACGCGCTGAGGCAAAGCTGATGCGCAAGGTCGACCGAAAGACCGTTGCCGATCCCGCAAGCCTGTCAGGCGAACAATCTGCTGGCGGGCGAGAGCTCATGCGAGCTCGCGAGCATCACAATGCCGTGCCGCCGAAAGAAAGGTCGTTCGAATTCGCGGCGTACAAGGGCGACGACGTGCGGCACGCGCTCGAGAAACTGTTTTTCTGCAAGTGCGCGTATTGCGAAACACGCTACGACATCACTGGCCCCGTCGATATTGAGCACTTTCGGCCCAAGAACGAAGTCGAGGGCGAAGGCAAAATCGGCTACTGGTGGCTGGCCATGGGTTGGCACAATCTGCTGCCGAGCTGCATCGACTGCAATCGCAGGCGCTATCAACTAACGCCTGTTGCGATGGCCAGTCTGGGCGGAATCTTGGAAGTGTCTCGCACTGGCTTTGAAAGCATTAAAACCGGCAAACAAGCATGCTTTCCTATTTCGGGAACGCGCGTCACTGCCGAGCCTGACCCAGCCGACGTTGATCAGCTCTTGGCCGCCGAGAAAGCCATTCTTCTCGATCCCTGCCTGGACGTGCCAAGCGACCATTTGAACTTCTACATCAACCGTGATGATCCCATAGGCGTTGTCTTTGCTGCTGCTGAGAATGGAACGATCGCTGGAGACTTACCGCTCTTGTCGCCAAATGCCGCTGCCGTCGAAAATGCCGCGCGAGCCGCGGGCATCAGCGTCCGTGGGGCTGTCTCCATCCAGATCTACGGGCTCAACAGGCTGGCTCTCGTCCAGGAGCGCACGCGCGTCTTGCGCAGCTTGGAGTTCTTGGCTGACACGGTCATCAACTTGTACGCAACTGCCGACAAGCTGCGCACCGTGAACGGCGCCAACGCCTCCGAAAGAAGGACTGTGGACGAAAGCGTATCGCGGCTCGAGTCCCTCGCCGAACGTGCCATCGCCCAGATCAATTTGATGGCCGCCGATGCTTCGCCATTCTCGACCATGGCTAAGACTTGGATAAAGTCATTCCGGGCAGATCTGACTGACCCTCAGCGCGCCATCATGGTCTGACGATTGGTAGCGGTTTCAGCGAGGCAAGCTGGCCAGGAACCGGTTCAAGCGACCGCCGATACCCCTCGGGCAAACTCGAGGGCATCCAACCGGCCCCGACAGGCGCTTATTTTCAGCCAATTCTTGGGTGCATGGCATATCAAATCGCGCCCAAGAAGCGGGCGTCAAAAATAACGGTTCCCGAGCACGCCCACCCGCTTGCCAAGGCGCTCTTTGCGGAGATGCGCCGCCAGGGAGTCACATATGACGAACTTGAGTATAAGGCCGGTGTGCTTCGCTCGACAGTGAAGGCCTATCGAAAAAACAACCGTCCGGGACTTGATACGATTGAAGCCACCTTGGGAGTCCTTGGATGGACAGTTTTGCCGGTGCCGCGCGCATCAGTGCTTCCCGAAGCGCTCCGGGCTGACTTGGAGGCCGTCGCTTCCAAGCATTGCATGGCAATGCCTTGCCTTGAGTTCATTGCGGCCGCCGTTGGCCGCCGACCAGTTGGCATCATCGACGCACGCCAGCGGAGGGCAGCATGACCTCACACGAGAAAATCCGGGCGGCGCTCATGCGTGAACGCGGGGCTCGTGCCGCGACCTACGCCGCGGCCCTCGCGGGCGTTCGAGAAATGGCCGCATTTGCAATGGCGTTCGACGTCCTTGAGTACGATCGGCGTGCTTTTGCTCGCGCTGAGGCTCGCGTGGGCTTGGCGCTCAAAGCAATGAAGGATTGGAGAGACCCATTGCCGGATGGCGGCAGTATGACGGTTGATGCCGGAACTGCGGCCGCAAGCATTCTCTCATTCGATTCCGCCGCGCCGGACCGGGCCCCGCTCCCAAGGCCTTAGGATTGGTGCGGCGGATACTGTTAAGGCCGTCGTCGCCCGCATCCTCAACGCGTGAGGTTTCGGCGTTGTGCGTATAAACGCGTCATATTGGGATGTGCGTGTGGGTTTACTAAAGGATCCCATTGTCCCGCGGTTCGTCTAGGACGCCAATCTCGCTGAGCCTAACCCCATTGAAGGCCCAATATTCCATTCCACTCACTTTTTTCCAATCATAGCCCATCTCGTTGATGATATTTAGCGCAGCCGCGGACGGGCTAAGCTGCTCACCTCGAAATGTGACCTTCCTCGCTCCCGAAACCACGCACGTTAGGTTTTCGTCTTTGGTGAACGTCAGCTCGCTGCCAATTGGAATGCTTAAGCTAGGAAACGTTCGAACCTCGCGCCGCTTGCGATGCTCTTCGATCTCCTTGCGCTCACCTGCGTCAATGGCCTGCTCTACGTCAGTGAAAGCGATTTCTTGCTCGGCCACCAACTCAATTATGGCCTTCGCTAAGTCCGCATTGATCGTGAAGAACTCGCGACTTCTTCTCGCCCGGCTTTCGCCAAATACAAAGTGAAGCGTTCGTTCCAGCCTTCGGCAGTCGGGGACTCGGGCAGCGAAAACGCACTCAAAAGGCACCGGAACTGAGGTGTTATCAAGCTGCCGCACTCGGTCCATCACGTCATTTTTTTGCGTGAGTCCAATCTTCACGTAACCCGGCATCGCCGCGTTTGACAAAACGTAGACAATCCCCGCGCTCATAGGCGTTATCTAACTTCCTTCTTGGCTAGCGTCTTGAAGCATGGGAATGCTCAGGTTTGCAATGCTTGTGCCGGGAATCTCACGCCTGCTAAGCCATCCGAACAATCAGGGAGTGAGTGCGTGCCGGAATTGAATTTCAAGGGCAAAGAATTTGTATTCAATCACCATTTAACGGTGCCCTTCAGGCCATTGGAAATTCACAGCGACAAGGGCGTCGGCAAGCCGGGCTTGGGCGGCAACCTGATCATTCATGGCGACAATTTGCACGCATTGAAGGCGTTGCTGCCGACGCACGCGGGAAACGTGGACTGCATCTTTATTGATCCTCCATACAATACCGGCAACGAGGGCTGGCGCTACAACGACAACGTAAACTCTCCGATGATAAAGGAGTGGTTGAGTGAGAACCCAATCGGCCTTGATGACGGCCTAAGGCACGACAAGTGGGCTTGCATGATGTGGCCGCGACTTCGCCTTTTACATAAGCTGTTAGCGGAAGGTGGATTCTTCTTTGCCAGCATCGATCACAATGAAGTTCAGCATTTTCGTTGTATTTTGGATGAGATCTTTGGCGAAGGGGCCTTCGTCGCCAACATCGCTTGGCAAAAGCGGACGTCTCCCGAAGCCCGAAAGCGTTTGGGTCCTGCATACGATACAGTTCTCGTTTTCAAGAAGCTTGGCAGTAAGTCCGAGTTGGCGAAACTAGGCCGAACGGACGAGCAAGAAGGGGAGTTCTCAAACCCCGATAACGACCCGAGAGGGCCCTGGGTGTCCAGCGATATGACTGGCCAGAATCCGGATCCGACCAAGCGACGCGATCAACAGTACCGAATTCAGTTGGCAAACGGAGAGTGGGTTCCTGCTCCTCGGGGACGCTGCTGGGCTATGCTCGAACCGGAGTATTTGAGGCTGAAGGAAGAGGGGAGAATTTGGTTCGGCGTAAGCGGTGATGCGCGACCGCGCGTTAAAACCTATCTGAGTGAGTCTGAGGGCATTAGCAGTTGGACGTGGTGGCCTCACGAAGAAGTGGGCAGCAACCAAGAGGCAAAAAAAGAAATACTCAATATTCTGCACGACGAGGACTTTGACTATCCCAAGCCCGTTCGGCTTTTGTCTCGAATAATTGAACTGGCAGTACCCAAGGATGGCTTGATACTAGACTCATTTGCAGGGTCTGGAACGACTGCCCACGCGGTTCTCGCAGCGAACGCAAGAGACGGAGCGAATCGGCGTTTCATTTTAGTCGAAGGGGAGGATTACGCCGACAGCCTCACCGCGGAGAGGGTGCGCCGAGTAATTCGCGGATATACCTACGCGGGAACGGAGAAAGACGAGCTTTTGCGTGAGAAGCTGACCTTTACAAAGCTTCGCAATGCTGCGTCGATTATGGAGCGCATCCAAGGAATTGAGACGCTCGACGGGCCCAAATATGATCGGATTTCAAAAACCGTGAAGGATGGCTCGCTCATCGTCACAGGCGAAAGAGATATCGAGGAGCAATCCCAAGGTCTGGGCGGTGAGTTTACCTACTGCACCCTTGGAGATCCTATCGACATGGACGGACTGCTTACGGGCGAAGATTTGCCCGCTGTCGATGCAATCGCCGCCCTTCTTTTTCACACTGCCACGGCGCAAGCGTTTCATACTGGTGCGCTCACGCCGGCCCCAGCAATCGGAGAAGGGGTCATGCAGCTTGGCGAGGTGAGCGGAAGGCACCTTTGGCTAATTTACCGTCCGGATCTGGCATGGTTGAAGTCCGCGGACGCTGCGCTAACGCTATCGCGTGCCCGGGCCATCGCTGCCACTGCGCCGGGGGACCATCTTGTATTTGCGCCAGCTAAATTCGTGTCCCGCGAAGTGTTGGCTCATGAACGGTTACTCGTTGAATACGCACCCCTTCCCTTCGCGCTCTACCGCGTAGAGACGGCCTAAACCGTGGCGTTCCGCGAACTCAATTATCAGACGCGTGCGCTCGATGTGCTGGACGCCTTTCTTGCCGCCCTTAGCGATGAGAAAGTCAATGCTGATCAGTTAGAAGTAATCCGTGCCGCTCATCCCGGCGTTGAATTTCCCATCCCCGATTTTCCGGCGAAGGCATGGGAACGGATGAAAGACGAAGGGCGCCTTCCTCAGTCCCGAAGTCATTTCCCTTATTCGCCGAGAAAGGCGGGCAATGGCCAGCCGGTGCCCAATGCGACGCTCAAGGTGCCTACGGGGGGTGGAAAGACCTATCTTGCCTGCGCGGCAATTTCCCGCATTTTCGGCCGCTACCTTTCGACCAATACCGGCTTCGTGCTGTGGATCGTGCCCAACGAAGCGATCTACACCCAAACGCTCAAGCACTTGCGCGACCGCCAGCATCCCTATCGCCAGACGCTTGACCGTGTCGCGGCTGGCCGCGTCATTATTATGGAAAAGGGCGACCCATTTAGTCGCGCCAATGTAGACGCCAATCTGTGCGTCATGGTGTTGATGCTGCAATCGTCTAACCGCGAAAATCAGGAATCTTTGCGCTTATTTCGCGACCGTGGCGATGTTCACGGCTTCACGCCGAGCGAAGGGGAGCAGGCCGCGCACAAGGCGTTGCTGAATGCCGTTCCCAACTTGTCGATTTACGACCTCGCTGGCAGCGGCCCAGCTTGGCCTATGGTCAAAGACAGCGTCGGAAATGCTTTGCGCATCATTCGGCCTGTGGTCATCATGGATGAAGGGCATCGCGCCATCTCAGACTTGGCGTTCCGCACGCTCTATGACTTTAATCCGCTTTTCGTGCTGGAACTGAGCGCGACACCAAGGGATGTCGCGACACAAGCCGCAACGGCAGCCCGCCCCGCTTCTCCTGAACGCAAGGCTAATGTGCTGGTCGAAATCACCGGCCGCGAATTGGAACAGGAGGGCATGATTAAAATGCCCCTGAACATCGTGCCGATGGCGGACGATAGCTGGAAGGGTACCGTGCGTGCGGCGCTCGACAAGCTGAACGCGCTGGACGCTGCGGCAAAGGCATATCGCAGTGACGGCGGCTACTACATTCGACCGATCCTGTTGGTTCAGGCGGAACGTACCGGCGCCGAACAGCGTGACTCGGGCTACATTCACGCCGATGACGTGAAAGCGTGGCTGTTGGCAGCCGGACTTGACGAAGCAGAGGTCGCACTGAAGACGGCCGAAACGAACGACCTGGACAAGCCCGAGAACCGCGATTTGCTGTCCCCTATGTGCCGGGTCCGGGTCATTATTACGAAAGCCGCGCTTGCCGAAGGGTGGGATTGCCCCATCGCGTATGTCCTGTGTTCCTTGGCTGCTACGGGCAACGAAAGTGCGATGACGCAACTTGTGGGACGCATTTTGCGCCAGCCGAACGCGGTCCGCACCGAAGTTGACGACAGGGCGACAGGCGTGTCGCTGGACGAAGCCTATGTATTCACGCACCGAGCTGAAACGGCGGCAGTTGTTGCAGCGATCAAGAAAGGTTTGTCGAGCGACGGCCTTAGCGACCTTGTTCAGGACGTTAAGCTTTCGAACCGCGGCGCGACCAGTGTTGCGAAGCGCCAAATTCAACGGCGAGACTCATTTCGCACGACGGACATTGCGTTGCCGCAAGTGCTTTGGATTGAACCGGGGCGAGACGCGCGTTTGTTAGACGCTGAAAACGACCTATTTCCGGCGATTGATTGGGCGGCGTGCGATTTGGAGAGTTTCGCTAACGCCCTCCCCGAAGGAGCGCATGCCGCCGAAACTCAAGTGGTCCGATTGCGCACGGGCGAGGATGCGGATTTTGTTACCGAAGACGCAGTGGCAGTAGAGGAAGCCCGGTGCTTCAACGCGCCACACGCCGTGCGCATGGTCAATGATATTGTGCCCAATCCCTACGTAGCGCGGGCACTGGTTCAACAGGTATTGGACCGGCTCACCGGCCGCGGCTTTGCATCTGACATGATAGGGCGCATGTCCGGGTTTATCATTGATGAGCTGCGCAAGGTGCTCAGCCGTTGGCGCGAAGAACAGGCGGCAGCGGTGTTCCGTGAACGGCTCAACAACGGTCAAATTGAATTCCGGGTACGAGGCGACGGGGGCGACTGGACGGCCCCGGATCATATTTGGACAGCAGCAGCTGAAGCTGCACCACAGGTGTTGAGCGGCACTGGCGGTGCATTGGGGCGTAGCCTATTCCTGCCCGTCTATGCCAGCGACCTGAACGATGATGAAAAGCAGGTTGCCGTCTATCTTGATGCGCAAGCCGTCATCAAATGGTGGCACCGTAACGGCACGGATCGAGGCAGTTATGCGCTTCGCGGCTGGCGGCGCGGTAATGTCTATCCCGATTTCATTTTCGCTGCTTTGCGGGATGAGTCGGGAGAGCGGATTGTCGCGGTCGAATCCAAGGGCGATCAGTTGGCTGGCAATCTCGATACAGAATACAAACGCGAACTGCTTGAGATGCTTTCCAAAAAGTTCGGTAAAGCCGCCGCTGCCAAGGCGGGCGAACTTCCAATGGGCGCGAAGAATGTGGAATATGAGGCAGCCGTAGTCCTTTTCAGCGATTGGAAGGCGAAGCTTCCTGCGTTGATAACCGGATAGAAGGAGTGGGTCCGAGCGGGCCCAAGCGCTCTGCGGAAAGCCGCTTTTAGGGACTTCGTTAGGGTTGGACCTGCTTTGGGCGCCCCCTACGGAGGCGAAGTTCGAATCCCTCCCGCTCCGCCAGTTTCCATCGTCGCGGTACGGCCAGACTCAGGACGCGTGCGCGGACGGATTTTTGTTGCCGTAGGTCTGTGACGAAGGCACTGGAAATAGGGGTTATTCAGCGATACTCGTGACTTGCTTGGGAGTGGGGGTGTTGTTGTGGCGAATGACTTTGACGCGTTGCGGTATTTGGCGGGATATCCGGACCTGATCGCCGCATTCGGGACCGACGAAGTCGCTGCCCGCAATCATTATGAGATGTTCGGGCGTGCCGAAGGGCGGGATCCCTTCCGGTTCGATCCGATTGCCTATTCCGCGGCGAATGGCGACTTGCTCCGTGCCTTCGGGACCGATGCGCGCGCCTTGTCGCTTCACTATCTTCAGTTCGGTTTTGCAGAAGGCCGAACGACGACGTTCGGCGCTTATCAATATGCCGCCAGCTACGGCGATTTGCGGATCGCGATGGGCTCCGATGTCCAGGCCCTGACGCAGCATTATGTCCGATCGGGTTTCGCCGAAGGCCGGACGCTCAGCTTCGATTCGCTGCGATATGCGGCGAGTCATCCGGATGTCTACCGGGCGCTCGGTTCGAATCCGGAGGCCCTTGCCCGTCATTATGTAGAGGTTGGCGCGGCGCAAGGCCGGACGATGACCTTCGATGCGCTTTCCTACGTCGCGAGCCATGCCGATCTGTTGCGCGCGTTCGGAACCGACGTGGTCGCGAGTACGCGGCATTACCTTGATCAAGGAATCGCCGAGGGTCGCGCAATCACCTTCGACCCGATCGTCTATGCCGCGACCTATCCCGATCTGATTCGAGCCTATGGCGCCGATCGGCAAGCGCTCGCGAAGCATTTCGTCGAATATGGCTTTTCTGAAGGACGATCGGCGTCGTTCGATGCCGTCGCCTATGCCGCGGCAAATCCCGACGTCGATGCGGCCACAGGCGGAAATCCTGCGGCGCTGGCGCTGCATTACGTTCAGCACGGTTTGGCTGAAGGACGCTTTTTCGCGACGTTGATCGGCACGTCGGGCGACGACCAGTTGAGAGGTGCGGCGGGCAACGATGTCATTGCTGGCCGGGGCGGCAATGATCTGTTCGTCGCGACGGCTGGCAACGATCGCTACCTTGGCGGTGACGGGATCGACACCCTCGACACGTCGGAATTGGCAGGACCCGTGACGATCACCCGGACGGTTATCGGCGGTCGGCTTCAGGTCGGCGACAAGGTCGATAGCTTCGAATCGGTGGAGCGATTCTTCCTGGGCAGCGGAAACGATTTCGTCGATCTGGATGGCGGCCGCGACACGGTCTACGGTGGGGCTGGGTCAGATCAGATTTTCGGGCGCGGGGGCGGCGACGATCTTCATGGCGGTGCCGGCGACGACGTGGTCAGCGCTTTCACCTTTGAACCTGCCGACGCCAGCGCGATCGATCGTCTCTACGGCGACGAGGGCTCCGACATCCTGATCCTGGGGGATCGGGGCGGCGAGGCATTTGGCGGAGCGGACGGCGATCAATTCATTATCCGCGACATGGTCGGAGATGCTCGAGCGATCCTGAACGGCGGCTCCGGGCAGGACACGGTGTCCAGCAGCTTCGCCGGGGACGTGGTCGTCGCCTCGGACGGAAACACGTATCTGCTCGACCGTGCGACGGGGGCGATCAAGGCGTCGCTGACGAGCATCGAATATTTGTCGGTTCTCCCGATGACGACGTTCGGGCTGATCCCCGGTACGGTCAACGTGATCGGACAGGGCGGAAGCGCATTCTCCTATTTTGCTTCGGGAAGCCACAACCTTCGTGGGGAGTTTAAAACCACTAGCGACGGCTATGCCGGCTTCCAGCTGGGTAGCGGGCATCAGGAAATCTCCGCCACCTTTACCGGCGGCGGCCGTCTCTTCTTCAGCATGACGAAAAGCACCGTCAATGCGACGATCCTGGGCGACGCCGACGTCGAGTTCGATATCAACACGTCGACCGGCCCCGCGTTCGTCAGACTTGGAGACGGCGACGACCGCTTCGTGGTTCGGAGCGGCACCAACACGCTCGACGGAGGTGGCGGGAACGACACGCTGTGGCTTCTGAGTGAAACGGCCGTGTCAATCGATCTCGTTCGTGGCGAGGCGCGAAGCAACGACGGGATCGCCGTGACTTTCCAGCGCATCGAAAACGCGATCGGCGGCGAAGCGAACGATATCATCATCGGCAATGACGAAGCCAACGTCTTGCGCGGATATAACGGTGACGACCGGATTTATGGCGGCGGCACCGGTACCGACGGACGTTTCGACATCCTGATGGGCGGGCCGGGGAATGACATCCTGGTCGGCGGTGCAGGCTACGACAGCTTGCGCGGGGATGCGGGCGACGACCTTTTGGTCGATCGGGCCAACGGCAGTCTGTCCGGACATGAAGGCAATGATGTTCTCGTCGCGCTTCTGGACGATCCTGTCGCGGCCGCGTCGAACCTGCTGTTCGTGAACTTGGGCGCCGGCGCGGATACGTTGGTCATCTCCGCCGCGGTCGGCACCTTTGCCAACATTCGCGTGAGCGATTTCAACTTGGCCGAAGGTGACCGCCTCGACCTGTCCAACCTGCGCGACCTCAATGGCCAAGTCCTCGATTTTGCGGACGTCATGGGCGCGATGACCAGCACGGCGGAAGGCCTGCAGCTCGACCTGTCGCAATTCCGAAACGTCGGCGGCGCGTCGCTTTCTGGACAAGTGGTGTTCACCTCCCTGTCGCAGCCGAGCGACGTCGGCGTCGGAATGTTCGTGTTCGAGAACGGGATCGATTGGCGTTCGCCCCTGCCGACGGACTGGCTGCTGTAGCCTGATCGGTCGTCCACCCAATCCCGATCCGATCGCCTTGCGCCGCCGCTAGCGGGGCGGGCTAAGTCGCGCTACTATTTGGCGGAATGGCGAAAGTAGTGACGGATGAGCGATGGCGTACGGACGAGCGGAGCGAGTGAAGACCTGAACTTCCTGGCCGGCGGTGGGGAAGCCGGGGCGCTGATCCGGGCGATGGACTGGTCGGCGACGCCGCTGGGGCCGCCGCAATCCTGGCCGCAGCCGCTCAAAACGCTGGTCGGCGTAATGCTGTCGGCGGACCAGCCGATGTTCGTCGGCTGGGGCCCGGACCATCGCCTGCTCTACAACGACCGCTACGCGCCAATGCTCGCCGACCGCCACCCTGCCGCGCTGGGCCAGGCGTTTCTCGACGTGTGGCATGAAGTGCGGGAGGATCTCACCCCGTTGATCGAACAGGTGCGCGCGGGAGAGCCGGTGCACATGAACGACTTGCGGCTGTCGCTCGACCGGCCCGGTCGCCCGAAGGAGGCGCACTTCGCCTTTTCCTACACGCCGGTGCGCGACGAAAGTGGCGCGATTGCAGGCCTGTTCTGTCCCTGTACCGAAACCACCGAGCAGATCCTGGCCGAGCGCACGCGGCGCGAAGCCGAGGCGTCGGAGCGAAACCGGCTTTGGACCCTGTCCGAAGACATGCTCGCGCGTGCCAATTTCGAAGGGCACATGTCTGCGGTCAATCCTGCGTGGACGGCGGTTCTGGGCTGGTCGGAAGACCATCTTCTGGCCACGCCCTATTCGGATTTCATGCATCCCGAGGATATGGCCGTGACACTGGCCGCGATCGAGGAGATGGGCCGGACCCAGCAGCCGACGCGGTTCCAGAACCGGATTGCGACCGCCGATGGCCGCTGGACCCCGATCGGCTGGACGGTGTCGCCCGAACCCGGCGGCGCCAACTTCATCGCGGTCGGCCGCGACCTGTCGGACGATCGCGCGCGCGAGGCCGAATTGCTTCAGACTCAGGAAGCGCTTCGCCAGTCGCAGAAGCTGGAATCGATGGGCCAGCTGACCGGCGGGGTGGCGCATGATTTTAACAATCTGCTGACCCCGATCATCGGCTCGCTCGACATGCTGCTTCGCCGCGGGCTCGGCAGCGAGCGCGAGCGGCGCCTGATCGACGGCGCGCTTCAGTCGGCCGAACGCGCCAAGACGCTCGTCCAGCGACTGCTGGCTTTCGCGAGGCGCCAGCCGCTGCAGCCGACTGCGGTCGACCTCCGGTCGCTGGTTGATGGAATGACCGGGCTGATCGGCAGCACGTTGGGTCCGACGATCGACGTTCGGATCGGCATTGCCGACAATCTTCCGCCCGCGCGCGCCGATCCCAACCAGCTCGAAATGGCGATCCTTAATCTTGGCGTGAACGCGCGCGATGCAATGCCGGGCGGTGGCGAACTGTCGATCTCGGCGGTGCGCGAAACGGTCAATGCCGACCATGGCGATGGGCTTGCGCCGGGCGCCTATGTCCGGCTGTCGGTCGGCGACAATGGCATGGGCATGGACGAGGAGACACGGCGGCGCGCGATCGAGCCTTTCTTCTCGACCAAGGGGATCGGCAAGGGAACGGGGCTTGGCCTGTCGATGGCGCATGGCCTCGCCGCGCAGCTTGGCGGCGCGCTGACTATCCGGAGTGTGCCGGGCGAGGGGACGACCGTCGACCTGTGGCTTCCCGTCAGTGGCAGCCAAGTCGACAGCGAAGGCGTGCCGATTGCGGCGATGTCGGTCGCGAATGCACGCGGAACCGCGTTGCTGGTCGATGACGAGGAACTGGTCCGGATGAGCACCGCCGACATGCTTGCCGACCTTGGCTACGAGGTCGTCGAAGCCGGCTCAGCCGAGGAGGCGCTGAAGCTGGTCGAGGCGGGAGCCACGCCCGATATCCTGGTCACCGACCATCTCATGCCGGGGATGAGCGGCGAGGAGCTGGCGCGGCGGATGCGCGCGCAGCGGCCCGCGTTCCCGGTCCTGATCGTGTCGGGTTACGCCGAGGCCGAAGGCATCGCCGCCGACCTGCCGCGCCTGACCAAGCCGTTCCGAAATGCCGAACTCGCCGAGCGGCTGGCGAGCGTTCACCCGCCTGCCTGACTAGCGTCACACCATCGCGTTGACGAGGTTCTTCAGCGGCAAGAAGGCAAAGCCGACCGAGCTGTCCGAGATGCCGTAAGGCATGAACAGCTGGTCGCCGACCCGCATCGCGCCGCAGGTATAGACCACGTTGGGGACATAGCCGTTGCGGTCCTCATTCTCCGCCTCGATAATCGGATTCGCGGTGCGGCCGAGAATCTTCGACGGATCGTCGCGGTCGAGCAGAACGGCGCCGATCGAATATTTGCGCATCGCGCCGACGCCGTGGGTCAGCAACAGCCAACCCTCGTCGATCTCGATCGGCGGGCCGCAATTGCCGATCTGGATGAACTCCCACGGATATTTCGGGGTCATCAACGGGACGCCTTCGTCCCAGCGGGTCAGGTCGTCGGATTCGAGCAGGAAGAGGTTCTGCCCGTCCTGGCGCCCGATCATCCGGTAGGTCCCGCCGATCTTGCGGGGGAAGAGCGCCATGCCCTTATTACGCGCGGCGGAGCCCGACATTGGGACCATCTCGATCGAGCGGAAGTCGGCGGTGCGCATCAGCTCCGAGCGAATGTCGCGCCCCGAATAAGCGGTGTAGGTGCCGAGATATTCCTGGCGACCATCGTCGTGCGTGAAATGGGTGAGGCGAAGATCCTCGAGGCCATTGGATTGCGCCGGGGTGACCGGGAAGATCACCGTCCCCGAGATGTTGCTGTCCTCCTGCCGGAAGACGGTGATCGGGCCATCGTTGTAAATGCCGTCGAGGTCCGGCGCGTCGGCCGCGGTGGCGAAGGGCGGCTGGGGCGCGAGTTCGAAGCTGCTGTCGGCCGACACCAGGCCTTCGCGAAACGCAATCGAGCTGATGTGCCCTTCGCCGACCGCGCGAAGCGACATCAATACGCGGATGGTGTGGCGGTCGAGTCCGGTCTGGTCGGGATGGGGGACGATGCTGGGGTTCATCAGCGCCGCCGCGGCATAGCTGTATTCGTGACAGAAATAGGCGCCGATCAGCTGCTGCCTTTTGTCGCCGACGCCTTCGAGCGAGAGGTCGAGCAGGGCGCAAATCTGCCGGAAGCGCTTCAGGAAGACCTTACGGGTCTGCCAGTGGCGCTGCTCGAAATCGCGCATGACGTCCTGAAGCTGGCGACCGATCGAACGGTCATCGAGCGCCAGCACCGAATCCACCAACCGCCGGGCGCGGTTGGACTGACCGTCGCTACCCTGCCACGCCAGATGGAACGGGCGCACGACGACCCGCGAAGGGTCCGCCGTCAAACGGAGCGGATGGAGACAGGACTGAATCATGAACCTCAGGGGAAAGCGGGGAAGGCGGCGTTTCTGTCGCCTTGCCAACGGACTGTCCAGCCCGGACTTGCCCCTTGCCCATGGTTCGCATCGTCAAAGCGGCGAGCTGAAGCGCCAGAATCGACTCCGCGCCCTGGTTGCGGTTGATCCCGCTTGCCATCAGGCCGTCGTAACAGCCGCCGTCGGTCAAGTCGGCCAGCGGCGCGCCGGCGTCATTGTCACCGAAGAACCAGCCGAAGGCATGTTGCGCGACGGTGCGCCACTTAACGTCGCCGGTGGCGGCAAAGGCGGTCGCCGCCGCATCGATCGTCGCTGCCGCTTCGAGCGGCTGCTGGTCAAAGGCGAGCGAGGGGGCATATTCGCGGCCAAAGCCGTTCGATCCGACCGGACGGAACGCGCCGCGCGGCCCGGTCTGGTGGTCGACGAGCCATTCGAGCGTCGAAAGCCCGAGGTCCAGCATCCGCTCGTCGTCGAGGCGACGTCCGACGCGGATCAGCGCTTCGGACAGGCGTGCGTTGTCGTAGGACAGGACCGGCTCGAACCAGTTCCAGTCGGGACGCGAGGCCGCGGCGTGGCACCGAAGCAGCTGCTCGCCGCAACGGCGCATCAACTCGATCGACAGGTCATGCCCCGGCTTGAGCGCAAGATATTCGTCCGCGCCGAGCGCCGCGAACGCGCGGGTGCGGGGAGAATCGAGTTCGAGCACATGCGGGGCGACGCGGTCGAACATCGCCTCGGCCCACTGCTGGATGCCATGCCACGGCGCGCGCGCCGCGGTCAGGCCGATCGCCCACAAGGTGCGGCCGTTGCTGTCGTCGGAACCGACGTCTTCAAGCCAGCGGCGGTCGAAGCCCATGAAGTTGCGGAAACGACCGGTGTCGGCGTTCCAGCCATGATCGACGAAAGCGGCATAGCTGGAGGCCAGCTGCTGCTCGTCGGGGCCATTGCCACGAAGCACCATCGCCAACAGCGCGCGGGCGTTGTCGTCGATGCAATAGCCATGGTGGCGGTCGGCAATCCCGAACACGCCGTGCTGAAGCATGCCGACCCCGTCGCTCATGCGGCGGATGGCGTCGAGCGGGATGGTCGGCACCGGGCGTTCGCCCACCTGCGCAGGTTCGGGGCGGCGGTAACCGGCGAGCGGGCTCAGCGCGCGTTCGACCACGCGCGGCCACAGCATCGAGCGGCCAGCCTTGTAGGCGGCGTCGGCGATACTCGCGCGGCGCTCGTCATCCGACAGCAGGTCGATGATCGCGGTCGCAAGCGCCTCGCTGTCCGCTTTGGGAACGATCACGCCGGTCCCGTCGCCGAGCAACTCTTTGGCATGGACATAGGGCGTCGACACAACCGGCATTCCGACCGACACGGCGTAGCTCAGCGTGCCCGACGTGACCTGCGCCATGTTAAGGTAGGGCGTGACGTAGACGTCGGCGGCCTGGAGCATGTCGAGCAATTCTTCCTGCTCGACGAAGGCATCGACGAAGCGGACGTTGTCGGCAACGCCGAGTTCCGCAGCGCGGTCCACCAGCGACTGGCGATGCTGCTCGCCTTCATGCTTGATCAGATTCGGGTGCGTCGCGCCGACGACTTCGTACAGCACGTCGGGGTAGGCGGCGACGATCGCGGGCATCGCCTCGATCATGTGGCGAATGCCCTTGTCGGGGGCGAGCAGGCCGAACGTCATCAGGACGCGGCGCCCTTCCCAACCAAATGCGGCCTTGCGGTCGTCGGGGCGGCTCTTCGGCCGGTCGGGCACGCCGTGCGGAATGACCGACACGCGGCGAAGATCGGCGCCGTAGCGACGCTTCAGGATGGCGCGGCCCTGGTCGGCCATGACGATGACGTGATCGGCGCGCGCGAGCAGGCGGCGGAGGACCGCTTCCTCTTCCGACGAAGGCGATTCCAGAACGGTGTGGAACGTCAGGATGAGCGGAAGGTCGGTCGCGCCGAGCAGTTCCATGATGTGCGATCCGGCCATCCCGCCGAAGATGCCATATTCGTGCTGAAGCCAGATCGCATCGGCGCCACTGGCTTCGATCGCGGCGGCCGCGTCGAGATAGGCTTCGGATGAACCGGCATCGATCGTGCGGATGTCGTCGGGATAGGTCACGTCCGATCCGTCATCCATGGCATAATGGTCGAGGCGCATCGAAGGGAAACGGGCGCGAAGAGCATCGGCGACATGGCTTGTGAAGGTGGCGAGGCCGCAGCGCCGCGGAAGCGCATTGCCGATCAGCGCCAGATGCCCCACCGGGCTCTTGCGTTCACCTGCGAATGGATTGTCCTGGTCGTCGTTCACGACGATATCGATCTCGAACATTGGTACCCCGTTCCAGCCGCCTGGCGGCGGCGGTCAACTCGGCAGACGGATGGTCCGCCAATCAGTGAACGCTCGAATATCAAAGCCGTTGCAGCATATTTCGCACTTGCACAATAAAATGCTGCACTGCCGCGCCAAGGCGGTGGATTCACGCGCTAGATGTGCGCTCCGGCGGCCACGCCGCTGGCCCAGGCCCACTGGAAATTATACCCGCCGAGCCACCCGGTGACATCGACCGCTTCGCCGATGACGTAGAGTCCGGACACCTTACGCGCTTCCATCGTCTTTGACGACAGTTCGGCCGTCGAAATGCCCCCAACGGTGACTTCGGCCTTGGCGAACCCTTCGGTTCCGTTGGGCTGGAAGCGCCAATCGCGAAGCATTGCCTCCGCGCGTTCGAGGTCGGCATCGCGCGCGCCGCCGATCATGCCGGCAATCCCGATGCGTTCGGCCAGCACATCCGCAAGGCGGGCGGGAAGGTGGCGCTCGAGCTGTCGCTTCAGCGTATCGCGCGGCTGGGAGCGCTTGGCCTCGCGCATCAGGCAGGGTTTTGCGTGGGCGAGGAAGTCGAGCGAGATCGTCTCGCCGTGCCGCCAGTAGCTCGAAACCTGGAGGATTGCCGGTCCCGACAGACCGCGATGGGTGATCAGCGCGGCTTCGGGGAAGGCGGGACCGCGCTCGGCGGTCGCGACGACCGGTGCCGCGACTCCCGACAGTTCGCGGAACAGCGGGTCCTCACCGGCCAGCGTCAGCGGCACCAGCGCGGGACGCGGCTCGACGATCTTCAACCCCAACGATCGTGCGAGATCGTAAGCGTAGCCGGTCGCGCCCATCTTCGGGATCGACGGCCCGCCGGTCGCCAGCACGAGCGACGGAGCGGTTGCGTTCCTTGTGCCGTAGCGGACGCGGAAACCGTCGCCCTCTCGCTCGACCGTGGCAGGATGACCGAGCGACAGCGTCACCCCGGCCTCGGCACACCCGTCCCACAGCATGTTGACGATCTGTCGCGCGGAGCCGTCGCAGAACAGCTGGCCGAGCGTCTTTTCGTGCCACGCGATCCCGTGGCGCTCGACCAGTTCGAGGAAGTCGGCGGCGGTGTAGCGGGCCAGCGGCGACTTCGCGAAGTGCGGATTGGCCGACAGAAAGCGGTCGGGGGCCGCGTTAATGTTGGTGAAGTTGCAGCGCCCGCCGCCCGAAATCAGAATCTTCTTTCCCGGCGCATCGGCATGGTCGACCAGCAGCACGCGCCGTCCCCGCTGTCCGGCGGTGCGCGCAGCCATCAGCCCGGCCGCGCCGGCACCAAGGATGATCGCATCGAAGCGTTCGGGGGCGGCGCTGCTCATTCCGTCCCTTGGCGGTCGCGGCGGCGCTTTGGCAAGCTGCGGCGGCTGCGCTACCACCCTCGTCATGACGGATCCGCCTGGCTCGCCCGAACGACTGATTGCACGTCCGGGCGCGTCGCTGGTGGGCGAGGCGGCCATCCCCGGCGACAAGAGCTGCTCGCACCGCGCGCTGATCCTGGGCGCGATGGCAAGCGGGATCACGCGCATCGAAGGACTGCTCGAGAGCGACGACGTGCTCGCGACGGTGCGTGCGCTAGAGGCGTTCGGCATCGTGATCGACCGCGATGGGCCCGGCCGGTGGAGGGTTGAAGGCGGTGCGTGGCGATCGCCGGTCGCGCCGATCGATTGCGGCAACAGCGGCACCGCCGCGCGGCTGCTGATCGGGGCCGTTGCGGGGATGCCCGGCGTGTCCGCGACCTTTACCGGCGACACATCGCTCAATCGTCGGCCGATGCGCCGGCTCGTCGCCCCGCTTCGCCGAATGGGGGCGACAATCGACGGCGACGATCGCCTTGCGCTGCCGGTCCACGGCGCGCGGCTGGGCGGGATCGATTTTGCCAACGTCCCCGCGTCGGCGCAGGTGAAGTCCGCGATCCTGCTCGCCGGCCTTGGCACCACCGCGCCCGTGCGGGTCACCGAACCGCTGGTGTCGCGCGATCATAGCGAAATCATGCTTGGCCAGTTCGGCGTCGATGTTCTGGTGGACGATGGCGTCGTCACGCTCGCAGACCGGCGCGACCTCGCCGCGTGCGCTCTGTCGATCGCGAGCGACCCGTCTTCCGCCGCCTTTCCGCTCGTCGCGGCCGCGATCGTGCCGGGCTCGGCGGTGACCGCTCGCGACATGCTGGTCAATCCGCACCGCACGGGGCTGTACGAAGTGCTCGAGCGGATGGGCGCGGACATCCGGCTGTCGAACGAAACCATCCGCTCGGGAGAAGTCGTCGCCGATGTCGAGGTTCGGCATTCCGACCTGCGTGGCTGCGACGTCAGCGCCGCCGAAGTCGTGTCGATGATCGATGAAATCCCCGCGCTTGCCGTAGCCTGCGCGATGGCCGACGGGGAAAGCATGATCGAGGGACTGGGCGAACTCCGTCACAAGGAAAGCGACCGGCTCGGCGCGATCGTCGCCGGGCTGGCGGCGGCGGGGGTCGTGTCGATCCCGGATGGCGACGCCCTGCGCATTTTCGGGCGCGGACAGGTTCGCGGCGGAGCGGACGTCGTCACGCACGGCGATCACCGCATCGCCATGGCATTTCTGACGCTGGGCCTCGCGTCGCAGCAACCGATCGCGGTCGATGGGGCGGAGATGATCGCGACGAGCTTTCCAAACTTTGTCGAGGTGATGAACGGGCTCGGCGCCGACATTGGGGAGGCGGCATGAGCGTGAACAGCTTCGGGCGGATGCTGCGCCTCACGACGTGGGGCGAAAGCCACGGCCCCGCGATCGGCTGCGTCGTCGATGGCTGCCCGCCGGGGTTGGCGCTCGACGAGGCATGGGTGCAGCGCTTTCTCGACGCCCGCCGGCCCGGCGCCTCGGCGCAGGTTTCGCCGCGTCAGGAAGCCGATCGGGTGGCGATCCTGTCAGGTGTTTATGAGGGCAAAACCACCGGCACCTCGATCGCGATGCAGGTCGCCAATACCGACGCTCGCCCTGCCGATTACCCCGTCGATGCGCCGCCCCGGCTGGGTCACGCCGATGCCGCCTATCTGGCCAAGTATGGACTCCGCGATCCGCGCGGCGGGGGACGCGCGTCGGCGCGCGAAACCGCGATGCGGGTCGCGGGCGGGGCGATCGCCCGGCTGATCATTCCGGACGTTACCATCACCGCGCGGGTGGTCGAAATCGGAGGCGAAGAGAGCGCTGGCAAATGGGACGCGCTGCTCGACGCCGCGCGCGCCGACGGCGACAGTCTGGGCGCGATCGTCGAGTGCGTCGCGGAAGGCGTCACGCCCGGCTGGGGCGCGCCGATCTATGGCAAGCTCGACGCCGACCTCGCCGCGGCGTGCATGGGCATCAACGCGGTCAAGGGCGTCGAAATCGGCGAAGGCTTTGCCGCGGCACGCCTGCGCGGCAGCGCGAACCGCGAAGGCATGCGGGTGAGCGGCATCGACGGCGGCATCGCGACCGGCCATCCGATCGTCATCCGCGTCGCGTTCAAGCCGACGTCGAGCATCGGCGGAAAGGGCCGCCACGACCCGTGCGTCGGAATCAGGGGAGCGCCGGTGGTCGAGGCGATGGTCGCGCTGGTGCTCGCCGATCACAAGCTGCTCCATCGCGGGCAATGCGGCTAGCGGGACGCGGGCATGGACAGCAGCAGGCGTCGATTGCTGATTGGAAGCGCGATCCTTGGCGCCCTCGCGGTCGGCGGGGCGCTTCCGACCTTATGCGCGATGCGCCAAATGAAGACCGGCAAGCCGATGCCTGACCGCGAGGCGCCCGTTCGTCCGGCCGGACAGCCAAAGCCGCGGATCGAGGAAGACATCGCGCCGGTGCTTGCGCGGCTCGACGCCTGGTATGCGGCGCACCTCGATCCCGCCCAATACGTCTTCAACCCGCCCGCTACCGATGCGCAGATCGACGCCTTCGAGCGGCTGGTCGGCCTGACGCTGCCCAAGTCCTATCGCCAACTCTATCGGTGGCACGATGGCGAGGACGATGATCGGTGGGGCCACATCTACGGCCTGCCCATCGTGTCGCTGCGTCAGGCGGCATCGGATTGGACGGCTTGGAACAAGACGACCGCGGAATTCGGGGGCAATCGCTACATCGTGCAGGCATCATCATGGCCGGCAGGCATGGTCGATCCGGCTTACGCCAATCCGCGTTGGATTCCGCTGACGGTGGACGGATCGGGCAACCACATTGGTCTGGATTTCGATCCGTGGCCGGGCGGGCGTGTCGGTCAGGTCATCCTCTATGGTCGCGACGAGGACGTGAAAGTCGTTCTCGCTCCTTCGCTCGGCGCGTTCCTCGGCTGGATCGCGGACTTGCTCGAAGGCGGCAATTTCCAGCTGGATGCGCCGCAGGGCGCGCCGCCACTTCGGTTGTTCCGATTGAAGACGCCAACGGCTGACGGGTTTCACGACGGCGCGCGCAAATTGCTTGGCGCGCCCGGGCCGTTTCTGTGAAGATCAGGACCACGGGCAAGTAGCAGGAGAGGTCGATCATGAGTCTGTTTCTGGCAATGATGGCGATGGTCGCGGAGCCGAGCGGCGAGGCGTTGCGGCTGGGGCGGGAAGTCGCCGAGCGGGGCATGCTGATGTCGATCCTGCCCACGATGCAGGCCAAGGAAACCGAAGATCTGGTCGCCGAACATCCCGACTGGAGCGACGCCGACAAGGCCGCGCTGCGCGCCACCGCGGCGACGGTCTACGCGGAAACTCGCGAGAAGCTGATCGCCGCCGATGCCAGGGCCTATGCCGAGCATCTTTCGATCGAGGATTTGCGAGAGATTGCCGCCTTTGCGCGCACCGGCGCGTCGCAACGGATGCGCGCGGCCATGCCCAAGATCATCATCTCGACCATGGCCGGCGCCGGCGCGGTCGATTACAAGGGCGATGTCCGCAAGCGCCTGTGCAAGGAACGCCCCGCGCTCTGCCCCAAATGATCAGTGGCACTTGAAGCGGTCGAACGGCTCCAGGCAGTCGCGGCAGCGCCATTGCGCCTTGCACGGCGTCGACCCGAAGCGGCTGACTTCTTCGGTGTCGGTCGATCCGCATTGCGGGCAGGTCGCGGTCTTGGCGAGGTCGGGCGGGGCGATGCCGTAGGCGGCTAGCTTGGCCTTGCCCTCGTCGCTGATCCAGTCGGTCGTCCACGCAGGCGCCAACCGCGTTTCGATCCCGATCGACCGATAGCCGGCGGCGTCGAGCGCCTCGCGGATCGACTGTTCGATGAACTGGGTGGCGGGACAGCCCGAGTAGGTCGGGGTGATGACGACCTTGCCGCCCTCGATCCCCCGAACGATGCCAAGGTCGATCACCGATACCGCCGGAATCTCGGGGTCGGGCACGTCGGCCAGCACCGTCCAGATCCCGGCCTCGTCCACGATCAGACTCGCTCCAGCGCCAGCGCGATCCCTTGGCCGACCCCGATGCACATCGTCGCGAGCGCGTAGCGGCCGCCATTGCGCTGCAGCTCCTCGGTCGCTGTCTGCGCAAGCCTCGCGCCCGACATGCCGAGCGGATGGCCCAGCGCGATCGCGCCGCCGTTGGGATTCACACGTGCATCGTCCTCGGCGAGGCCGAGGTGCCGAAGCACCGCCAGCCCCTGCGCTGCGAACGCTTCGTTGAGTTCGATCACGTCGATCTGGTCGAGCGTCAGGCCGAGGCGGGCGAGCAACTTCTGGGTCGCCGGCGCCGGGCCGATCCCCATGATCCGCGGCGGAACGCCGGCAACGGCGGCGCCGAGAATGCGCGCGCGTGGAGTCAGGCCGTGGCGCTTGGCAGCGGCCTCGCTGGCGACGATCATCGCGGCGGCGCCGTCGTTGACGCCACTGGCATTGCCGGCGGTCACGGTCCCGTTCTTGCGGACGATTGGTTTGAGCGCTGCAAGCTTGTCGAGGCCGGTCAGGCGGGGATGCTCGTCCTTGTCGACGATTGTCGGATCGCCCTTACGCTGAGCGATTTCGACGGGTACGATTTCGGCGGCAAGGCGGCCGCTGGCCTGCGCGGCGGCGGTCTTTTCCTGGCTGCGCAGCGCAAAGGCATCCTGGTCCTCGCGGCTGACGCCGAACTCGTCTGCCACATTCTCCGCAGTGCTCGGCATCGTGTCGTCGCCATAGGCGTCGCGCATCTTCGGATTGACGAAGCGCCAGCCGATGGTGGTGTCGTACATCTCGGCATTGCGGTCGAACGCGCTGGTTGCCTTGGCCATCACGAACGGCGCGCGGCTCATGCTCTCGCTGCCGCCCGCGATGATCAGGTCATTGTCGCCGCCGCGGATCGCCCGCGCAGCCATCGCGACCGCGTCGAGCCCCGACCCGCACAGGCGGTTGAGCGTGACTCCGCCCGAACTGTCGGGAAGCCCGGCGAGCAGGCCCGCCATGCGCGCCAGGTTGCGATTGTCCTCGCCCGCCTGGTTGGCGCAGCCGAGGATGACGTCGTCAATCGCGGCCCAATCGACCGACGGGTTGCGAGCGATCAGCGCCGCGATCGGCAGCGCGGCGAGGTCGTCGGCACGGATCGAGCTGAGCGCGCCGCCGTAGCGCCCGATCGGGGTGCGGACGGCGTCGCAGATATAGGCGTCACTCACGTTGCCGATCTCACTCGGCGTCGACCACGCCGCGCCGGATCTGGTCGAGCTCGATCGATTCAAACAGCGCCTTGAAGTTGCCCTCGCCGAAGCCTTCGTTGCCCTTGCGCTGGATCACTTCGAAGAAGATCGGTCCGATCACGTTCTGGGTGAAGATCTGCAGCAGCAGGCCTTGCCCCTCGGTCGGCGCGCCGTCGAGCAGGATGCCGCGCTTCTCGAGTTCGGCGGTCGGCTCGCCATGCTCCGGGACGCGGATGTCGAGCAACTCGTAATAGGTATCGGGCGTCGCCTGGAACGGGATGCCGCGCGCGGCGAGTACGTCGACTGCCTTGACGATGTCGTCGGAACCGAGCGCGATGTGCTGGATGCCTTCGCCCTTATATTCGCGCAGGAATTCCTCGATCTGGCTCTTGTCGTCCTGGCTCTCGTTGAGCGGGATGCGGATCTTGCCGCAGGGGCTCGTCATCGCCTTGGAGAAAAGGCCGGTGACCTTGCCCTCGATGTCGAAGTAACGGATTTCACGGAAGTTGAAGAGCTTCTCATAGAAGCCGGCCCACTGCGCCATGTTGCCGCGATTCACGTTGTGGGTGAGGTGATCGATGTAGGTCAGGTGCGAGGCGTGATCGCGCTCGATCGCCTCGGCATCGTCGAAGAAGTCGAAGT
Source organism: Sphingomonas sp. LY29 (assembly GCF_035593985.1). Taxonomy (NCBI): domain Bacteria; kingdom Pseudomonadati; phylum Pseudomonadota; class Alphaproteobacteria; order Sphingomonadales; family Sphingomonadaceae; genus Sphingomonas; species Sphingomonas lindongxini. The sequence goes on from NZ_CP141587.1 coordinate 1,753,300, forward strand.
CGATGTCGTAGATGCTGCCGGCGTCGGCGTAGCGATCGACGAAATAGAGGCGTGATCCGCCGATGCCTTCAATCGCCTTGAGGTCGAATTCGCCCTCGGCAGCGTCACCGACGACGTTGGTCGCGCCCAGGTCGAGCGCGCGCTGATGCGCGGCATTGGCGTCCTTGACCCTGAACGCCATGGCGCAGGCGCAGGGGCCGTGGTCCCTGGCGAACTGTTCGGCGAAGCTGTTGGGTTCAGCATTGATGATGAAGTTGATGTCGTTCTGGCGGTGCAGCGTGACGTTCTTGCGCTTGTGCTTGGCGACCGCCGGGAAGCCCATCTTGGTGAACAGCGAGCGAAGGAGTTCGGGATCCGGGGCGGCATATTCGACGAATTCGAACCCGTCAGTGCCCATCGGGTTCTCGAGGCCCAGCGGTCCAAGGTCGATCGAGGGGGCGGCAGTGGCCATGACTTCTCTCCTGAATTGTTGTCGCCCCTCTGCGCCGAGCGCGGTGGCTTTTCAAGAGAACCAGTCTCGCAGCAGCGCTCAGAACATCCTATAGAACGATGATGAACACGCCCGACGGATGGTCCAAGAGCAACGACGGCCTTGCGATCAAGAAGAGCTTCCGCTTTCCCGACTTTTCGGAGGCGTTCGGCTTCCTGACGCGGGTGGCGATGCACGCCGAAAAGGTCGACCATCATCCCGAATTCACGAGCGTCTGGAATCGCGTGGACTTTCGCCTGACGAGCCACGACGCGGGCGGTGTGACCGACCGGGATATCGACTTGGCGAGGGCGATTGACGCCCTCGCCTGATCGATCAGGCAGCGATCATCACGTGGTCGCCGACGCCCGTCGTGCTGAAAAGCTTCTGCGCGAACTTCGCGGGAAGGCGGATGCAGCCGTGGCTTGCGGCATACCCCGGGAGCGCACCGGCGTGAAGCGCGATGCCCCACTTGTCGAGGCGCTGCATGAACGGCATCGGCGCATTGTCGTACTTGCGGCTACGATGCATCGTCTTCTTCTCGAGGATCGGGAAGATGCCGGTCGGGGTCGGATTCTTGTCGGTCCCGCTCGAGATGGTCGACACGGCCGCAAGTTCGTTACCGCGATACAGATAGGCCATCTGGTCAGACAGGCTGACGACTACTCGTGACTCGCCGGTCGTCGGCGCGTCGGCGGCCCACAGATACTGTCCGGGCTTCAGGACCTTTTTGCCGAACTTGTCCTGCATATCCATGCGGGCGGTTTCGGCGGCGCCGAGCGCAGCCATCTTGGCCGCTTCGGTCTCGAAGGTGGCGAACGCGGGAGTCATCGGGGCGGACAGGGCGACAAAACCCGCCGCCAGCGCGAGAGCTAGCTTGTTCATTTTCCGTCTCTTTAAAAGCAGTTACGTTTGAATGGACAATGCTAACGTGGAACCTTAGTTCCAATAATTATGCATGCGAAACGAGATGCTGGCGCGAAGCTGTTCGGCTCGATCCTGCGGCAAATTTATCGTCGCTGAAGGAAATGGTGCCGCTTACAGGACTCGAACCTGTGACCCCCTCATTACGAATGAGGTGCTCTACCAACTGAGCTAAAGCGGCTCGCCTGGCGGCGTGCGGGGTGCGCCCTACACGCCCTCGCGCAGCGCGGCAAGGGTCGCTTGGGACGGGCGCTCGAAACATGATTAACGCTTTGGCAACGCTTCATCGGCACATTCATGGCGAACTTGGCTTTGCTGGGATTTTGCGCGTGGACAGCTATTCGGATCATGTGAGCGACTATGAGGCGCCGACGCTTAGCGCCGCCTCTCCGGAGGATGTCGCCGCGGCGATCGGCTCCGACGAGCGGCGCATGCATGTCCGCGCCTATAACTACTGGTGCTCGCTGCTCGACGGCCGCGACTATCCCTCGATCGAGGATCTGGAGCCCGGCGACATCCAGGACTTCGGGCCGCATTCGGTCTTGCTGGACTTCACCGAGGGCACCGCCAACCCGGCGACCCCCTACATCGGCACCGCGATCCGCACCGAGTGCGACCTGGCCGACGACATTCGCACGATCGACGACGTGCCCAGCCGCTCGCTGCTGTCGCGCCTGACCGACCATTATCTGCAGATCATCGCCAACCGCGCGCCGATCGGGTTCGAGGCGGAATTCGTCAACCAACGCGGCCGTTCGATCTTCTATCGCGGGATCCTGATGCCGTTCAGTTCGGACGGCGACACGATCGATTTCATCTACGGCGTCATCAACTGGAAGGATTCGGGCGAGGCCGCCGAAGTCCCGACGACGCTTCGTGCCGAGCTCCCGCCGCTTGAACCGGAAGTCGCCGAGGAGGAGGAAGACGAAGACGTTCTCGACCTCGTCGAAACCGCCGAAGCGCCGGTGGCCGTGCCGCACCTGTCGTGGGAAGACGGCCCGCTGGCCGATGCCGATCCGTCGGAAGACGACGGTGAAGAGCTCGCCATCGAGCTCGACGCGGACGCCGGCCTCGCCGATCGCCTGTGGGCCGCGCGGGAGAGCGCCGAGGTTTGCAAGCAGGCCGACGGCCGCAGCCGCGCCGCGCTCTACCGCGCGCTCGCCATGGCTTATGATTTCGCCGTCGCCGCGCGCCGCGTGCCCGAGGACTATGCCGAGATCCTCGACGATGCCGGCGTGAAGGCTCAGGCCCGCGCGCCGATGACGCCGATCGTCAAGCTCGTCTTCGGCATCGACTACGACAAGACCCGCCTGACCGAATTTGCCGCCGCGCTCAGCAATGCCGAGCGTGAAGGCGTGGACTTCGGAGGCTTCGAGGCGTTCCTCGACGCGGCCGAAGGCGGCCTGAAGGGCCTCGTCGCCGCCGAGCGCAAGGCGCGTCGGCCCGATCGTCCGGTGGTCGACAAGGCCGCGACCGCCCGCACCGCGCTGCGCGCGTCGCCCGGCATCGCGCTCGCCGACCTGCCCACCAACGAAGAATTTGCGCTGGTCCTCACTCGCCGCAACGCCGCCGGGGTTCACGAAGTTGTCCGGCTCGTCTCCGACGAAGGGCTGCTCGACCGGGCACTCGTCCGCGCCGCTTCCTGACGCGCCCGCCCGGAGCGCTGTTGCCTAACGCGGCGGGCCGGACTAGGCCCCCGCGCATCGCCAGACATTCCGGAGCCCGGTAGAATCATGACGGCCAACACGCGCAAAGGCGCGGCGATCACCCATTCGATGCAACAGGCGCTCATCGGCAGCGCACTTCCCGGAGACCTCGACCATTTCGGGGCCGACGATCAGGCGGAGGCCGCGCGCTTCACCGCCGAAGTCGCCGCCGATCGCAAACCCGGTGAGTTGGTGGTCCGGATCGAATCGACCGGCGGCGAAGCCGGGCGACGGCGGATGCGGCTGGTCCTGGTCAATGACGACATGCCGTTCCTGGTCGACAGTGTCGCTGGCGCGATCGCGGCGCGCGGCTTGACGATCCACCAGCTTCTGCACCCGATCATCAAGGTGACCCGCGGTGCCGACGGCGGCCTGGAGAAGCTGGGCGAGGGCGCGTCTGAATCGATCATCTACCTCGAGCTAGACCGCGCCGACGCGCGTGGCCGGCAGGAACTGGTGGCCGAACTGAAAGCCGTGCTCGCCGACGTCCGCGCGGCGGTGACCGACTGGCGCACGATGCGCGCGTCGATGGTCGAGGACGCAGCATCGATCGAGGCCGAGGACGCCGAAGGGGCGGCGCTGATCCGCTGGCTGGCCGACGACAATTTCACGTTGCTTGGCCACGCTTCGGTCAAGGCCGACAATGAATTCGGCGAAGGCCGCGGCATCCTTCGCGACGAACTGGCTCTGTGGGACGAACCGATCGCCCAGGCAGCGCGGACGCAGCTTGAGCGTGACGGAAGCAACCTGCTCCTGCTCAAGTCGGATCGCATTTCGCCGGTGCATCGCCGCGTCCCGCTCGACGCGATCATCGTAAAGCGTTCGGACGGAACGCTGTCGATCCATACCGGCCTGTGGACCAGCGCCGCGCTTCGCGCGCCCGCCGAGGAAGTGCCGATCCTCCGCGACCGGCTGATCGCGCTCGATCGCCAATTGGGTTTCGCGCCGTCGAGCCACGGCGGCAAGGCGCTCGCGCACGCGATTTCGACGCTGCCGCACGACCTGCTGATCAGTTTCGCCCCGGACGAAGTGCGCCAGGTCGCGACCGTGGCCATGTCGCTCGCCGATCGACCGCGCCCGACCCTGCTGCTGCTTCCGGGCGCGCTCGGGCGGCATCTCTATTCGCTTGTGTGGTTGCCGCGCGACGATTTGACGACCGCGCGCCGCAAGGCGATCCTCGCCATGCTCGAACAGGCGACCGGCGCGCCGGTGTCGAATTGGTCGGTCGAACTCGGCGACGGCGAGCTGGCGCTGCTCCGCTACACGCTCAAGACTTCGGTCGACACGGTCGTGCCGTCGGTCGCCGCACTCGATGCGCGCCTCGACGAAATGGTTCGCGGCTGGGCGCCTGCGGTCGAATCCGCGCTGGTCGAGCGGGTGGGATCGGGCCGCGCGACGCGGTTGGCGTTCACCTATCTTGGCGCCATTCCCGAAGCCTACCGCGCCCGCGTCACCGCGGAAGATGCGGCCGAGGATATCCTCCGCCTGTCCGGCCTTGGTGACGGCGACGAGCGCGGCGTTCGCCTTTATCGCTCGGCGCGCGACAAGGGCTGCGAGCTTCACCTGAAAGCTTATCGCGCCTCGGCGTTGATCCCGCTGTCCGAAGCCGTGCCGGTGCTGGAGAATTTCGGCTTCCGGGTGCTCGAGGAAAATCCGACGACGCTCGACAAGTCGATCGGCCACATCCACAATTTCCACGTCGAGCTGCCCAATTGCAGCGATCTCGACGGCATCCTGGCGCGCGCGCCGATGGTCGAAAAGGCGATTGCCAATGTGCTCGGCAAGCGCGCCGAGGACGACGAATTCAACCAGCTGGTGCTCGTCGCCGGACTTCATCCGAAGGCCGTCGTCTGGCTGCGCAGCTGGTTCCGCTACCTACGCCAGACCGGCGTCGCCTATGGCCTGCTGACCGTGGTCGAAGCGCTGCGCCGTGCGCCGCTGGCCACGACCGCGCTGATCGACCTGTTCACCGCGTCGCACGATCCGTCGGCGTCGAGCGGACGCGAGGCCGCGATTAAAGCCGCAGCCGATGCGTTCGACGATGCGCTGAAGGACGTTCGCGGGATCGACGACGATCGTATCCTGCGCCTGCTGCGCGCGGTCGTCGGCGCGACGCTCCGCACCAACGCATTCTCGCCGGCCGCGGCCGAGGCGCTCGCCTACAAGATCGACAGCAAGCAGGTCCCTGGCCTGCCCGCGCCGGTCCCTTATCGCGAAATCTGGGTCTACAGTCCGCGCGTCGAGGGCATCCATCTTCGCGGCGGCCCGATCGCGCGTGGCGGCCTGCGCTGGTCCGACCGGCGCGACGATTTCCGCACCGAGATCCTCGGCCTGATGAAGGCGCAGATGGTCAAGAATGCCGTGATCGTTCCGACCGGGGCGAAGGGCGGCTTCTATGCCAAGCAACTGCCCAACCCGGCGGTCGATCGCGACGCGTGGATGACCGAAGGCACCGAAAGCTATCGCATCTTCATCCGCTCGCTGCTGTCGGTCACCGACAACATCGTCGAGGACAAGGTCGTCCACCCCGACAAGGTCGTCATCCACGACGGCGACGATCCCTATTTCGTCGTCGCCGCCGACAAGGGCACCGCCAGCTTCTCCGACGTCGCCAACGCGATCGCGCTGGAGCGCGGCTTCTGGTTGGGCGATGCCTTCGCCAGCGGCGGATCGAACGGCTACGACCACAAGGCGATGGGCATCACCGCCAAGGGCGCGTGGATTTCGGTCCAGCGCCACTTCCTGGAAATGGGCGTCGACGTTCAGAAGGACCCCGTCCGCGTCGCGGGCTGCGGCGACATGTCGGGTGACGTGTTCGGCAACGGCATGTTGCTGTCGAAGTCGATCAAGCTGGTCGCCGCGTTCGACCACCGCCACATCTTCATCGATCCCGACCCCGACCCCGCCACCAGCTGGGCGGAGCGCGAGCGCATGTTCAACCTGCCGCGGTCAAGCTGGGACGATTACGACCGCAAGGCGCTGTCGAAGGGGGCAATGATCGTCCCGCGTAGCCAGAAGTCGATCGAACTGACCAAGGAAGCGCAGGCCGCGCTGGGCATCGAGGCAGCGACCATTGATCCAGGCAGCCTGATCACCGCGATCCTGCTGGCGCCGGTCGACCTGCTCTGGTTTGGCGGCATCGGCACCTACATCAAGGCGTCGTACCAGACCAACGCGCAGGTGGGCGATCCCGCCAATGACTCGCTCCGCGTCGACGCACGTGACGTGCGTGCAAAGGTCATCGGCGAAGGCGCGAATCTGGCGATCAACCAGGCCGCGCGGATCGAATTTTCGGAGCATGGCGGGCGGATCAACACCGACTTCATCGACAATTCGGCGGGCGTCGATTGTTCGGATAATGAGGTCAACATCAAGATCCCGCTCAACCGCGAGATGCGCGAAGGCCGGCTTGGCGAGGAAGAGCGCAACAAGCTTCTTGCCAGCATGACCGACGAGGTTGCCGAGCTGGTGCTGGAGGATAATCGCCTCCAGACGCTCGCGCTGTCGATCGCCGAGGCGCGCGGCGCGGCGGGCCTGCCGGGCTTCGTCCGCACGCTCGAAATGCTCGAGGCGAGCGGCCGGCTCGATCGCAAGGTCGAGGGCCTTGAAAGCAGCGACGAACTGCTTCGCCGCGGGATCGACGGGCGTGGGCTGACCCGGCCCGAACTGGCGGTGCTGCTGTCGATGTCGAAGCTGACGCTGCAGGCGGCGGCGGAAGAGCTCAAGCTCGCCGACGATCCGACCATGCAGGACGAATTGATGGCGGCCTTCCCCGCGCCGATGCGCAAGAAGCATCGCGAGGCGATCCTGGCCCACCGTCTTCGGCACCAGATCGTCGCGACCAAGGTCGCTAATCGCCTCGTCAATCGCCTCGGGCCGAGCGTCGCGCTCGACATGACAGAGGAAGAAGGCGTCGGCATGCCGCAGGTGGTCACCGCCTTCCTCGTCACCGAACGGCTGCTCGATCTTCCCAAGCTGTGGGAGCGCATCGAGGCGGCGCCGATCTCGGAAAAGGTCCGCATCGACCTGTTCGCGCTCGCCGCGAAGAGCGTTCGCAACCACCTCAGCGACGTGATCCGCGCGGCGGCGGGCGAGACCAGCGTTGCGGCCGTCGCCGACCTGCTCAGCCCCGGCCTCGAAAAGGTCGCCGCCAAGGCGGCGGGCCTGATCAAGGCCGAGGTTCGCGGCGAGGCAACGGCGCGCCGTTCGCGGCTCGAAGCTCTGACCGGCGATCCGAAGATCGTCGATGCGCTGGTCAAGCTGTTCGAACTCGACGGCGTGTTCGGGATCGCGGCGATGGGCGCCCGGCGCAACATCGACGAGCTTGCCATCACCCGCGCCTACACGCGGCTTGGCGAAGTGCTCGGAATCGATTGGGCGCAGGGCCAGGTCGCGCGGTTCGTGCCGACCGACCAGTGGGAACGGCTGCTGGCCGCCAACCTGTCGCGCGATTTCGAACAGCTTCGAATCGACTTCCTCAACCGCGCGCGCGGCGAGGATCCCGATGAAAGCGTCGAGCGCTGGGTCGATCGCAATCCCAAGCGGATCGCGCAGTTCCGCCAGCTGATCGAACGCGCCAAGCTGTCGGGCGCGGCCAGTGCCCCGATGCTGGCGCAGATCGCCAGCCAGGCGCGGATCCTGCTGTCGCGCTAGAAATGCGTGCGATCGTCCTGACGCCTGCGGCGGATTATCCCGATCCGTGGGACTGGGCGTACGGCATCGAAGCGCGTGCTCTCGAAGCGGCGGGCTTCGTGGTCGAACCGCGCGCGTGGACCGATCCCGGCGATGTCGCGGGCGCTGACGCAGTGCTCCCGCTGGTGGCATGGGGCTACGACCAGCGCGTCGCCGAGTGGCACGCTCTACTCGACCGCGCCGAGGCGGAGGGCTGGCCGATGATCAACGCGGCGCGGCTGCTGCGCTGGAACACCGACAAGGCGTATCTTGCCGAGCTCGGCGCGAAGGGCATTTCGGTCGTTCCGACGCGCGAATGCATGGCGCTGTCCCAGGACGACATTGAGGCCGCGCACGACGCCTTCGGCTCCGAACTGGTAATCAAGCCGCCCGTGTCGGCCAGCGCGGTTGGCACGCACCGGGTTCGACAGGGGGATAGCCTACCCACGTCAGCGCTTGGACAGCGGATGCTGATCCAGCCGTTCCAGAAAGCGATCGAGCGGGCCGGCGAATATTCGCTGATGATGTTTGCCGGCGAGCTTGGCCACGCGATCGTCAAGCGACCCAAGTCTGGCGACTTCCGCGTCCAGCCACACCTTGGTGGAAAGGACAGTGTCGCCGAGCCTCCTTCGGGCGCGCTCGAACTGGCACAATCGGCACTCGCGGCGGCGCCAGAACTTCCGACTTATGCGCGCGTGGACATGATCGAAACCAACGAGGGCGGTCTAGCGATCATGGAAATCGAGCTGATCGAGCCCGCGCTGTTCCTCCACCAGTCGGCGGACTCGGCGGCCTTATTCGGGCGCGCGATCGCCGGCGCCGCCAAGGCTCTGCGCACGAAGGAATAGCCATTGGCGGATGGCGGACGTTAGGTTGGGCGGCCCGCCTGGCGTGTGGAGCCGCTCGGCATCGATCCGCGCGATCAGCGCGTTGACCGGCAGCCGTTCGGCCTCGGCCGCCTGCTCCAGCGATTGCCAGAACAGGGGCTCTAGGCTGATCGAGGTTTCATGGCCCGCGATGGTCACCGACCGCTTCGTGGGCGAACCCCATTGCATCAATACATGTGCTGCCCGCCGTTGATCGACAGCGTCGATCCGGTGACAAAGCCCGCATTCTCATCGACCAGGAAGGCGACGCCGCGCGCGATCTCCTCGGCCTTGCCCAGACGATTGACCGGGATCTTGGCGATGATCTTGCCGAGCACTTCCTGCGGCACCGCGGCAACCATGTCGGTATCGATGTAACCCGGCGCGATGGCGTTGACGGTAATGCCGTTGCGCGCGCCTTCCTGAGCCAGCGCCTTGGTGAAGCCGTGGATGCCTGACTTGGCGGCGGCATAGTTGACCTGGCCGTATTGGCCGGCCTGCCCGTTGATCGACCCAATGTTGACGATGCGGCCGTATCCGCGCGCCTGCATTCCTTCGAACACGGCCTTCGCCATGTTGAAGCAGCCGCCAAGATTGGTGTCGATGACGTCCTGCCATTTCTGGTGGTCCATCCGCTTCATCGTGGTGTCGCGGGTGATGCCGGCGTTGTTGACCAGTACGTCGACCGGCCCGAGGTCGGCCTCGATCTTCTGAACGCCTTCGATGCAGGCCTCATGGTCGGCGACGTCGAACTTGTAGGCCTTGATCCCGGTGCGGTCGGTGAATTCGCGCGCGCGCTCGTCATTGCCGGCATAGGTCGCCGCGACCTCCATGCCCATGTCCTTGAGCGCGATGCTGATCGCCTCGCCAATCCCTCGGGTTCCGCCGGTTACGACCGCTACTCGCGCCATGAGTCTCTCCTGATTTATGTTTTATTGCTTTCGATTAAGGCTGCGGCCACCAACCGGCAAGTTCGCGGCGAACGATCGTATCGAGCATCGCCATTCCCGCCTTGCCGTCGTTGAGGCAATCGAGCCGCGCGAAATGCGTGCCGCCCGCTTCGATGAAGTCGTCGCGGCCGCGCAGGCCCAGTTCCTCGATTGTTTCCAGGCAGTCGGCCGAAAAACCCGGCGCGGCGATTGCGACCTTGGTCACGCCGGCAACCGGATAAGCCTTCAGCATCGTGTCGGTTGCGGGCTCTAACCACTTGGCGCGGCCGAAGCGCGACTGGAAGGCGACATCGACCGGTCGCCCCATCGCCTCGCCCAGCAGACGCGCGGTCTTGCGGCAGTGACAATGATAGGGATCGCCAAGCTCCAGCGTCCGCTGCGGCATGCCGTGAAACGACAGCAGCAGCCGATCGGGCGTGAAATCGAGCGCGGCCAATTGCCGTTCGAGGTCGTCCTTCAACGCGCCGATGTAGAGCGGATCGTCATGATAGGGCGGGAGCGTTCGAAGCGCGGGCTGCCACCGCTTGGCGGCAATCGCGGCAAAGGTCGCATCGAGCGCGCTTGCGGTCGTTGCCGCGCAATATTGCGGATAGAGCGGCGCCGCGAGGATGCGCGTTGCACCCGCCGCGAACAGGCGCTCGACGGCGCTCGCGACGCTGGGGTTGCCGTACCGCATCGCCCAGTCGACCAGTACCGTTTCGCCCAATTGCTGCTGCAGCGCCTTCGCCTGTCGGGCGGTGATGGCGGCGAGCGGCGATCCTTCCTCGCTCCACACCTGGGCATAGGCGTGCGCGCTTTTCTTCGGCCGGGTGCGCAGGATGATGCCGTGCAGGATCGGCTTCCACACCAGCCGCGGAATTTCGACCACGCGCGGGTCCGACAGGAACTGCGCGAGGTAGCGACGGACCGCGGGCGCATCAGGCGCGTCGGGGGTGCCGAGGTTGAGCAGCAGCACGCCGACTTTTGGCGCGGGAATGACGGGATGGTTGTCGGGCGGGGTCATGCAGACGCCATCGGATCGAACGGCAGCCGGCGCAAGCGTCTTCCGGTGGCGGCGGCGATGGCGTTGGCGACCGCAGGGGCGAGCGCTGCCATGCCGAGCCCGCTCACTCCCCCCGGCGGGTCGCGGCTGGCGATCACTTCGACCTCGACCTTCGGCACGGCCGACAGCCGCTCGAAGCCCTGTCCGCGCATCGGCGTGGCGCGCGGCATCCCGGCGACGAAGTCGGGCGCAGGCACGGTCGCGGCGGCGAGCGCGGCAAGGAGGCCACCCTCGACCTGCTGACGGACGAGCGCCGGGTTGATCGCCCGCCCGACATCGACCGCGGCGGTCATCCGCGACACGCTGATGCGTTGGTCGGAGCCGATCGATGCCTCGACCATCAGGCCGATGTGGCTCCCCTGAACCGATGCGCAGGCAAGGCCGAGGCTGCTTCCGCGCCCACCGCCGTCCCACCCGCCGATCGCGGCCGCGGTGGTGATGGCGCGGGCAAGGCGCGGCGACCCGCCAAGCATGCCGATGCGATAGGCGAGCGGCTCGGCACCCAGCGCGCGCGCCATCTCGTCAATGAAGCTTTCGGTGACGAAGGTGGTCAGCGCATCGCTGCCGCCGCGCCAATAGCCGGTGCGGATGGGTAAGCCTGCGTCGACGGCGTCGATCCGAACTGCCGGGATTCCATAAGGCGGTGCGACGTTACGCGGCGCGTAGGGAGGGATCGGCTGATTCCCTCCGCGCGCGAGCGACGCCTCCAGTCCTGCCATGCCGACCAGCCGCGCACTCCATGCCGCGATTGTTCCGTCGGGCGCTGGTAGCGCGGCGACACGCGCGGCGAGGGGCGGGCGCGCGGCGTCGTGATTCAGTGCGACGTCGGGCGGGAGTGTCAGGCAAACCGGCCGTCCGACTGCCTTCGCCAGGTCCACCGCGATGGCGACCGCCTCCACCTCGACCCCGCGCCCCGAAGGGTCGCCAATCGGCAACGGATAGACGGTGACTTCGCGCTCGCCGATCCCGCTTGCCGACGCGGCGGCGGACCGGACGAGGTCGGGCGCCTGGGTCCCTGCCCAAATCTCCAGCCGATCACCGGTGAAACGCGCCACCACCGAAGGCGCCTCGAGCGAGCGATGCGGCAGCGGCGCGACCGAATAAGTGGCGGCGAGCGGGCGCGACCCTTCGACAGCGGCCGAATAGTCGCCGCGTTCGAACGCGCGCGTCGCGCTGCCGGTCTCCAGCAATTCGCCAAGCCTTGCGTCGATCGTGGCTCCGTCCGCCCCGGCAGGGCCAGCAAATCGTACCGACCCACGATCGAGCGCACGGTCGGCCGCCCACCAGCTTTGCGCCACCGCCGCAATCCAGCCATCGCGCTCGACCAGTCGAACCAACCCCGCCTGCTTGCGCGCCTCGTCGGCGCCGAAGCCGACGACGCGACCGCCGGGCGGTGCCAGCCGCGCGGACGCGAACAGCATCCTCGGCAAGCGCACGTCACCGGCGAAGCGCAGGCTGCCGTCGGATTTAGGCCCGACGTCGAGCCGTGGGAGCGACTGGCCCGACAGCTTGCCGCTGCCGATCGGACGAAGCGCCGCGCTCGTCGGCGGTGCAAGCCCGGCGGCGTCGGCGGACACCTGCCCGAACGGCAGCCTCTTGCCCTCGTGAATGACGGCTCCATCGGCCGTGTCGCACTCGGCGGCGTTCACGCCCCATCGCGCCGCGGCCGCCATGCACAACATCTCACGCGCGATCGCCGCCGCCTCGCGCAGCGGCTGCTCGAACGCGCGGATCGATGTCCCACCCGCCGTTACTCGCGTCGAGACGCCGACATCGCGCGCCACCAATTGATTGACGTAGGCCGGGGCGTGCGGCGCGGGCTCGACCGCGATCCGGTCCCAAGCGGCTCCCAGCTCGTCGCCAGCAATTTGCGCAAGCCCGGTCCAGATGCCCTGTCCGACTTCCGCTTGCGGGACTGCCAGGGTCATCTTGTCGTCGGTGGAAATCCGCAGATAGGGTCCGAACACGCCGTCGCGCGGCGCGGGACGAAGCGGGCTGCCTTCGCGCCGGGGCCAAGCCATATAGGCGACCACCAGCCCGATCCCCGCTCCACCACCGATCAACAGGGTGCGGCGATCGACCGCCACCTTGTTCAGCGCCATCGTCAGTCGGTGAGTTTCTGCTTGAGCGCCACGCGGTCGATCTTGCCGGTGCCAAGCCGGGGAAGCGGCGCGTCGGCGAACTCCATCCGTGCGGGCACCTTGAAGGCCGCCAGCCGGCCGTCGAGGAATTTGCGAAGATCCGCCTCGCTCAACGTGCTGCCCTCGCGGCGATGGAGCACCGCGACCGGCACTTCGCCCAGCCGTTCGTCGGGGACCCCGAACACCGCCGCCTCGGCAATGCCCTCGCAGGCGTAGAGTGCGGCCTCGACCTCGGCCGCGGCGATATTCTCGCCGCCGCGGATGATGATGTCCTTTTTGCGGTCGACGATGAACAGATAGCCTTCGTCGTCGAGGTAGCCGATGTCGCCGGTCTTCATGAAACCGTCGGCGGTGAAGGCGGCGGCCGTTGCCGCATCGTTCTTCCAATAGCCTTCGATGTTCGCGGCGCTCTTGATGCCGATCTCGCCGCGCTCGTTGGGCGGCAGGTGGGCGTCATTCTCGCCGAGGATCGCCAGCTCGACATAGGGCGCCTGCGCGCGGCCCGTGGAGGAAGGCTTGTCGGCGTAATTGCCCCAGAAGTTGCTGCACCCGACCGCGTTGGTCTCGGTCAGGCCGTAACCGAGGGCGGGCTGCGAATTGGGGAAGGCCTGCTTGAGCCGGTCGACATGCGCGACCGGGCGCGGCGCGCCCCCGCCGGCGATGTCGGTCAGCGTCGACAGGTCGTAATTGCCGCAGTCGGGATGGTTCATCAGCTCGAGGCTCATCGTCGGGACGCCGACGAAATAGGTGATCTTCTCGCGCTCGATCAGGCGCAGCGCCTCGCCCGCATCCCACTTGGGCATCAACACCATGCCGCGCCCGATAACGAAGCTGTTGAGCAGCACCGGATCTTCGCCGGTGACGTGGAACAGCGGCACGTTGACCAGCGTGCGCGGCGGGTTGGCGGGCGGGCGGCCCTCGCTCTGCAGGATGCCGAGCAGCGTCATCAGCCCGGTGGCATAGGCGTAAACCCCGGTCGTCACCGCACGATGGGTCGACAACGCGCCCTTGGCGTCGCCGGTCGATCCGGACGTGAACAGGATCGTCGCGGGATCGTCCGGAGCGACCTGCGGCAGGTCGGCCGTGCCTCCCTCCCCCGACTCGATCGTGTCGGCAAAAGCTTCGCGGGCAGGCTTGGCGATATCGACCGAAACGACGTCCCCGGCAAAGCGCGTTGCGCCGATGCGGTGGGCGCGCGGCTCGTCGGCCAGGATCAGCCTGGGTTCGGTCAGTGCCAGCGCATGATCGAGTTCCTCGACCTGCCACCAGCCGTTGATCAGCGTCGCGATCGCGCCGGCCTTCAATGCCGCCATATAGCCGACGATCCACGCCGGGCAGTTGCGCATGGCGATTCCGACGCGGTCGCCCTTGGCGATTCCGCGGGCGACGAGGCCGCGCGCGACCTCGTCCGAAATCTCGTCGAGCGCGGCGAAGGTTAGGCGCTCCGACCCCGCGACGACTGCCTCGACCGCGCCGTTCAACGTGCAGAAGGTCTTGAAGAACATCGGCAAAGTCGCCGGGAAGTTGGCGACGATCGCGCGTCCCTGATCGTCGCGATCGATGACGACGCGTCCCCCGGGCCCGGTGACCGCGGCCAGCACCGCGTCAAATTTCAGGTCGAGCGGGGATGCGGACATTCGTCTCTCCTTGGCGTTTGCCTTGGGTCACCCTATGAGGCGGCAAGGATAAGGGGAAGCCCCATGGTGCGCAGTCGATGAGTGTCGTTTCGGTAGTTTTGGGTGCGCAGCAGGCGATCGCCTTTCCCGACCTGGGATTGTCGCCGGTCGCGCTCGACCTCGGCTTCTTCCAGTTGCGCTGGTACAGCCTTGCCTACCTTGCCGGGATTTTCCTCGGCTATTGGTATCTGCTCAAGCTGCTCAAGCAGCCCGGCGCGCCGATGGCCCGCCGTCATGCCGACGATCTCGTCTTCTATGCCTCGCTCGGGATCATCTTCGGCGGGCGGCTCGGCTACGTGCTGTTCTACAATCTGCCTTATTACGTCGCGAACCCGCTCGACATCCTGAAGCTGTGGGACGGGGGCATGAGCTTCCATGGCGGCGTCATCGGCACCTCGCTTGGCATCCTCTACCTAGCGCGAAAGGAGAAGCTGCCGTGGCTTCGCCTTCACGACTATGTCGCCTGCTGCGTTCCGCTTGGCCTGCTGTTCGGACGGCTCGCGAACTTCGTCAACGGTGAGTTGTGGGGGGCGCCGACCAACGTGCCGTGGGCGATCCGCTTCGTCGAAATCGGCGCCGGCGGGATGCAAGCGCTCGGGCCGCCGCGTCATCCGAGCCAGCTATACGAAGCGATCCTCGAAGGCCTCGTCGTCATGGCGATCCTCGCCTTCATGTTCTGGCGCACGCAGGCGCGGTACGAGCCGGGCAAGCTCGTCGGCGCCTTCATTTTCTTCTACGGAATCTTTCGCTTCGGGGTCGAATTCGTGCGCGAGCCCGATGCCCAGTTGACCGAGTTCGCGCAGGCGACCGGACTGCACATGGGGCAGTGGCTGACCGTGCCGATGATCGTCGGCGGCCTCTACCTGATGGCCACCGCGAAGAAGCGGCGCACCCGGGTCGAACCGACGCTGGGCGTGGAAAGCGTGGCGTGACTCCCGCCTCCCGTCCGCGGGAGGACCGGCCCGCCGACCCGACGTTCGCGAGGTTGCTACGCGACCGCATCGCCCGCGAGGGATTGATCACGGTGGGCCAGTATATGGCCGCGGCGAATGCGCACTATTACGCCACCCGCGACCCGTTCGGTCCCGCCGGCGATTTCGTTACCGCCCCCGAAATTCACCAGATGTTCGGGGAAATGGTCGGCGCGGCACTGGTCGACGTGTGGGATCGGGCAGGGCGGCCGACGGCGGCGATCTTTGCCGAACTGGGGCCGGGACGCGGAACGCTTGCCGCCGATGCACTAAGGGTGATGCGCGGCGCGGGATTTGCCGGCGAGGTCCATCTGGTCGAGACGAGCGCGACGCTCCGCAAGGCGCAGGCCGGGCGCGTGCCGGACGCCGTGTTTCACGACACGGTCGAGGGTCTTCCTGAACGCACGCTTCTGCTGATCGCCAACGAATTCTTCGATGCGCTTCCGGTCGAGCAGTGGGTTGGGGACGAGCAGCGGCGCGTCACGCTGAATGAAGGCGGTCTCGCTTTCACTACCGATGGCGACATTCGCGAGACCTCGCCGGATCGATCCGCGGCGATGGCCGTGATCGCCGACCGGTTGGCCCGGTCCGGCGGCGCCGCGCTGATCATCGATTATGGCTATGCCGGGGGCGAAACCGGCGACACGCTGCAGGCCGTCCGCGGCCATGCCCATGCCGATGCGCTGCAGGATCCCGGCGAGCAGGACCTCACCGCGCACGTCGATTTCGCCGCCCTCGCGACCGCCGCCCGAGGCGCAGGCGCTGTCCCGAGCCGCGTCGTCGGCCAGGGAAGCTGGCTCGAGACGCTCGGCATCGGCGTCCGCGCCTCGAGCCTTGCCGCGCGCAATCCCGCCCAGACCGAGGCGATCGCCGCCGCCCGCCGCCGTCTGTGCGACGAGGCGGAGATGGGGCGACTGTTCAAGGTGCTCGGCGTCCGGGCGCCCAACTGGCCCGATCTCGCAGGACTATCGACATGACCGTCACTTATCGCACCGCCGGACCCGACGATGCCGAGGCGCTCGCGCGTCTGGGCGCGGCGACCTTCAGCGACACCTTCGGCCATCTCTACGATCCCGCCGATCTCGCGCTCTTCCTCCAGTCGCACACGTCCGCCAACTGGGCGCGCGAATTGTCCGATCCCGCCTTTTCTGTACGCGTCGCCGAGCTGGACGGGGCGCTCGTCGGCTATGCCAAGCTCGGCCCGCCCAAGCTGCCGTTCGAACCGCGCGGAAACGCGGCCGAGCTTCGGCAGCTCTACGTGGTCGAGGCGTGCAAGGGGCAGGGCGTCGCCGCCACGCTGATGAACTGGGTCATCGACCGAGCGCGCGACCTTCGCGCCGACCATCTCTATCTGTCGGTCTTCACCGACAATCCGCGTGCGCGGCGGTTCTACGAGAAACTGGGGTTCGAGGCCGAGGGCACCTACGCCTTCATGGTCGGCAATCACGCCGACGAGGACATCGTCATGCGGCTGAAGCTGTGAGCCTCGATGTCGTCCGCGTGGCGACGCTTGGCGCGGTGCCGCATGGTTTCTTCGGCCGCGCGGGGGGCGTGTCGACGGGCGCGGTCGCGGGGCTCAATTGCGGGCTCGGCAGCGATGACGATCCGGCCGCGGTCGCGACCAACCGTCGCCTCGCCGCCGATGCGCTGAGCCCCGGCGCTCCGCTCACCAGCGTCTACCAAATTCATTCGGCCGACACGGTAGTGGTCACCGAAGCCGTCGAGGGCGACGCCCGTCCGCGCGCCGATGCGCTGGTCACCGACCGGCCCGGTCTGTTGCTTGGCATCGTTACCGCCGATTGCGCGCCGGTTCTGCTCGCCGACGTCGAGGCCGGCGTGGTCGGCGCCGCGCATGCCGGTTGGCGCGGCGCGGTTGGCGGCGTCACCGATTCCGCCATCGCCTCCATGCTGACGCTGGGCGCCCGGGTCGATCGCATCGTCGCCGCGGTCGGCCCATGCATCGCCCGGGCGAGCTACGAGGTCGATCGCGCCTTCGCCGACCGCCTGATCGCCGACGATGCCGACAATGAGCGCTTCCTGGTCGAAGCGGGCGACCGTCCGCATTTCGACCTCGAAGCCTATGTCGTCGCGCGCCTCGCCGCAGCGGGCGTTCGCCGCGTCGAGGCGACCGGTCTCGACACCTACGCGCTCGAGGACCGCTTCTACAGCTTTCGCCGCTCGACCCATCGCGGCGAGCCGACCTACGGGCGGATGCTCAGCGCGATCGGCCTCCCGGCCTAGCGCCTCCGGGCATCAGCGGCTAAGGCCCGCGGCTTATCAGGAGAGCTTTTGTGACCAACACCCGCCGCCCCAAGGACGCCGCCACCACCATCGGCAACCACAAGCTCGATCCGTCGACGCTGATGATGGGCTATGGCTTCGATCCCGCACTCAGCGAAGGGTCCTTGAAGCCGCCGATCTTCCTCACTTCGACCTTCGTGTTCGAACGCGCGGCCGACGGGAAGCGCTTCTTCGAAGGCATCACCGGCAAGAGGCCGGGGGGCGGCATGGACGGCCTTGTCTATTCGCGCTTCAACGGTCCCAACCAGGAGATCCTTGAGGATCGCCTCGCTCTGTGGGAAGATGCCGAGGAGGCGCTGACCTTCTCCAGCGGCATGACCGCGATCACCACGCTGTTCCTGACCTTCGTTCGTCCCGGCGACGTCATCGTCCACTCGGGCCCGCTCTATGCGGCGACCGAAACCATCATCAATAAGATCCTCGGCCAGTTCGGGGTGAAGTATGTCGACTTCCCCGCCGGCGCGACCCGCGAGGAAATCGACGCGGTGATCGAGAGCGCCAAGACGATGGGCCGCGTCAGCCTGATCTATCTCGAAAGTCCGGCCAACCCGACCAACGCGCTGGTCGATGTCGAGGCGGTCCGCGACGCCCGTGCCGCCGCGTTCGACGCCGACGCGCTCCCGCCGATCGCGATCGACAACACCTTCCTCGGCCCGCTGTGGGCCAAGCCGCTCGAGCAGGGCGCCGACATCAGCGTCTACAGCCTGACCAAATATGCCGGCGGGCACAGCGACCTCGTCGCCGGCGGCCTCACCGGCAGCAAGGCGTTGCTCGGTCAGGTCCGCATGATCCGCAACACGATGGGCGGCATCTGTGATCCGCACACCGCGTGGCAGTTGATGCGCAGCCTCGAAACGCTCGAGCTGCGCATGACCCGCGCGGGCGAAAATGCCGAAAAGGTCTGCGCCTTCCTCCGCCATCACCCGAAGGTCGAGAGCGTCGGCTATCTAGGCTTCCTTGAACCCGGCTCGCGCCAGGCCGACATTTACAACCGCCACTGCAGCGGCGCTGGCTCGACCTTCTCGCTCTACCTGAAGGGCGGCGAGGCCGAGGCCTTCGCCTTCCTCGACGCGCTGAAGATCGCCAAGCTCGCCGTCAGCCTGGGCGGCACCGAAACGCTGGCGTCGGCGCCGGCGGCGATGACGCACTTGTCGGTCCCCGACGAGCGCAAGGCCGCGCTCGGGATCAGCGACAACCTTGTGCGCATTTCGATCGGCGTGGAGAAAGCGGAAGATTTGATTGCCGACTTTGAAGCCGCACTGAACGCCGTCTGAGGCTCTAGCCCCAGTCTTCGACCGCCCAGCCGCGTTGCGCGGCGAGGCGTCGTAGTCGGTCGTGCGGGTTCACCGCCACCGCCTCGTCGGCCCATTCGAAGACGGGCGCGTCGCTGGCGTGGTCGGAGTAGAAGCGCACTTTTCCGCGCTCCAGCGCCGACTTGCCCAACCAGTCGGTGAGCATCGTCAGCTTGGCGGGGCCATAGCAATTCTCGCCGTCGATCTTGGCGTGGACGCGATCGTCGAGCCCGATGATCGAGTTGGTGCCGATGCAATCGTCGAAGCCCAGCGCCTCTGCAATCGCGCGGGCGTAGAAGCGATAGCTAGCGGTTGCCATCACCACGCGGCGGCCTTCCGCCTTGTCGCGGGCGATCGCCGCGATCGCGCCGGGGCGGATATTGTTGGCCAGGGTCGCTTGCGCGAAGCTGTCAACCAGCGGCTTCAATTCGGCGGGATGGCGCAGGTGGCCGAGCAACAGGCGATGGTTGATTTCCTTCAACCGCCCCCGATCGATGACCTTGGCGACATAGGCCAGCATCGACAGCGCGCCGAACGGCAGGAACAGCAAGCGCCACGGTGCCCGGCGAAGCGCGCAATGAATCAAGAACGGTGTGTAGGTCGCGCGCTGGGTGACGGTGCGGTCCATGTCGTAGATGGCAAGGTCGGTCAGGCTCACGCGCGGCCCTCCAGGATGGCAGTGACGAGGGCGTGGTCGGCGGGCTTGTCGACATCGACCGCGCCGAGCGGATTGGCGAGCTCGACCTTGCGGATCGAAAGATTGAGCTTCCGTCCCACCGTGGCGAGAGTCTCGTCGAGGCTGCGCAGGCGCAGCGCCGCGCCAACCAGCGTCAGCGGGCCAAGCGCCGCGATCATTCGCCATCCTTTCTTGCGGTCTTGCTCGACCGAGCGCCACAGCCCGACCGCGCGCGCCGCGGCCGGGCTGCCGAACGCGAACAGGTTGGCGCCCGAATAGGCCCCGCCGCGAAAGCGAAGCCATGTCCGCTGCGTCTCGGGCAGGCGAGCGATCAAGGCGCGCCGCTCGACCAGGCCGATGGCGACGTCGGCGCCAGCCGCGTGTCGGCAAAAGTCGGCGATCATCGCCGGATCGAGCAGGGCATGATCGGCGGTCGTCACCACCAACGGATAGCGCGTCGCCGGATCCGACAGGATCGCGTCGAGCGTCGCGGCAATCGTCGCGCCCGACGCCTCGATCGACAGCGACTCGTCTCGTGGCAGGACTGCGGCGATCCGGCCGGCCTGCTGGGCAAGCACGCGCACCCGCCCGATCTGGGGACTGGCGAGCAGCGCCGCGACCGGCCGCGCCACCATCGGCACTCCGCCGACCGGGATCAGCGCCTTGAGGTCAGTGTCATGCGCTTCGGCAAAAGCATCGCGTCCCGGCCGCGACCCGGCCAGGACAAGGGCGGTCCATGCGACGTCGGTCATTCCGTCAGCCAGCTCACCACCGGGCGACCGCGGTCGCGACGACCATTGGCCTGCGCCAGCCGCACCGCATGGAAGATCAGCGACAGGATGGTCCAAAGCGCGACCAGCTCAATGCCCACGTCGGGACGCTGGATCAGCAGCGCCGCGACCAGGATGACCATGTTGGGATTGCGCCGCGCGGTGATCAGGCGGAAGCGGCTGTCGATCCGCCGCCACACGTGGATATGCATTCCGAAGCGGCGGACGAAGATCCCCTCGATCAGTCGCTGGGCGACGTATCCGAACACGATCGCGCCGACGATGAGCAGTTCGTAAACCCGCTCGAACGGGCGGCCATATTCGTTGAGACCCTCGGCCCACGCCCACCACCAGAAGGGCGGGTGGATGAGGTCGATGCCATGGTCGAAAATGTTGCCCCAGTGCGACGACTGGCCGGTGCAGCGCGCCAGCTTCCCGTCGACGGTGTCGAGCACCATGAAGACGAAGCCCGAGGCGATGCCGCTCCAGTAGTGCCCGTTGTAGAACAGGAAGAAGGCGGCGACGCAGAAGATCGCCCCAACCGCGGTGATCGCATTGGGCGACAGGCCCGCGAGCGCGGCCCAACGCGTCAGGTAAAAGGCGGGCTTTCGCCACAGGTAGAGCGTCAGCGCGTCGGTGACGCCCTTGTAGCTCGCGTCATAGGATGCGCGTTCGACCGCATCGACGTTCTCAGAGGTCAGCCGCATCACGAACGGCCGCTCGCGCTTGCGCAGCTTGCGATAGGCGAAGTCGGCGGTGTCGGCGTCCATCGTCGCCTCGTCTGCGGCGATGGTCTGTCCCTGCTCCATCGCGCTGGTGACTGCCCTGACGTCAGCATCGGCGACGACGTGCGCGATGACGGGGTGGCCGTCCTTGACCAGCGTCCGCCCGGGGGCGTCGGCCATGGTCACTAGCCATTCGGGATCCCACGCCCAGTTCAGATCGGCGTAGACTGCGGCGCGGCCTGGAATCGGCGTCGACGCCGGCTCCAGTCCCGCCTTGATCGCCAGCGCGTTGGCGCGCGCCGCGGCGTCCATTCCGAACGCCTTCGCCGGGTTGGCCCCGACGGTGAGGAACAGGGGCTTCTCGCCGCTCTCGACTTTGCTCGTCATCAATCGCGCTATACGGCAACAATCCCGGCAAAAAAGCGGCAATTCTGCTGGAGGCTTGCCGCCGCAAGCCATTTCGAGCAGGGTCGCGGGCGATGGGGGTTGCGTCGCACACCGATAATGGACCTGATGAATCGTTCCGCTGCGTCGGTTCGTTGACGATCGGTCGTGCCGCCTCCACCCAGCGTGAAATCGACGAGGCCCCTGATCCGCTGACGATCGACGTCGCCGGGGTCGAAAAGATCGATACTGTCGGCGCGTGGCTCCTTCACCGCGCGGTCCGTGATCGCAATGCCAGCATCGTCGGCGCGAGCGAGAGCGTCCAGGCGCTGCTCGATCAGGTCGCGGAGGCGGACTCGCCGGTCAAGGTCCGCCCCGACCGTCGCGGCGGCGTGACCCGCACGCTCGACGAGCTTGGCGGCTGGGTTGCCGAAAGCGGCAAGACGATGAAAGGGCTGGTCGGCTTCCTCGGCGCGGTGCTGATCGGCTTTGCCACCATCATCCGCCGGCCCAAGCGGTTCCGTCTCAATGCCGTCATCCAGCGCTTCGACGTCGTCGGCGTTCGCGCACTCGGCATCATCGGGCTGATGACCTTCCTGATCGGTATCGTCATCGGCCAGCAGGGCGCGGTCCAGCTTCAGCAGTTCGGCGCCGAAATCTACACGATCAACCTGATCGGCCGCCTGACCCTGCGCGAACTCGCCACGCTGATGACTGCGATCATGGTCGCCGGCCGCTCGGGCTCCGCCTTCGCCGCGCAGATCGGCACGATGAAGATCACCGAGGAAATCGACGCGATGCGCACCATCGGCGTGTCGCCGGTCGAGGCGCTGGTGATCCCGCGAATGCTCGCCGCGATCGTGATGATGCCATTGCTATCCTTCTACGCGATGGTGATGGCGCTGATCGGCGGCGGCATCTTCGTGTGGGTCGCGCTCGGCATCCCGCCGCTGACCTTCGTCCAGCGCCTTCAGGAAGTCGTGCCGATCACCGACCTGTGGGTCGGGCTGATCAAGGCGCCGGTGTTCGGCTTCATCATTGCGCTGACCGGCTGCTTCCAGGGCATGCAGGTCGAAGGAAATAGCGAGGAAGTCGGGCTCCGCACCACCAACGCGGTGGTCCAGTCGATCTTCATGGTGATCGTCCTCGACGCAGTGTTTGCGGTCTTCTTCAGTTCGGTGGGCTGGGGATGAGCGACGACACGATCATCTCGGTCCGCGGGCTTCGCAACAGCTTCGGGGAATCGGTCGTCCACGAAGGCCTCGACCTCGACGTCCGCCGCGGCGAGATCCTCGGCGTCGTCGGCGGATCGGGTACCGGCAAATCGGTGCTGATGCGCTCGATCATCGGCCTGCAGGTCCCCGATGAGGGCGAAGTTCATGTGCTCGGCGAAAACATGGTCGGCCGCGATGAGCTGGAGGCGAAGAACATTCGCCGCCGCTGGGGCATCCTGTTCCAGAACGGCGCCTTGTTCTCGACGCTGACCGTGGCTGAGAACGTCCAGGTTCCGATCCGCGAATATTTCCCGTTCATCCAGCCGCCGCTGCTCGACGAGATTGCGGGCTACAAGATCCGGATGTCGGGCCTTCCCGCCGATGCGGGTCCGAAATATCCGTCCGAACTGTCGGGCGGGATGCGTAAGCGCGCCGGCCTCGCCCGCGCGCTCGCGCTCGATCCCGAACTGCTGTTTCTCGACGAACCGACCGCGGGTCTCGACCCGATCGGCGCGGCGGCGTTCGACGAACTGATCAAGGGCCTGAAGGAAAAGCTCGAGCTAACCGTCTTCCTCATTACCCACGACCTCGACACCCTGTGGGCGATCTGCGACCGCGTCGCGGTGCTCAGCGACAAGAAGGTCGTGGCCGTCGGGACGATTGAAGAATTGCTCAAGATGGACCATCCTTGGATTCAAGAATATTTTAACGGGCCCCGCGGCCGCGCCGCCGTCGCCGGTCTGAAGGAAAAGTAAGAGCCGATGGAAACGCGTTCGAACCATGTGCTCGTCGGCACAGTCACCCTCGCCCTGCTCGCTGGGCTGCTCATCTTCATCGTCTGGCTCGCCGGTCTGTCGAACAAGGCGACCAAATGCTTCGACATTTATTTCAGCCAGGGCGTCGGCGGCCTCAATCGCGGCTCGCCGGTCAATTTCCAAGGCGTTCCGGTCGGTCAGATCGAAAAGATCAGCCTGCTTCCAGATCGCCCTGAGTTCGTGTGGGTCCGGGTCGAGGTCGATGGCGAAACCCCGATCCTCCAAGGCACCACCGCGCAGATCCGCGGCGTCGGCTTCACCGGCGTCAGCGAAATCGCGCTCGAGGGCGCGGTAAAGGGCGCTCGCCCTTTGGTCCAGTTGGGGCCGCAGGGCTGTCCGGTCATCCCGGCAAGCTCGGGCGGGCTCGGCGCGCTGCTTAACTCGGCGCCTGAACTGATCGACCGCATCCAGCGCCTGACCGAGCGCCTGACCGAATTGCTCAGCGACAAGAACCAGAATGCGGTCAGCGACATCCTCGAGAATGTCGACGAGACCACCCGCGTCCTCGCCGAGCGCGCCCCCGATCTTGCCGACGCCATCGGCGACGCACGCATCGCCGCGCGCCAGGCCGGGATTGCCGCCGCCCGCGTCGGCGCGCTCGCCGACAGCACCAATCGCCTCGTCGAAAATGAAGCAACCCCCGCCGCGCAGGATCTCCGCAAGGCGATCGGTTCGGTTCAGCGGGCCGCCGACAATCTCGACGCCGTAGTCGCCGATGCGCGCCCCGGCATCCAGAATCTGACCAAGTCGACGCTGCCCGAAGCGAACAAGCTGGTCCGCGACCTCCGCGACCTGTCGGACTCGCTCAGCCAATTCTCCGATCGCCTGAACAACGACGGTGCGCTGGGTGTGCTCGGCCCCGAAAAGCTCCCCGACTATAAGCCCGGAAAGACCAAATGATGCGTACACCTCGCCTGGCTCTTGTCGGACTGACCGCGCTTTCGCTCGCCGCCTGCTTCGGCGGCAAGAAGGTCCCGCCGACGCTGCTGACGCTGACCAGTGCCGCGCCGGCGCCTGCGGCGATCACCCGCTCGGCCACGCCGGGCGAGGCGATCACGATCGATGTCCCGGTGATCCCCAAGGAAATCTCGACCACGCGCGTTCCCGCGCTCGTCGGGCCGACCGCGGTCGCCTACATTGAAAACCTGCAGTGGGTCGAAACGCCCGACCGCCTGTTCCAGGACCTCGTCCAGGAAACGGTGATGCGGACGACCAGCCGCGTTGTGCTCGATCCGCGCCAGGCTTCGCTCGATCCGGGGCTGAAGCTGACCGGCAACCTCACCCGCTTCGGCTATGACACCGCCACCCAGTCGGTGGTCGTGCGCTATGACGGCGCGCTGTCGCGCGATGGTGGCACCCGCGTCGAAACGCGCCGGTTCGAAGCCAGCGTTCCCGCCGACGGCACCGCGCTCACGGTCGGGCCGGCGCTCAACGCCGCCGCC
Source organism: Sphingomonas sp. LY29 (assembly GCF_035593985.1). Classification (NCBI taxonomy): domain Bacteria; kingdom Pseudomonadati; phylum Pseudomonadota; class Alphaproteobacteria; order Sphingomonadales; family Sphingomonadaceae; genus Sphingomonas; species Sphingomonas lindongxini. The sequence goes on from NZ_CP141587.1 coordinate 1,778,335, forward strand.
AACCAGGTCGCGTCGCAGATCGCGAGCTGGGTCGCCAACTGATGAGCCGCAACGCGAAGATGGCCATCTTCGCGATTGTGATGATCGCCCTGATCCTGCTGGCGGGCAAGTGCGCCTATGGCGCCGGCGAGTGGCTCGGCGCGCACTAGGCGGCGTCAGCCGAGGCTCTTCGACGCCTGCTCGAACGTGTCCTTCGACAGGCCCGGTGTCGCCACGATCCGCTCCAGCTCGGCCCGCATCAGCGGGGCGCGACCCGGCTCCATCCGCCGCCAGCGGCCGAGCGCGGGCACTTGCCGCGCGGCAACCTGCGGGTTGGCGGAATCGATCTCGATGATGCGGTCGGCGAGAAAGCGATAGCCGCGACCCGACGCATGGTGGAACACCCACTGGTTGGCGGCAAAGTTCGCCACCAGCGCGCGCCAGCGGTTGGGGTTGCGCAGGGTAAAGTCGGGATGCTTCGCCAGCGCCTCGACCACGTCGAGCGTATCCTCGCGCTGCGCCATGCCCGCCTGCAGCGCGAACCACTTGTCGAGCACCAGCGTGTTGTCGGCATAGCGCGCATAGAAGTCGTCGAACGCCGCCGCCCGCTCGGGCGCGTCGAGGCTGGCGAGGACCGCGAGCGCGCCTTGCCGCTCGGTCATCGTCGTCGCCGCGTCATACTGCGCCTTCGCCAGCGCCGCGCCGTCGGCGGGGTTGCCGGCGGCGATCAGGCCGAGCGCGACGCTGCGCAGGCGGCGAACGCCCTTGGCCGTCGGCGAAAGGTCGGCGCCATCGGCACGGGCAGCCTGAGCGTCCTTGAGTTCGCTGGCCAAGGCGGCGCCGATCGCGTGGGCGAGCGCCCGGCGGCTGGCGTGGATCGCGTCGGGGTCGACCTGCTCCATGCGGTCGCCGATCAGGCTCTCGCTCGGCAGTGACAGCGCCTCGCCCTTGAACGCCGGATCGAGCGCGTTGGAGGCGAGGGTGCCGCGCACCGCCTCGATCACCGGCGCCGGGTCGACCGGCTGTCCCTGCGCGCCCGCGACAAGCACGCGCATCATCAATTCCTGCACCGCTTCGTAGCGAGCGAACGGGTCGGGATCGACCGCCGCCAGCCGCTCGAGATCGCCCGCTTCACGCGCGACATCGAGGATGACGGGGGCGGAGAAGCCGCGGTTGATCGACAGCATCGGCCGCTCGGTCGCGTCGAACTCGACCGATGCTTCGGCGGTGTCGAGCAACACCAGTCGCTCCTCGCCGATCGCCTCGCGGCTGTCCGCGCCGATCAAGCCAACGCGCAGCGGGAGCACCATCGGCGACTTGCCGGACTGCCCGGGGGTGTCGGGGATCGCCTGCGTCAGGTGAAGCACCGCCTTGCCCGCCGCCGCGTCATGGTCGATCCGCGCGGTGACCTTCGGGGTTCCCGCCTGGCTGTACCACAAGCGGAACTGGCCGAGGTCGACGCCGCTGGCATCCTCCATCGCCTTTACGAAATCCTCGCACGTCGCGGCGGTGCCGTCGTGACGGTCGAAGTAAAGGTCGCTGCCGCGCCGGAACGCCTCGTCGCCAAGGATGGTGCGCATCATGCGGATCACCTCGGCGCCCTTGTTGTAGACGGTCGCGGTGTAGAAATTGGTGATCTCGACGTAGGATTCGGGCCGGATCGGATGCGCCAGCGGCCCGCTGTCCTCTGGGAATTGCGCGGCGCGGAGCAGGCGGACGTCGTCGATCCGCTTGACCGCTTCCGACCCCATGTCGGCCGAAAAGCACTGGTCGCGGAAGACGGTGAAGCCTTCTTTCAGGCTGAGCTGGAACCAGTCGCGGCAGGTGACGCGATCGCCCGACCAATTGTGGAAATATTCGTGGGCGACGACGCCCGCGACATTGTCGAAATCACCGTCGGTCGCGCTGTCCTGGTCAGCCAGTACGTAGCGCGAATTGAAGATGTTGAGGCCCTTGTTCTCCATCGCGCCGAAGTTGAAATCGTCGACCGCGACGATGTTGAACTGACCCAGGTCATACTCGCGGCCATAGACCTCTTCATCCCACGTCATCGCCGCCTTCAGGCTGGCCATCGCATGGGCGGTGCGCGGCAGGTCGTCGGGACGGACGTAGATGGCAAGGTCGACGGTGCGCCCGCTCAACGTGACGAAGGTGTCGCGGTTGGCGGCGAGGTCGGCAGCGACCAGCGCGAACAGATAGCTCGGCTTGGGGAAGGGATCTTCCCACACCGCCCAGTGCGTGCCGCCTTCGCCCTCGCCGGATTCGACCAGGTTGCCATTGGCGAGCAGCACCGGATAGCGCGCCTTGTCGGCGCTCATCCGCACGCGATAGCGCGACAGCACGTCGGGGCGGTCGGGATGGAAGGCGATGCGGCGGAAGCCCTCGCTTTCGCACTGGGTGCAGAGATTCCCGCCCGAGGCGTAGAGCCCCATCAAATGCGTGTTCGCGGACGGGTTGAGCTCGACCTCGGTCTCGATCGTCGCGCTGTCGCCGGCGATGTCGATCACCAGCATGTCACCGTCCATCCGCCAGCGCGCCTCGCCGCCGTCGACAGTAACGCGGAGCGGGGTCAGCTCATCGCCCGCCAGCCGCAGCGGCCGGTCATGCTTGCCATTGCGCGTGACGGTCAGCGTCGAACGGACGCGGGACTTTTCGCCATCGAGCGCGAAGTCGAGCGCGACGTCGGGCACCCACCAATCGGGCGGGCGATAGTCCTTGCGGTGGATGGCGACATGCTCCGGCGAGGGCGGAGCTTCGGGATTAAGGCGGGCGTCCATGTGGCGTGAGGTAGGGAGCCGAGCGCGCTTCGCCTAGTCCTTCTTCTTCGCCGCGGCGCCCTTCTTGCCCAGGATCGACTGCGCCTTGGACGAGGTGCGCGGGTTCGATTTCCCCTCCTTCGCCGCCGCCGCATTGGCGCGCTTCGCGGCGTGACTTCCGTGGCCCTTGGTTTCCGACATCGGTGCTGCTCCTTTGTTCAGGAGCGTAACGCGCGACGGCAAGAATGTGACATCAGATGGATGCTTCAACGAATAGGTTCACAGGCCACACCATCGCCGTCACCATCCATTGTCTCGCGATAGCCTGGCTCGCCAGCTCTGATAGGCGCTTTCCCGAGGGCGCGAACTTCATAGCAACCGCTGTAATGAACTGAAGTTTCTATTCTCTGCGCTTCTTCATCGCTCATGAACATCGCCGGCGGAATTGAAGCCCACGCAAGACCTCCCACGCCGCCTAAAATTACCGCATTGATCAGTATCGCCTTCGCATCCATTCCACGAATATTCCGAGGACCGGTGTAAAAATAATGAAGATCGCCTCACTGATCTTGAGCGAAGACGGTCTTTACGCGAAGGCGTCAAATCCTCGTCGGCAACTCTGGCGAAGGGCAAGCCTTGGTAAAGGTCGTGCGCGCTTGAAGCTGCGTTAAGGGCGCTAACCTGTTCCTAACCGATCGCGGGGTAGGGGGTGGTCATGGCCAGCCCGCTCCCCACCGGAAAGCAATCCGTCAACCTCGCCTCGACCGCGGTGCCCGGATCGCGCATTCGCCGCGACCCGCCGAAGCCGGAAAAAGTGAAGATCGTCGTCGATCCCGAGTCGCGCGACCAGTTCGACGCGATCGTCGGCATCACCGCCTTCGCGCTGGCGATCGCGGTGATCCTGCTTGGGGTAGCGCTATACGGCGGCTGGTCGCCCAGTCAGTACACGCTGGAGATTTGAAGTCGCGGCGCCCGCCGCGACTTCATTCATAATCACCCCGCCGCATATTCGACGGGCGAGCTACTCCGCCGCCACGCCAGCCCGGCTGAACATGTCCCCCTCGCCCTCACCGGCACCTTCGGCGGCAACGTCGTTGCTCGCCTTGGCCTTCTGGCGGACGTCGAAGCGGTTCCAGACATCGTTCCAGTCGCCGCGGGTGGCCGCCTTCGAATATTCCGTCGCGCGGGTTTCGAAGAAGTTGGCGTGCTCGACACCATTGAGCAGCGGGGCGAGCCAGGGGAGCGGGTGCTCCTTGATCCGATAGATCGGCGGCAGGTGCAGCTGGCCCAGGCGCCAGTCGGCGATGTAGCGGATGTACGCCTTGATATCGTCGGCGGTCATGCCTTCGACCGGGCCGTGCTCGAACGCCAGGTCGATGAACGCGTCTTCAAGACGGACGGTCTTGAAGCACTGGTCCATGATCTCGTCCTTGACGTTGGCGGTCAGGCAATCGCGCTCCTTCACGAAGGCGTGATAGAGGCGGATGATGCCTTCGCAGTGGAGGCTTTCGTCGCGGACCGACCAGCTGACGATCTGCCCCATGCCCTTCATCTTGTTGAAGCGCGGGAAGTTCATCAGCATCGCGAAGCTGGCGAACAGCTGCAGCCCCTCGGTGAAGCCGCCGAACATCGCCAGCGTCTTGGCGATGTCCTCGTCGGTGTCGACGCCGAAGGTGTTCAGATAGTCGTGCTTGTCCTTCATCTCCTTATACTGAAGGAACATGCCATACTCGCTCTCGGGCATGCCGATGGTGTCGAGCAGGTGGCTGTAGGCGGCGATGTGCACCGTCTCCATGTTGGAGAAGGCGGCGAGCATCATCTTGATCTCGGTCGGCTTGAACACGCGGCCGTACTTCTCGTGGTAGCAATCTTGCACCTCGACGTCGGCCTGCGTGAAGAAGCGGAAGATCTGCGTCAGCAGGTTGCGCTCATGGTCGCTGAGCTTCTGCGCCCAGTCGCGGCAATCCTCGCCCAGCGGCACTTCCTCGGGCATCCAGTGGATCTGCTGCTGCCGCTTCCAGAAGTCGAACGCCCACGGGTATTCGAACGGCTTGTACTGCTTGCGTGCTTCTAAAAGGCCCATGGGTCAGACTCCTGAAAATTCGATGGCGGTGGCGGCGCCGAGGACGACGGCGCCAAGCGCGACGATGATGATGAGGGCGCGGCGGTTGCGAGCGGTCTGCTGCTCGTCGACCGGCGTGGCGGGGGCGCGGCGCGAGTTGATCAGCAGGACGCCGAACATCGGCAGCATGAACGAGGCCGGTGACGGATCGTCCATCCATCGCGGCAGAACGCCGATCTTGCCAAGCAGGTAGGCCGCGAACAGGGCCACCCCGACGGAGGCGATCGCGACGCCGGCCCACTGCAACCAATTATAAGGACGAAGCGGCGGACCCTGCTCCTCATAGGCGTTCGGATCGAATTGATGCGTGCGATACCCCATCAGCCGGCGGCTCCGGGGAAGAAGGGACGAACCAGCAGCGGCAGCGCGAGCGCGAGGAGGCCGAGCCCGGCGAACAGCGAGACGAGGCGGCGAAGCTTCGGCTGGCGCGCCGACAGCCATAGGACGCCGCCCGCCATCACGAATAGCAGCCCCGCGGCGGGATTGGCGTCGCCAAGGCCGCCAAGGCGAAGCGGCGGGTCGGCCGCTTGGGCCAGCAGCAGCGCGGCGACGATCAGCAGCCCGCCCGCGCCAAGCGCCAGGCCGGCGCGTTGCGTGGGATCGCTGGGAAGGGTAGGGAAGGCCACGGTCATGCCGCGCCCGGCCGGCCGGCGAGCCCGACCGCGAAGATTACCAGCAGCACGCCCAAGGCGGTCAGCATCGTTCCCGACATCCGCCGAACGACCATTCCCGCTTCGCTGCCGCGGCGCGAGCGCGCGAGCAACGTCACACCGATCACCAGTGCGATCGCAGCGGCGCCGAGCATGATGAAGGTCGCAAGGCCGATGTCGGCGAGGCTGGTCACGGCGCGGTCGGTCCCTTGCGCCGGATGATCGCGAACCAGATGAGGCCGATCGCCGCCAGCGCGGGCAGCGCCCACAGCCAGACGAACATGCCAATCTCCGCACCGCCGCCCGACAGCAGCCGTGCGCTGCAGCCCAGCTTCTGGACGTAGCCGAGGTCGCCCGCGCCCGACACGTCGCATTGCGTCGGCCAGGTGACCGCGCCGTCGAGCCACACGCCCGCCAGCGCCCACACCACCGAGGGGATGACGATCGCCCAGAAGCGGCGGCCGCCGACCTGGCGGTAGGTGTCCCGAAGTTCGCCTAGTTCCTTGCGCATCTTACTGGCAGGCCAGACATTCGTCATAGTCGGTCGTTGGCAGCTGGTACTTGGCCGGCTCGGCGGTGTTGTCGGCTTCGACTCCGCCCGCGAAGCCAGCACGCTGCACGCTCTTCGACCGCAAGTAGTAGAGCGACTTGATGCCAAGTTCCCACGCGCGGAAGTGCAGCATCATCAGGTCCCACTTGTCGACGTCGGCGGGGATGAACAGGTTCAGCGACTGCGCCTGGTCGATATAAGGCGTGCGGTCGCCGGCAAGCTCGAGCAGCCAGCGCTGGTCGATCTCGAAGCTGGTCTTGTAGGTGTCCTTTTCTTCCGACGTCAGGAAGTCGAGGTGGGCGACGCTGCCGCCCTGCTCCAGGATCGAATTCCACACCGCGTCACTGTTCTTGTGCTTCTCGGTCAGCAGCTTTTCCAGGTACGGATTGCGGATCGAGAAGCTGCCCGACAGGGTCTTGTGGGTGTAGATGTTCGCCGGGATCGGCTCGATGCAGGCGCTGGTGCCGCCGCAGATGATGCTGATCGACGCGGTCGGCGCGATCGCCATCTTGCAGCTGAAGCGCTCCATCACGCCCATGTCGGCGGCGTCGGGGCACGGTCCGCGCTCCTGCGCCAGCATCATCGATGCCTGGTCGACCTGCGCGCGGACATGCTTGAAGATCTTCAGGTTGAGCGACTTCGCCATCGCGCCTTCGAACGGAAGGCCGCGCGCCTGCAGGAAGCTGTGGAAGCCCATCACGCCAAGCCCGACCGAGCGCTCGCGCTCGCAGCTGTACTTGGCGCGTGCCATCTCGTCGGGGGCGCGGGCGATATAGTCGGACAGGACGTTGTCGAGGAAGCGCATCACGTCCTCGATGAACTGCTTGTCGCCGTTCCACTCGTCCCAGGTTTCCAGGTTGAGGCTGGAGAGGCAGCACACCGCGGTACGATCGGCGCCAAGGTGGTCCTTGCCGGTCGGAAGCGTGATTTCGCTGCACAGGTTCGACGTCGACACCTTGAGGCCAAGGTCGCGATGATGCTTTGGCATGTTCTTGTTCACCGTGTCGGCGAACACGATGTACGGCTCGCCGGTGGCGAGGCGGGTTTCGACCAGCTTCTGGAACAGCGAGCGGGCGTGGACCTTGCCGCGCTCGCTGCCGTCCTTGGGCGAGCGAAGGATGAAGTCCTCGCCCGAGCGGACCGCGTCCATGAAGTCGTCGGTGATCAGGACGCCGTGGTGCAGGTTGAGCGCCTTGCGGTTGAAGTCGCCCGACGGCTTGCGGATCTCCAGGAACTCCTCGATCTCGGGGTGCGAGATGTCGAGATAGACCGCGGCCGACCCACGGCGCAGCGAGCCCTGGCTGATCGCCAGCGTCAGGCTGTCCATCACGCGGACGAATGGGATGATCCCGCTGGTCTTGCCGTTCAGGCCGACCGGCTCGCCGATGCCGCGCACCGCGCCCCAATAAGTGCCGATGCCGCCGCCCTTCGACGCCAGCCAGACATTCTCGTTCCACGTGTCGACGATGCCGTTGAGGCTGTCACTGACCGAGTTGAGGTAGCAGCTGATCGGCAGGCCGCGGCCGGTGCCGCCGTTCGACAGGACCGGGGTCGCGGGCATGAACCACAGCTTGGAGATATAGTCATAGACGCGCTGCGCATGGTCCTGGTCGTCGGCGTAGGCCGACGCGACGCGCGCAAACAGGTCCTGGTAGGATTCGCCCGGAAGCAGATAACGGTCGCGAAGCGTGTCCTTGCCGAACTCGGTCAGCAGGGCGTCGCGGGTCGAATCGGTGACGACGTCGAACGCGCGAGCGTCGATCGTCTTGCTGTCGCGCTTGGGCGCCGCATCGGTGACCAGCACATCGTCCGCGCCGACATCGCTCGAGCTTGCAAAATCCATCGTCATTCCCCGTCCGCTGGGCCGTTCGATGACGGCCTGTTCTATATCTGTTCGACTCGGTGCCATGGCGGCCAGCCTAGCCTATTTGCAGCGGCATTGCGCCTCTTTCGGCGGCTCGTCCCCGATATCCACAGGGCACGAGCAGCCTCATGCGGAAGATAAGCATCTTCCGCCCCAACCACAATTAGTTGAGAGTGACCCCCGTCGCTACACAACAGATAGTGGCTGAATGCGCGCGAAACACAAGATGAAAAACGACGGACCGTGAAAAATTCGGTGTCCCGCTCTGTGGCAAACCGTGCATTAACCGCGAGCAGGCTAAGGCTGCGATATCGGACCGGTGAGCGCCGGACGCGAAGGGGGAAGGCGTTTTGCGGGAACGGGCGATTCGAAATGCCGCATTCGTCATCGCGGCGCTGTTCGGCGGCGTCATCCTCAACGTCTTCTGGATCCTGCTGACCGACCCCAAGGCGGTCGATTTCCTCGCTTATTGGGCGGCGGGAAAGATGGTCCTGGGCGGCGCCGGAGCGGATATCTACGACATCGCGGCGCATCGCGCGGTCGAAAGCCTCGTCGTCGAGCCCGGGTTGATGCCCTTTCCCTATCCGCCGCCATTCGCGCTGCTGGTCGCACCGTTCGGGGCGCTGCCGTTCGGCCCGTCGTTCATCGTGTGGACGGTGCTGACGGGGGCGTTCTACTTATTCGCGTCGCGGCGGTGGATGGCTCCGTCGATCGCGCTCTCCCAGCCGGGCGTCCTCATCAACGGCTTTATCGGCCAGAATGCATTCCTGACTTCAGGCCTGTTCATGGGCGGGGCCGCGCTGCTCGATCGCCGGCCGTTCTTGGCCGGGGCGATCATCGGCCTACTGGTGATCAAGCCGCAACTGGCGCTGATGCTTCCCGTCGCGATGATCGCCGGCCGGCAGTGGCACGCGATCCTTGGCGGTGCGACCTCGGCCGCCGTGGCGCTGCTGGCCGGGCTGCTCGTGCTCGGTCTTGACGGTTACACCGCCTTCTTCGCGCTGCTCGCCGAGCACGCCAACTTCGTCGCGACCGACCGCTGGCCCTGGGCCGAACTGGCGAGCGTCTACGCACTGGTCCGGTCGCTCGGCGTGGGCGCGGACGCGGCGTGGGTCGCGCACGGCCTTGTCGCGCTGGGAGCTGCGACCATGGTCTGGCTGGCCTGGCGCGGCGACCATCCGGGCAAGGTCGCCATCCTCGCGGCGGGGACTCTGCTGCTGCCGCCCTACCTGCTGACCTACGATTGCATTCTCTTGGGATTGGCCGTGGCATGGCTGATCGGCGACGCGCGGCGTCTTGGCCTTGGCGTCGTCGTGTTCCTCTTGTCGCTGGTGCACGTCGGCGGTGTGTTCCGCCTCTATCCGCCGATCAACGGCCTGCCGGTCGCGGCGATGCTGGCGATGGGCGCGATCTTCTGGCTCGGCCGTCGCGCCGAACGGGACGACGGGGCCGAGGCATCGCTGCCCCAGACCCCGTCGACCGTCTGATCATTTAGCCCGCGGCGGGGGCGGGGCAGGCGCCGACGCGCTTGCCGGTGACCTTTTCCTGAAGTTCGTAATCGCCCGTTCCGGTGAAAGTCGAGGCGGCGGTGACCAGCGCTTCGAACCCGTCGGCAGTGTAATTGCCGTCGGCGCCCGCCTGGACCGCGCCCTTGCCCGACCGGGTGCAGCCGTACTGGATCGAGATCCGGCCCGAGCGGACGTAGCTGTTCTGGACGGTACACTTGTCGCCCTTTTCGACGAACATCGCCGGGTCGATCGTGCCGTCGGCGGCAACGCAGGCGCGGCGCGTCGTCTTCTCGCCCTTGGCCTTGTAGGCGGTGCCCGGCGTGGTCTTGTCGAGCGACGCGAGCTTCAGCACTTCGCCGGTCACTTCATATTCGCCGGCCTGAAGCTGCGCTGCCTTTTCGGGCGCGGGTGGCGGCGGCGCCTCGCTTCCGCACGAGGCGGCAAGGACGGACATGGCGGTGATGGCGATAAGACGCATGGATAACTCCCCTGTTGGGGCGTCGAAGATGGGCCCCTTGGCCGCCAGCATATCCACAAGCATCGCCATTACAATTGCCGTTGGCCGATGTCGCACCCATATTCGCGGCCATGGCCATCCAGATCCGTACCAGCCTGTCCGAGCCCGAGACCGGCGAAACCTTCGTTCCCCACCGCCCGCAGCGCCCCACAAAGGCGGAGGGCGGGCGCCGGTTCGTGATCAAGTCGGACTATGAACCGGCAGGGGACCAGCCGACCGCGATTGCCGAGCTGGTCGACGGGATCCGCAACGGCGGCGAGATGAACCAGGTGCTGCTCGGCGTCACCGGGTCGGGCAAGACGTTCACCATGGCCAAGGTGATCGAGGCGGTGCAGCGCCCCGCGCTGATCCTCGCGCCCAACAAAATTCTTGCGGCGCAGCTCTATGGTGAATTCAAGAGCTTCTTTCCCGACAATGCGGTCGAATATTTCGTCAGCTACTACGATTATTATCAGCCCGAGGCCTATGTGCCGCGGTCAGACACCTACATCGAGAAGGAAAGCTCCGTGAACGAGGCGATCGACCGGATGCGCCACTCGGCCACCCGATCGCTGCTCGAGCGCGACGACGTCATCATCGTCGCCTCGGTGTCGTGCCTCTACGGTATCGGCTCGGTCGAAACCTATTCGGCGATGATCTTCGACCTGAAGAAGGGCCAGTCGGCCGACCAGCGCGAGATCATCCGCAAGCTGGTCGCGCTTCAGTACAAGCGCAACGACGCCGCCTTCGCCCGAGGCAATTTCCGGGTGAAGGGCGACAATCTGGAAATCTTCCCGTCGCACTATGAGGACACGGCGTGGCGCGTCTCCTTCTTCGGCGACGAGGTCGAGGAGATCGTCGAATTCGATCCGCTCACCGGCAAGAAGGTCGCCAGCCTCGATTACGTGAAGGTCTACGCCAACAGCCACTATGTGACCCCCGGCCCGACGCTGAAGCAGGCGATGGGCGCGATCCGGCACGAGCTGGAGGAGCGGCTGAAGGAGCTGGAGGCCGAGGGCAAGCTGATCGAGCATCAGCGGATCGAGCAGCGCACCAACTTCGACCTGGAGATGATCGCCGCGACCGGGTCGTGCGCAGGAATCGAGAATTACAGCCGCTTCCTGACCGGCCGCCTGCCGGGCGAGCCGCCGCCCACGCTGTTCGAATATCTGCCCGACAACGCGCTGCTGTTCGTCGACGAAAGCCACCAGACGGTGCCGCAGATCGGCGCGATGGCGAAGGGCGATCACCGTCGCAAGATCACGCTCGCCGAATATGGCTTCCGCCTGCCGAGCTGTATCGACAACCGCCCGCTGCGCTTCAACGAATGGGACGCGATGCGCCCGCAGTCGGTGTTCGTATCGGCGACCCCTGGCAATTGGGAGATGGAGGCGACCGGCGGCGTCTTCTCCGAACAGGTCATCCGCCCGACCGGGCTGATTGACCCGCCGGTCGAGATCAAGCCGGTCGAGGACCAGGTCGACGACCTCGTCCACGAAGCCAAGAAGGTCGCCGCGGCGGGCTATCGCACGCTGGTCACCACGCTGACCAAGCGCATGGCCGAGGATCTGACCGAATATCTGCACGAGGCAGGGCTGCGCGTCCGCTACATGCACTCCGACGTGGAGACGCTGGAGCGCATCGAGCTGATCCGTGACCTTCGGCTGGGAGTCTACGACGTGCTGGTCGGCATCAACCTGCTGCGCGAAGGTCTCGACATTCCCGAGTGCGGCCTGGTCGCGATCCTCGACGCCGACAAGGAGGGCTTCCTTCGCTCCGAGACGTCGCTGATTCAGACCATCGGCCGCGCCGCGCGCAACATCGACGGCCGCGTCATCCTCTATGCCGACCGCACGACCGGCAGCATGGAGCGCGCGCTGGCCGAAACCGGCCGCCGCCGCGAAAAGCAGGAAGCGTATAACGTCGAGCACGGCATCACGCCGGCCACCATCAAGCGCGACATCGCCGACATTATTGCGCACGTCTCGACGCGCGACGGGGTCGTCATCGGCACCGGTGACGAGGATCGCCCGCACCTCGTCGGGCACAACCTCAAGGCCTATATCGCCGACCTCGAAAGCCGCATGCGCAAGGCCGCCGCCGACCTCGAGTTCGAGGAGGCGGGCCGGCTTCGCGACGAAATCCGCAAGCTTGAGGAAGACGACCTCGGCCTTCCACACCAGGAACGCCGCGCGCCGCGCTTCGCGGGCAATTCGACCGAGGGCAAGCCGGGGACCCGCAAGGGCCGCTTCGGCAAACAGGGCCGGACCAAGTTCGGCCGCTGAGGCTTGCGCATCGCGCGCGGGGCCGTAGCGTCGCGCCATGGCGATGTTGCTTGCCCTTGCGCTGATGCAGTCAGCGCCGCTCGACGTCGCCGGTGCGGTCGCTGCGCAGGAGTGCGGGCGCGACCTTAAGGGTGCCGATGCCGTCGTATGCGGACGCCGCGGCCAGCGCGAGCGCTACCGGATGCCCGATCGCGACAAGGGCTGGGACCCCGACGCCGGCGTCGAAAGCGTGATGCGGGAGCGGCACCGCTGGGCCGAAGGCGGGGAGGCGGGCGTCGACAGTTGCGGTCCGGTCGGACCGGCGGGACACACCGGCTGTTTCGCCCGCTCGTTCAACCAGCGGATGCAGCAGACCCAGTGGAAGAGCAACATTCCGACCAAGCGCTGGTAGCCGCCCTCGTCCAGTCGCGGGACAGCCATTGCGGCAGTGCGGGATACGCTTGGGCCGCGACGCGTTAGGCGGCTGAAATGCTCAAATATCTTCCCATCACCCCGTTCGTCCTCGCCATCGTCCTCGTCGCCTGCACCGGCAGCGATCCGGTCGCCGAGGATGCCGCCGCTCCCTCGGAGGAAATGCTCGGCGATGCCGGCGCTGAAGGCCTTGCCGCACCCGCCAACGCGGCGGCGGCCGAGGCCGCGGTGCAGGAGTCGACCCCGCTTCCGCAGAACGGGATGCTGTGGACGCTCAACGGCACCGAGAAGCTCGCGACCTTCGGTGCGGCGGGCGACGCCCCGTCATTCTCGGTTCAATGTCGTCCGGCCAATGGCGGCGGGCGCGAACTGGTGGTGACCCGCGGCGCGCTGGCTCCCGACGGGGAAAAGGGCACCCTCAGTTTCACCGGCAACGGCTCCGCCTCCTCGCTTCCCGTCCGCGGCGTCTCGCCCAAGGCGGGCGAGGCCTATTGGCAGGCGATCGTCAAACCCGGCGATGAAACCCGCGCGGTCGCCCGCGCCTTTGCCGGCGGCGGCGTGGTCCAGATCGGCGTCAGCAACGGCCCCGGCTTGCCGGTCCCCGCCTCGCCCGAGGCGCAGCAGATCCTGCAGGAATGCGCAGCGTGAAGACGATCCTGCTCATCGCCGGCATCGCTGCCCTGTTGATGGGATTGCTGTGGATCGGACAAGGCACTGGCGTCGTCGACTGGCCGTCGTCCGGCTTCATGATCGACCAGCGGCCGTGGGCGCTTCGCGGCGCGCTGCTGGCCGGGCTCGGCGCATTCCTCATCTACCGCGCGCGACGCCGCTAACGAAAAGGGCGACCGTTTCCGGCCGCCCCTTCCTTTTGTCATGACCCGTGAGGTCAGAAGCCGATGCGCACGCCCAGCTGTGCCGAGGTTTCCTCGCCCTGGTCCTTGCCGACCGTCGCCGATCCCGACACGTCGAGGCTAACGTTGCTGAGGATGGCGGCGCTGAAGCCCGCATTGAAGCGGCCGTAGAGCTTCTTCGATCCGTCCTCGAACGCAAAGCTGTTGACGATGATCGGCGAGGCCGTCTGCGCGTAGCGGATCGTGCGCTCGTCGCCGGTGAAGTCCTTTTCGACCATTGCCGAGGCGTAGGGGCGGAATTGCACGCCGTTGCCGCCGAAGTCACCGCGAACTTCCAGGCCCGCGCTGCCGCGGAGCGAGGAGTAGCGGATCGACGAAACGTCGAGCGTCAGCGCATCGTCGCCTTCCTCGGTATAGCCGTCGACCTTGGCGCGGGCATAATCGAGCGCGACCACCGGGCCGGCGCGGAAATTGCCGACGTTGGCGAGGTAACCGACCTTGCCGCCGGCGAGGAAGTGGTTGCCGTCGGCCTCCGCGTCCATGCCTTCGACGACGCCGGTGCGCTGGATGTCGTGGCGGTCCCAGCCATAGCCGGCATAGCCCTGTGCAAAGGCGCCGGCGATGCCGAAGCCAACATAGCCGCCGACTTGATAGGAACGGGTGTCGACGTCGGCCGCATCGTTCCCGAAGTTGGCGCGCGCCTTGCTGACGTTGCCGGCAAGACCGGCGACGCCCGAACCAAAGCCGACTTCGACGCCCAGCGTTCCGCCGACGCCGCTCGCGCGGAACTCGTCGTTATACTGGCCGCGATCGAGGCGGCGGGCGAAGCCGTCGCCGACCGCGAACACCTTGACGCCTTCGGGCAGGTCGCCGTCACGCGGCGCGCCGCCGTCGAGGCGAGCGGTGAGCGTGCGGCCGAACTGGCGCGCCACGTCGAGGCCGAGGTCCGACGGCGCCTGAAGCGTCAGCGGTGCGGTCAGCTGCGCGGCGATATAGCGACCGACGATCGCATAGCCGGCCGAGGTCAGGTGAAGCTGGTCGCCATAGAACAGGAAGGGATTGGCCGATCCGGCGATGCAGGTGGTGTTCGGGAAGGCCGGGCAGGCGAGCCCGGTCAGGCCGTAACCGGCAAAGTCGGCGGTGACCTGGTCGAGCAGGCGGTTGAGATCGAGGTAATGGACCGTCACGCCGTTGGCGGCATAGCCGGCCAGCGTCGATTGCAGCGCGTTGTTGAACGTCGCCGAATAGCTGCTGCGGATCGCCGCGCCGGTCGGGTTCGACGCGATCTCGGGCAGGCGCCCGGTGTCGCCGGCCAGGAAGCTGATGTTGCGCGCACCGGCGTTGACCAGTGCGTTGAGGCCGGTGGTCGCAAAGGCGGCGGAGGTCGTCGCGGCGGCCTGCGCGCCAGCGGCGGTGCCGCCGGTCTGCTGATAGAAGCGCGCGTCGTTGCCGCCGACCGACACGGCCAGCAGGTCGTTGGCACCGAAGGTGCCGCTGACGCGTGGGAAGGCGGCGGGGCCGCCCCCGGCGAGGAAGCTGTTATATTCGGTGATGAAGCCCAGCGGCGGGCCGTTGGTGTTGCGGTTGTCGGTCAGCGCGCCGCCAATCGCGAAATTGTCGATCGGAACGCCCAGGATCGTGCCCAGCGTATCGATATAGTTGGTGCCGCCCGAAAAACGGCCGGTCGGATAGACGATGGTCGAGGCCGGGTTGATCCCGGTCAGCTGGAAGAAATTGCCGTCGTCGGCATAGCTGTCGCCGAACGCGACGATCCGTTCGATGCGCTGCGCCGATGCGGGCGTGGCGATCGTCAACATGCTGGCGGCGAGAAGGCTCGCGGCAAAGAGCTTCTTGGTGGTCATTGGATGCATCCTCCCCTGGCCGCGTCGTTGCGCGGCATTGCCCTCTTCATGCCGTGCGGGCGGAATCAGGACAAGTGATGCGATTGCAACAGTGACGCTACGGCAGGGCGGGAATCCGGGCGCGGCGAGGCGCTAATTTTGCACCATCCGGATCAGCGAGCCGTCGGGATCGACCATGTAGGCGATCGTCAGCCCGCTCGCCTCGCGCCGTGGCGGGTTGAGCCGCGGCTGGCCGCCGCGCTGTTCGGGAATCCCGGCGGCGCGGCAGGCGGCGTATAACTCGTCGAGGTCGTCGACCCGCAAACAGGCACCGAAGCTGCTGCTCAACGGGTCGAGATCGGGAAAGGGAAAGAATTCCAGCGTCATCCCGCCGCGCTTCAGAATCATCCAGCCACTGTCGCGCCACCCCTCGACGAACCCGATCGCGCCATAAAAGGACGAGGTCGCGCTGAAGTCGCGGGCGGGCAGGTTCGGGGTCGCATGATCCATTCCGGCAGACTGTCACGCCCGCTCACGCGCGGCAATGGGAAGAATCCGACTCCGAACTCCCGGGCCCTGTCCTACAGCGAACCAATTAGGATAACGAACTCTCGCCGAATAAACCGGGAGAGTAAGATGGATGCGTGCAACGTTGACGAATTGATCGATGGACTGATCGAGCGCGAAGGGGGCTATGTCGATCATTCTGCCGATCGCGGCGGGGCGACCCGGTTCGGGATTACCGAGGCAGTGGCGCGTGCGCATGGCTACGCCGGGGCGATCGCCCGGCTCCCTCGCGAAGAGGCGGCGGCCATCTATCGCCGGCTCTACTGGTTGCGGCCGAAGTTCGACCAAGTGGCGAAGCGCGCCGCGCGCGTCGCGGCCGAACTGTTCGACACCGGCGCCAATATGGGTCCTGCCGTCGCGACCAACTTCCTCCAGCGGGCGCTGACTGCGCTCAACCGCAATGGCAAGGATTTCGCCGATCTGGTTCCTGACGGGCGAGTCGGGCCACGAACGTTGGGTGCGCTTGATGCTTTTCTTGACGTGCGCGGAGAGGCTGGCGGAGAGACCGTGCTGCTCCGCGCGCTCGAAGCGCTTCAGGGGGAACGCTACCTCCGGCTGGCAGAGAAGCGGCCCGCCAACGAGGCGTTCCTCTACGGCTGGCTCGCGAACCGCATCGGCTAAAGTTCGCAAATCACCGCGCAAAACGCGCCTCACTCCACGAACTTTGTGAACTTAAGACAGGAGACTTCCCATGGCCATTTTCGATGCAATCATCGCGCCCGTTGCGAAGCTGATCGACAAGATCATTCCCGATCCCGCGGCGCGCGACCGCGCCAAGCTCGAACTGATCAAGCTGCAGGGCGACCAGGAACTCGCCGCCGTCGCCGCGCAGATGCAGGCGATCATGACCGAGGCCGCCTCGGCCGACCCGTGGACAAGCCGCGCCCGTCCGGCGTTTCTCTACACGATGTACACACTCATCCTGTGGGCGATCCCGATGGGGCTGATCGCGGCGGCCGATCCCGCCATGGCGAAGGGAATCGGGCAAGGGATGACCGCCTATCTTCGTGGCATCCCGGAAGAACTCTATGCGCTCTTCGGCACCGGCTACCTTGGCTACACCGCCGCGCGGACATGGGGAAAAGTGAAGGACGTCGAGAAGTAAGCGGCACGTCGTCGCCACGACAGCGGGGACCCGGCACGCGTTTGCAAACGTAGTACGTCCGGGTCCTCGCGTCCGCGGGGCGATGAAGCAAGGGTGCCGCGTTGAAGCGTAGATCGATTTTGGGCGCAGGACTGTTCGCCGGACTGGCCGCCTGCTCCCCCGTCAGACTGCTCGATTCCGCAAGCAAGGTCAGCGGCGATCGCGCCCGGCTTGCGGCAGGCGGGGTACGGTTCGGCCCCGACCCGCGTCACCTGCTCGACGTGTGGGTCCCGCGCACGCGCTCGACCGCTCCGCTCCCTGTGGTCGTCTTCTTCTACGGGGGCGGCTGGGTCGCGGGGGAGCGCGGCGACTATGGCTTCGCCGCCCGCGCATTCGCGGCGCGCGGGTTCGTCGCGGTGGTCGCGGACTACCGGCTGGTGCCGCAGGTCCGCTTCCCGACCTTCATTCAGGACGGCGCGCTCGCGATGAAATGGGTGCGCGACCACGTCGCCCAATATGGCGGCGACCCGCGCCGGATCAGTCTGTCGGGCCATTCGGCGGGCGCCTACATCGCCGCGATGCTGACGCTCGACCGCCATTATCTTCGCGACGTCGGGGTCGATCCCGCGATCGTCCGCGCGGCGGCGCTGCTGTCGGGACCGTATGATTTCTACCCCTTCACCGAATCGCGTGGGCGCGATGCGCTTGGGCGTTGGCCGCGGCCGGAGGAAACGCAGCCGATCAGCTTCGCGCGCGCCGACGCACCGCCGATGCTGCTGGGGCACGGTACCGCCGACACGGTCGTGCGCCCCTATAACAGCCAGAAGCTCGCCGACCGCCTTCGTCGCCTCGGCGCGCCGGTCGATTTGCGGCTGTATCCGGGCAAGAGCCACGTCGACACGGTCAAGTCGTTGTCCCCGCTGTTTCGCGGGTCGACGCCCGCGCTGGCCGACAGCGTCGCCTTCCTCACCGCACACAGCCGCTAGCTTGCGCCCCGCCGCCGCCGCACCCACATCGCGCCCCTGAAGATGGGAGCAGGCATGGAAAGC
This sequence comes from Sphingomonas sp. LY29, assembly GCF_035593985.1. Classification (NCBI taxonomy): domain Bacteria; kingdom Pseudomonadati; phylum Pseudomonadota; class Alphaproteobacteria; order Sphingomonadales; family Sphingomonadaceae; genus Sphingomonas; species Sphingomonas lindongxini. The sequence goes on from NZ_CP141587.1 coordinate 1,796,348, forward strand.
TGGCACGGAACGACGATCCTGGGTGTCAAGGCGAACGGGCGCACCGTCATCGCCGGCGACGGCCAGGTCAGCATGGGCAATACGGTGATGAAGCCCAATGCCAAGAAGGTCCGCCGGCTCGGTGCCGAGGGCGCGGTGATCGGCGGATTCGCCGGCGCGACCGCCGATGCCTTCACCCTGTTCGAACGGCTGGAAAAGAAGCTTGAGGCGCATCGCGGCCAGCTGCTCCGCGCAGCGGTCGAACTCGCCAAGGACTGGCGCACCGACAAATATCTTCGCAATTTGGAGGCGATGATGATCGTCGCCGATGCCGAGACGTTGCTCATCCTGACCGGCAACGGCGACGTGCTCGAGCCCGAGGGTGGGATCGCCGCGATCGGGTCGGGCGGCAACTACGCCCTCGCTGCGGCCAAGGCGCTATCGGACTATGAACCCGACCCGGAAAAGCTCGCTCGCCGCGCCATGGCAATCGCCGCCGAGGTGTGCGTGTTCACCAACGACCGGTTGACCGTCGAAACGGTTGAGAGCGCCAACTAAGACGCGCTAGCGTGGCGGCATGCTGATCGATCGCCGCTCAATGTTGATAGGTTCGGGCGCGGTGGCGCTTACCGGCTGCGCGACCGTCACGCCGGAGCCTGGCTGTTCACCGCTGCGGCCGGTGACCGTCGATGAAGGAAGGATCATCCGCACCGTCGCGGGGCTGCGTCCCTATCGCGCGGCGGGCTTCGTCGTCCGGCGCGAGGCGCTCGGCGACAAGGCGCTGGTTCACAACTACGGGCATGGCGGCGCGGGAATTACGCTCAGCTGGGGAAGCTCGCGGCTCGCGGCCGACCTCGGTCTTCCCGGTCATTCGGGACCGGTCGCGGTGATTGGCAGCGGTGTGATGGGCCTGACGACCGCGCGGTTGGTGCAGGAAGCCGGCTTTCCTGTGCGGCTCTACACGGCGGCCCTTCCGCCGCAGACCACCTCGGCCGTCGCCGGCGGGCAAGTTTCGCCGTTCGGCCACTTTCGCGAAAACATGGTGACGCCGGCGTGGATGGCGCAATTTCAGGCAGCGATGGCCTATAGCTGGACGCGGTTCCAGTCGCTGGTCGGAGATCGCTACGGAATTCGCTGGCTGCCGACCTACGAGCAATCGCGCAACGCCGCGTTCGCCGACGATTGGCTCAACCAATATCATGCAAACGCCCGTCAATTGCGCCGCGACGAACATCCTTTTCCGGTCGAGCATATCGTGCGGTTTGACACGATGTACGTCGAGACGCCCCGCTTCATGGCGTGGCTGAGCGATGAGGTGCTGCGGGCCGGCGGGAGCATCCGAATCCGCAAGTTCGAAACGCTCGCCGACATTGCAGCGCTAGAGGAAAAGCTGGTTTTCAACTGCACCGGGATCGGAGCGCGAACGCTTGTCGGCGACGACATGCTGACGCCGGTGCGCGGTCAATTGGCGGTGCTCCAGCCACAGCATGACGTGCGCTACGCCTTCACCGGCGATGCCGGCTACATGTTCCCGCGGGGCGACGGCATCCTGCTCGGAGGGACCTACGAGCGCGGCGAAGAGGATGCCACTCCACAGCCCTCCGACATTGCGCGCATCCTCGCCTCCCACCGCCGGCTGTTCGACGGATTTCGCTGCACCGCTTGATAAAGCCGGGGCGCGCCTCATCTACGACCCCATGAATGACAATCTTACCCCGAAGGCGATCGTCGCCGCGTTGGACGAGCATATCGTCGGCCAGTCCGAAGCCAAGAAGGCGGTCGCGGTCGCGCTTCGCAATCGCTGGCGCCGCCAGCGTCTCGGCGCCGAACTTCGCGAGGAGGTGACGCCCAAGAACATCCTGATGATCGGGCCGACCGGCTGCGGCAAGACCGAGATCGCGCGGCGGTTGGCGAAGCTTGCCGATGCGCCGTTCGTGAAGGTCGAGGCGACCAAGTTCACCGAGGTCGGTTACGTCGGCCGCGACGTCGAGCAGATCGGACGCGACCTGGTCGAGGAAGCCGTCCGGCTGGAGCGCGAGCGCCGCCGCGAAAAGGTGCGCAAGGCGTCCGAGGACGCGGCGATGGAGCGGCTGCTCGACTCGCTTACCGGCAAGGGATCGAGCGAGGCGACCCGCGCCAGCTTCCGCGCGCGCCACGCCGACGGAAGCCTAGACACCGCCGAGGTCGAGATCGAGGTCAGCGATGCCCCCGCGATGCCGTTCGACATTCCGGGGCAGGGCGGGGTCGGCATGATCAACCTCAGCGACATGATGTCGAAGGCAATGGGCGGCGCGCCCAAGAAGCGGCGCAAGCTCAAGGTGCCCGATGCCTTTGCAAAGCTGGTCGAGGAAGAAGCCGACAAGCGCGTCGACGCCGACGACGTGACCCGCGTCGCGCTGGCGGATGCCGAGGCGAACGGGATCGTCTTCCTCGACGAGATCGACAAGATCGCGGTCAGCGAAGCGCGCACTGGCGGGTCGGTCAGCCGCGAAGGCGTCCAGCGCGACCTGCTGCCGCTCATTGAAGGAACGACCGTCGCGACCAAGTACGGCCCGATCAAGACCGACCATATCCTGTTCATCGCCAGCGGCGCGTTTCATGTCGCCAAGCCCGCCGACCTGTTGCCCGAGCTTCAGGGCCGCCTGCCGATCCGCGTCGAGCTGGCCGCGCTGACGCAGGAGGATTTCGTTCGGATCCTGTCGGCCACGCGCGCCAGCCTGACCGAACAATATCGCGCCCTGCTCGCGACCGAGGAGGTCAGCATCAGCTTCGCCGACGATGGCATCGCGGCGCTCGCGCGGATCGCGGCAGAAGTGAACGACAGCCTCGAGAATATCGGGGCGCGGCGCCTGTCGACGGTGATGGAAAAGCTGCTCGAGGAAATCAGCTTCACCGCCGAGGATCGCAAGGGCGAATCGCTGGTAATTGACGCCGCGTTCGTCGAGGCGCAGCTGGCCGGAATCGCGCGCGATACCGACCTGTCGCGCTACGTTCTCTGATCGGTTGGTGCTGCCTCGCGGTAGCGCCAAGTCAGTCCCTGAACGAAGGGTGCCCATGAAGGCGCTTCGACGCCCGCGAGCCGGAGGCGGCTGGCGACCCACTGGTTGCACGTGTCGATCGCGTTCGCCTTGCCGACGCCCTGGTAGAAGGCGTCGCGCGGGCCGTAGCCGGGATGATCGATGCGGATCGGACGGCCCTTGTCGTCGAGCGTGAAGCCCGCGCGGATCGCCGCCCACAAGCGGCGATATTGCGCGGGGGTCAGCCGGATCGCGCGCGCGGCGTAAGTGGGATCGGCGACCCATTCGACGTGCATCACCCGTTCGCCGCCGGTCGTCGCCGCCCAGATCGTGCGCGGGCTGATGTCGCCCCACGTCGGCGTTTCCAGATAGACGCGCCGTTCGCCCGCCCCGAACGCGACCCAACGCGCGTCCGGCGGCACGTCGGCGAAGTCACGGCGCGGCACCAGCGGCCGCCAGTCGAGGCCTTGGGCACTGGCAGGCAAAATCAGGTCGGCGTGAACGCCATTGCTGGCGAGGTAGATGGTGATCCCGTCCTTGGGCTCTTCCCAGTCGCGGTTGACCGGCACGACCGCGCCGACAAGCGCGGCAAGCAGGTAGAGCGCAGGGATCGCGGCCACCGCGAGCAGAAAGATGCGAAGGCTGGGCTTACGGCGGGATCGGCGACGACGGCGGGGCATGGTGCGGTGATGGCAGAGAGCGGCGCGAAGCGAAAAAGAAAAGCGCCTGCCTCCTAGCCGCCGGCATCAACGACACACCACGGCGTGGCTTGTCGTCGTGCTTCTCCGGCGGCGAGAACTCGCGGCGCAATCGCCGCGGTCCGCCGATGCCGGGATCGAGCAGAGAAAATGGTCGGGGCGACAGGATTCGAACCTGCGACCCCCACACCCCCAGTGTGATGCGCTACCAGGCTGCGCTACGCCCCGACCGAGTCCCACGCAGTCGCGTGGAAGTGCGGGCGCTCTAGTCGGGCACTCGCCGCTTGGCAAGGCGGCGCGCTTTGCAACGACGGTTGCAGCGTGATAGGCGGCCCGCCATATCCTGTGCGCCTGCCTTCGCGCGCCCTTAGCCAAGAGTGTCCATCACGATCATGAACAGCGCTTTCCTCATCGCCGCCGCCGCTCCGTCCGGTGGCGCAAGCTTCATCATCCAGACGATCCCGCTCGTCCTGGTCTTCGTGATCTTCTATTTCCTGATGATCCGCCCGCAGCAGAAGCGGATGCGTGACCATCAGTCGGCCATCATGGCGGTCAAGAAGGGCGACCGCGTCGTCACCGGCGGCGGGCTGATCGGCAAGGTCACCAAGGTCGGCGACACCGAGGTCGAGGTCGAGCTGGCGCAGGGCCTGCGGGTCCAGGCCGTCAAGTCGACCCTCAGCTCGGTTGGCAACGCCGCCGCGACGAAGCCGGCAAACGACTGATGCTCGATTTCCCCAAGTGGAAGGTCTGGGCCGTCAGCCTGGCGATCCTGCTCGGAATCGTGTTGGCCGTTCCCAGCCTGTTTCCCAAGGCAACCGTCGAAGCGTGGCCCAGCTGGGCGCCGAAGGCACAGATCAACTTGGGGCTCGACATCGCCGGCGGAAGCCAACTGTTGCTCGAAGCCGATGTCGCCGACGCCGCCAAGCAGCGGCTGGCGGCAATGGAAGACCAGGTCACCACCGAACTTCGTCGCGGCGAACCGCGAATCCAGATCGGCGACGTGTCGACCAGCGGCGGGCGCCTCAGCTTCGTCGTTCGCGATCCGACCCAGCTCGACATGGCGTTCGAGCGGATGCGCACGCTGACCCAGCCGGTCGGCCTGACCGGCGCGCGTGACTGGGAAGTCAGCACGGTCGACGGCAATCGCATCGTCCTGACTCCGACCGCGAGCGGCGCGGAGACGGCGCTGCGCAACTCGCTGACCGTCGCGCGCGACGTCGTTCGCCGCCGCATCGATCCGGGCGGGACCAAGGAAATCACCGTTATCAACCAGGGCGCGCGGCGAATCTTCGTCCAGGTCCCGGGCGTCGAGGATCCCGAGGCGCTGAAGGCGTTGATCGGGCAGACCGCGCGCCTCGAATTCAAGCTGGTCGCGCTCGACGCCGACCCGGCGCAGGTCGCCGCGGGCCGCGCTCCTCCGGGGGCGCAGATACTGCAGATGGCCGACGGCACCGGCCCGATCGCGGTCCAGCGCCGCGTGATGGTTTCGGGTGAGCAACTGGTCGACGCCAAGCAGAGTTTCGACCAGGACGGCCGCCCGGTCGTTAGCATCACCTTCAACGCCGCCGGCGCTCGCCGCTTCGGCCGGGTGACTCAGGAGAATGTGCAGAAGCCATTCGCGATCATCCTCGATGACAAGGTGCTGTCGGCGCCGAACATCAACGAGCCGATCCTCGGTGGGCAGGCGCAAATTAGTGGTAACTTCACCGTCGAAAGCGCCAATGCGCTCGCGGTCAGCCTTGCCTCGGGCAAGCTGCCGGTGAAGCTGAACGTGATCGAGGAACGCACCGTCAGCGCCGAGCTTGGTGCCGATTCGATCGAGGCGGGCACCATCGCGTCGGTGTTCGCGACGCTTGCGGTGATCGGCCTGATGATCGTCACCTATGGCCGCTTCGGCGTCTACGCGAGCCTCGCGCTGCTGGTGAACGCATTCCTGATCTTGGCGGTCATGGCGCTGTTCAACGCGACGCTGACGCTGCCGGGTATTGCCGGCTTCGTCCTGACGATCGGTGCGGCGGTCGACGCCAACGTGCTGATCAACGAGCGCATTCGCGAGGAATTGAGACGAGGGCGCAAGATGCTCGACGCGCTCGAGACCGGCTACAAGGAAGCCTCGACCGCGATTTTCGACGCCAACATCACCAACACCATCGCCGCGGCGCTGATGCTCTTCTTCGGCTCGGGCCCGATCCGCGGGTTCGCGGTCGTGCTGCTGATCGGCATTATCACGTCGGTGTTCACCGCGGTCAATTTCACGCGCATGCTCGTGTCGCTCTGGGTCAAGTCCAAGCGTCCGCGCACGATCAATATCTGACGGGACGAAGCGACATGAAACTCCTTAAGCTGGTCCCCGACAACACCAACATCGACTTCATGCGGTGGCGGAACGTCGCGATGATCCTGTCGACGCTGCTGACGGTCGCAAGCCTGGTGCTGGTCGGCGTGCGCGGGCTCAACCTCGGCATCGATTTCGTCGGTGGGCAGGTCGTTCGCGCGACTTTCGCGCAGCCGGTCGACATCGAGGACCTGCGCGGCCGCATCGACGGCCTTGGCGTCGGCGAAGCGACGATCCAGGAATTCGGCAACGACCGGACCTACCAGATCCGCCTGCCGCGTCCCGAAGGGCCCGAGACCGCGTCGAACGAGATCGTCAGCAAGGTCCGCACTTTCCTGCCGCAGGAATATCCGGGCGCGGTCGTCAGCGCGGGCGAATCGGTTTCGGGCAAGGTCAGCGGCGAACTGGCGTGGGACGGCGCGCTCGCGATCACCTTCGCGATGATCGGGATCGCGCTCTACATCTGGTTCCGGTTCGAATGGCAATTCGGCGTCGGCGCACTGCTGACACTCTTCCACGACGTGTCGATGGTGCTCGGCTTCTTCTCGCTGACGCAGATGCAGGTCGACCTGAACATCGTCGCGGCGTTCCTCGCGATCGTCGGCTATTCGCTCAACGATACCGTCGTCATCTATGACCGTATCCGCGAGAATATGCGAAAATACCGCAAGATGGAGATTGTCGCGCTGCTCAACTTCTCGCTCAACGAGACGCTGAGCCGCACGATCGTCACCTCGCTGTCGATCATGCTCGCGCTGGCGGTGCTGCTTGCACTCGGACCCGACGTGTTGTTCGGCCTGACGCTCGCGATCCTGCTCGGCACCTTCATCGGTACCTATTCGTCGATCTACGTGTCGGCGCCGGCGCTGGTGTGGCTGGGGCTGAAGCCCGACAGCTTCCTTCGTTCGGAAGACGAGGAAGCGGGCCTGGGCAATCCGGCCTGACGATCATCGCGGGTTCAGCTTGGGCGCGCTTTGCTCACGGACCATCGAAACCATTGCGTGCGGACGATTGGCTGCTTGGCCTTCGCCCGCTCGCGCGCTAGGAACAGGATCATGGTGAACAAGACCCGTCTCGCGGCGCTGCTGCTGCTGCCCGCCCTCGTCGTCACCGCCGGTTGCGCGCGCAATTCGGCCAAGGGCGACACTTCCTATGTCGCGCGCGACGTCAACACGCTCTACAGCCTGGCGAAGCAGCGGCTCGACCAGCAGAATTACGAGGTCGCGGCCAAGCTATTCGACGAGGTCGAGCGCCAGCATCCCTATTCGGTCTGGGCGCGCCGGGCGCAGCTGATGAGCGCCTTCAGCTATTACATGGCGGAGAAGTATCCCGACGCGATCAGTTCGTCGCAGCGCTTCCTGACGATCCATCCGGGCAACAAGGACGCGCCTTACGCCAACTATCTGGTGGCGATGAGCTATTACCAGCAGATCGAGGACGTCAGCCGCGACCAGAAGATCACGCAGCAGGCTTCGGACAGCTTCAACGAGCTGATCCGCCGCTATCCGTCGAGCCGCTATGCCAACGATGCGCGCCTGAAGCTCGACCTGATCAACGATCATCTTGCCGGCAAGGAAATGGAAGTCGGTCGCTTCTACCAGCGCTCGGGCAATTGGCTTGCCGCGGCGACGCGCTTCCGCGAAGTCGTCGACAAGTATCAGACCACCACCCACACGCCCGAAGCTCTGGAGCGGCTGGTCGAGACTTATCTCAACCTCGGTCTCCCCGACGAGGCACGCAAGTCGGCTGCGGTGCTCGGCGCCAACTACCCCGGCAGCAAGTGGTACCAGCGCAGCTACGACCTGATCCAGCGTCACGCCCCGGCGGCCGCGCCACAGGGTTGACCGCGCCGATCGCGCCAACGGGGGCCGCGCGCCGATGCTGAGGCAATTGTCGATCCGCGATGTCGTGCTGATCGACCGCCTCGACCTTGATTTCGAGCCCGGCCTTGGCGTGCTCACCGGCGAGACCGGCGCCGGCAAGTCGATACTCCTCGATAGCCTTGGCCTCGCGCTTGGCATGCGCGCCGACACCGGATTGGTGCGCGCGGGCGAGGCGCAGGCAAGCGTCTCCGCCTCCTTCGAACTTCCCGCCGATCATCCGTCATGGGCGCAGATGGCCGACCAGGGCATCGAGCGCGAGGAAGGCGAGCCGTTGCTCGTCCGCCGCACGCTGAAAGCCGACGGCGGAAGCCGCGCCTTCGCTGGCGGAAGCGCGGTGCCGGCGTCGGTGCTGCGCGAACTGGCGTTCGGCCTGATCGAGATTCACGGCCAGCATGACGATCGCGGGCTGCTCAATCCCAAGGGGCACCGGGACCTGCTCGACCTGTTCGGACGGATCGACCGCAGCCCGGTGGCGGACGCGTGGTCGGCGGTTACGGCTCTGACCGCGCGGCTGGCGGCGACTCGTGAAGCGGTCGAGGCGGCGGCGCGCGACCGCGAATGGCTCGACTTCTCCATCGATGAGATTGCCAAGCTGGGGCCCGAGGAAGGCGAGGAGGAAAGGCTCGCCGACTCCCGCCAGCAGATGAAGGCGGCGGCGCGGATCGAGGATGATCTCGGCGGGCTCGACGGATTGCTGTCGGGGTCGGACGGATCGCTGTCGCAGCTTCGCCAGGCCGCGCGCCGGCTGGAGCGGATCGCCGACGCGCACCCCCTGCTGGGCGAGGCGCTCGCCGCAGCCGACCGCGCGACGATCGAGGCGGCCGATGCCGAACAGAAGGTCGAGGAAGCGCGCCGGGCATTGGCGCATTCGCCGATCGACCTGGAAAGCGCCGAGGCGCGCCTCTTCGACATTCGCGGTCTTGCCCGCAAGCATCGTGTCGACCCCGACAAGCTGCCTGCCCTGCTCGACGACATGCGCGCGCGCCGAGAGTCGATCGACAGCGGCGAAGAGGAAGTGACCGCGCTCGAAGCCGAGCTTTCCCGCGCGCGCGATCGTTTCACGGTGGAAGCTGCGCGCCTCACTGAAGCGCGGACGGCAGCCGCCACGCGGCTCGACGCCGCTGTGGCGAGTGAGCTTGCGCCGCTCAAACTCGACGCCGCGCGATTCCGTACCGCGATCGCGCCGACCGATCCGGGCGCGGGCGGCAGCGACCGCGTCGAATTCGAAGTGTCGACCAACCCCGGCGCACCGTTCGGGCCATTGACCAAGATTGCGAGCGGCGGCGAATTGTCGCGCTTCATCTTGGCGCTGAAGGTGGCGCTGGCGGAAGCGGGCGATGCGGCGACGATGATCTTCGACGAAATCGATCGCGGCGTGGGAGGTGCGGTCGCCAGCGCGATCGGCGAGCGACTGGCCCGCCTCGCCCAAAAGTCGCAGCTGCTCGTGGTCACGCACAGTCCGCAGGTCGCCGCGCGAGCGGCGCATCATTATCGCATCGAAAAGGCGAGCGACGGCACCATCACTCGCACCAGCGTCCGCAAGCTGACCGACGACGAACGGCGCGAAGAGATCGCGCGGATGCTTTCGGGCGCAGCGATCACCGACGAAGCCCGCGCGCAGGCGGCGAAGCTGCTGGAGGCGGCGTGAGGGAGATCGCGCAAGCGCGTGCCAGCAAGGCGGTGCGGCACGAATGGTATCCGGTCGCCGATGCGCGATCGACGATCCTACTCTTCCCGACGGTGCGAGGCATCAGCGAACTCGAACAGCGCTTCGCGACGGAACTCAACGCCAAGGCTCGCTCTGTGTTGCTGGCCGACCTTTACGGTGACCGCTTCACGCCTGAGCGTCGCGACGAGGCTTTCAAGGCGATGGAAGCGATCAAGTCCGATCGCGCGGAAATGCGCGAGCTGCTGCAGTCGGTGCTGGCGACCTTGCGCGAAGTCGATGGCGTAGACGAAACGCCGGTCGTGGCGATCGGATTTTGCTTCGGCGGGCAGTGCGCACTCGATCTGGCGCGCTCGGGCGCCGACATCGCGGGCGTGGCCAGCTTCCACGGTTTACTTGACCCGCCCGGACTGCCGCCGCAACCAATCAGGGCCAAGATCATCGCATTCCATGGCTGGGACGACCCGCTTGCCAAGCCGGAGTCGGTCGTGACGTTGGGCGAGGAACTGACCGTGGCGGGCTGCGACTGGCAGGTTCACGGCTTTGGCGGGGTGGGCCACGGCTTCACCAATCCCGCCGCGACGGGGCAGATGCCGGGGATCGAATATGACGCCGCCGCCGCGCGGCGAAGCTGGGCGATGTTCGACCTGTTCTTGGCCGAGATCGAGTCGTGACCCGCTACGTCGCATTGCTCCGCGCGGTGAACGTTGGCGGGACCGGCAAGCTGCCGATGGCCGACCTGAAGCGTATCGGGGAAGAATGCGGCTTCGCCAACGTCCGCACCTTCATCGCCAGCGGCAATCTGCTGTTCGAAAGCGACGAGGACGAGGCGGCGGTCGCAAAGCGAGTTGGCGACGCGCTTGAGGCGCATGCGGGCAAGCGCATCCCGATCTTCGTCCGCTCGTCCCGCGAAATGGCGGCGACCGCGGCGGGCAATCCCTTCACCGACGACAAGCCGAGTCGGGTGATGGCGCATTTCATCGACGAGGAGCCGGACCAGGCAATGATCGACGCGGCGCGCGACGTCGCCGGGGAGCGGATCGCGCTGGGGCCGCGTTGCCTCTACGTCAGCTATGGCGAGGGCATCGGCAAGACGAAGCTGAAGCTGCCCGCGGTCAAGCACGGCACCGCGCGCAACCTGTCGAGCGTCGCGAAGATGGCGGAGCTGCTCGCGTGAGCGAGGCGGAGGTTGCCAATCGGTTGATGCGGCTGGCGCGCGAGATTGCGCGGCACAATCGCGCGTACCATGACCGCGACGCGCCCGAGATTTCGGACGCCGATTATGATGCGCTGGTGCGCGAGAATGCCGAGCTTGAGGCGCAATACCCGCATCTCGTCCGCGTCGATTCCCCGTCGAAAGCGGTGGGCGCGGCACCATCGTCGAGTCTCGCCAAGGTGCCGCACGCGCGGCCGATGCTGAGCCTGGAGAACGCCTTTTCGGACGAGGAGGTCACGGACTTCGTCGGCCGCGTTCGCCGCTTCCTGTCGCTCGGCCCCGACGCCGAAGTGGCGATGACCGCCGAGCCCAAGATCGACGGGCTGAGTTGCTCGCTGCGCTACGAAGACGGCGCGCTGGTGATGGCCGCGACGCGCGGCGACGGGACGGTGGGCGAGGACGTCACCGCAAACGTGCGCACGATATCCGACATTCCGCAGCAGCTACGCGGCGCGCCGCCGGTGCTGGAGGTGCGCGGCGAGGTCTATATGTCGAAGGCCGATTTCGCCGCGCTCAACGGGCGGCAGGAGGCGGCGGGCGGAAAGATTTTCGCCAATCCGCGTAACGCCGCCGCGGGGTCGCTCCGTCAGAAGGACCCGGCGACCACCGCAGCGCGGCCGCTGCGATTCCTTGCGCACGGCTGGGGCGACCTCAGCGAACCGCTCGGCCACACGCAGGGCGAGGCGATGGCTGCGCTCGCAGCACTGGGCTTTCTAGTCAGCGACCTGCTCCGGCTGGTGGCGACGACCGACGAGGCGCTCGCGCACTATCATGCGATCGAGCATGCGCGCGCCGACCTGCCGTTCGATATCGACGGCGTGGTCTACAAGGTCGACCGCCTCGACTGGCAGGAACGGCTGGGCCAGGTTGCGCGCGCTCCGCGCTGGGCGCTGGCGCATAAATTCCCCGCCGAGCAGGCAGAGACCGAGTTGCTCGCGATCGACATCCAGGTCGGACGGACGGGCAAGCTGACCCCGGTCGGGCGGTTGAAGCCGGTCGGTGTCGGCGGGGTAATCGTCGCCAATGTCACGCTCCACAATCGTGACGAGATCGCCCGGCTGGGGCTCCGCGTCGGCGACCGCGTCCGCATCCAGCGCGCGGGCGACGTCATCCCGCAAGTGGTCGAAAATCTGACTCGCGACACTGCCCGCGACGCGTTCGTCTTTCCCGACCATTGTCCCGAATGTCGGTCCGAAGCAGTCGCCGAGGAGGGCGAGGTCGACGTTCGCTGCACCGGCGGGCTGATCTGCCCGGCGCAGCGGATCGAGCGACTGAAGCATTTCGTGTCGCGCGGGGCGATGGACATCGACGGGCTCGGCGAAAAGAGCATCGTCGAGTTCGTCTCGCTGGGCTGGCTCGACGCACCCGCCGACATCTTCCGCCTGAAGGCGCACTGTGACGATCTGATCGGACGCGAAGGGTGGAAGGAAAAGAGCGTCGACAACCTTCTCGCCGCGATCGAGGCGCGCAAGGGCTTCGACCCGGCGCGCTTCCTGTTCGGACTTGGCATCCGCCACGTCGGCGCGGTGACGGCAAAGGATTTGCTACGCGCGTTCGGGACGATCGAGGCGCTTCAGGCGGCGGCGACCGGAGAGGGAGCGGAGGCCGAACTGTCGGCGGTCGAGGGCGTCGGGCCGGTGGTCGCCGAAGCACTCGCGGACTTCTTCCACGAACCGCACAACCGCGAGGCGCTCGCCGACCTGCTCGCGCTCGCCAAGCCCGCCGCGTTCGTCAGCCAGGCACGCGAAACCGAATGGACCGGCAAGACGATCGTCTTCACCGGCACGCTGGAAACGATGAGCCGCGACGAGGCCAAGGCGCAGGCCGAGCGCCTCGGCGCGCGCGCCGCAGGAAGCGTCAGCGCGAAGACCGACCTGGTCGTCGCGGGGCCCGGCGCGGGGTCGAAGCTGAAGAAGGCCGCTGACCTCGGCGTCCGTGTCGCGACCGAAGCCGAATGGGCCGAGATCGTGGCGAACAGCTGATGCTAGCCCACTTGGCGCTCGCGCTCGCGATCCAGTTGCTGGTCGTCGGGGTCACGCGAAGCTGGTGGGGCGGCGCGATCGCCGGAGCGGGTTGGGCCATCTCACGCGAGATAACGCAGGCCGAATATCGCTGGATCGAGCATCATGGCGACGGTGTTCGCGCCAACATGCCGTGGTGGGGCGGGCTCGATCCGATCGTGTGGCAGAAGGTCGACCCGTGGCTGGACTGGATCGCGCCAACGGCCCTGGTGATCGTGGTCGCCTCGGTCGCGACGATCAGGCGGCGGACTTAGCCTCGAGCACCAGCACGCACCACTCGCCGTCGCCGCGCTCGACGACGTTGCAGCCCTCAGCCTCATAAGCCGCAACCACCGCGTCGGCCTGCGTATCGAGCAAGCCGGCAAGGACGATGCTGGCGTTCGGCGCAACGCTGTTCGCGAAGGCGGGGGCCAGTTCGATCAACGGTCCGGCCAGGATGTTGGCGATAAGCAGGTCGAAGGGCGCTCGCTCGGCGAGCGATGGATGGTCCATCCCGTTGGCGACCGCGAGCGCGAGTTCGCCCTCCCCCTCGCCGACCGGGATTGCGTTGATGCGTGCATTGTCGGCGGTGACGTCGATGCTGATCGGGTCGATGTCGGTGGCGATCGCAAGTGCATCTGGCCACAGCTTCATCGCCGCGAAGGCAAGTAGACCGGTGCCGGTGCCGATGTCGGCGATGTTGGCGTAGCGCTTGCCGCTTTGCTCCAGCCGGTCGAGCGCGGTTAGGCAGCCGGCAGTGGTGTCGTGCTGGCCGGTCCCGAAGGCAAGGCCCGCGTCGATCTGGAAATTGATCGCACCATCGTCGGGCGCGTGGGTGGGCGTGTGTACGAAGAAGCGGCCGGCGCGGATCGGCTCGAGGCCCGCCTGGCTCATCGTCACCCAATCGTCCTCCCCCAGATATTCCTGCTCGATCTCCGACGCCGGGGAGAGGCGGCGAAGCAGGACGAGTTCCCGCGTGGTCGGCTGCTCGGCGAAATAGGCGTGGATCCGCCAGTCGTCGGGTGCGTGCGGGTCAGGCTCGTCGGCGACGATTACCGGCGGCTCATCCGCGAAGGGGAAAAGGTCCTCGCTCTCGGGCAGCGCTTCGGCTTCGGCGCGCGAACAGTGGAGGGTGACTCGCCAGCTCATTTCGCGGCTTCCTTGGCGAGGCGCTCGTCGAGTTTGCGCGTCAGCGTCGCCGCGTAGTTGCGGCACCCATTCTCGTCGAACAGCGGCTGCTTGCCCGTCATCCGTTCCTTCATTGCGCTGGAAGACGGGTGCGGGGTCAATAGGATCTCGCAACGGCTGGCGGCGACCTTGGCGATCGACGCGCGAAACGCGGCAAGCGTCGCGGAATGCGCCGAGAATTTATAATCGTCGCGGCTGACTGGGCTGAGGCTGTCGGCATAGACCATCGTCCGGCACACCGCGCCTTCGCAGCTTTCCCAGCGCCAACTGAGCGCGCCGGGGGTGTGCCCGGGGGTCGTGATCGCGGTGAGCAGCAGATTGCCGAGGCGAACCTCGCCCTTGTCGCCGATCACGCGGCCGACCGTCGCGGCGGGAAAAGGCTTGTGCATCCCGGCTTGCGGGTCGTCGGTGCTGGGCAGGCCGGTGTCGAGCACCCGCTTGGCCGGCGCCGATGCGATCAGGGTCGCGCCGGTCAGCTGCTGGAGGCGCGCGGTGCCGCCGACATGGTCGAGATGCTCGTGGCTGTGGAGCAGATACTTCACGTCGGTCAGCTTGAAACCGAGCGCACGGATGTTGGCGGCGATCACCTCGGCGCCGGCTTCGGTGCCGCCGTCGATGAGGACGTGGCCGTCGCTGCCGGTGATCAGGATCGACGAGATGCCGCAGGTCCCGACTAGGTAGGTGTTCGCGTGGATCCGCACCGCCGGCGCACGCTTGTCCCAGTCGGTCGAGTCGCCGCAGGTCGCGGCCCAGCGCGGGCCGGCCGTCTCGATCGGCGCGCGGGGGCGCTCGACTTGGCGCGGTGCGCGGCCGAGGGGAATGGTGATCTGCTGCGCGGCCGCGAGCAGGACGAGACTAACGAACATAGCTTGCTCCGTTGACGTCGATGACCGCGCCGGTGGCCGAGGGCGGCGCGTCGGTCGCGAGCCAGCGGATCGTCTCGCCGATTTCCTCGGCGCTGGCGACGCGGCCAAGCGGGATGTCGGCGAGCAGCTTGTCGCCGCCGCGGCTCGACAGATAATCCTCGGCCATGCCGGTCATGGTGAAGCCGGGGCAGACCGCGAACGCCAGGATGTTCTCGGCGGCATAGCCGCGCGCGATGCTCTTGGTCATCGCCACCATGCCGGCCTTCGATGCGGCATAGTGCCAGTGACCGGGGCTGTCGCCGCGATAGGCGGCGCGGCTGGCGACGTTGACGATGCGCCCGCCGGGTGTCGCCGACGATCGGAAGTGGGCGATGGCATGGCGGCACAGGTCGGCGCTGGCCTGCAGGTTGATGGTCAGCGTGCGGTTCCACGCCGCATGCCATTCCTCGTCGCCAGCATTGTCGGCGATCGCTTCGAACACGCCGGCGTTGTTGACCAGTACGTCGATCCGCCCGTCGAGCCGGTCGAACGCGGCTTCCCAAAGGGCGCGGGGCGCAGCCGGATCGGTGAAGTCGGCGGCGACCAGATCGGCGTCACCCGCGGTCGATTGGCCGATGACGCGATGACCGGCGTTGCGAAGCGCGGTCAGCGCCGCGGCGCCGATGCCGCGGCTGGCGCCCGTGAGAAGGATATTCATGGGGACGCCTTAGACGAGGCGCCCCATGACTGGGAATGGTCAGGCCGCGAACTTCGACACGAAATCGCTGGTCGTCGCGCGGAAGGTGTCGATCTGATCGCTGAAGCGGCCGAAGCCCTGCTCGACCCCGTCGATGTCGCGCGCGACGCTCTCGGTGTCGCTGCGGATCGCGGCGATGGTCGACGACATCGAATCGGCAGCAAGCGCGGTCTCGTCGACCGCGGCGGTGATCATCGTCACCGTCTGCGCCTGCAACTCCATTGCCTGGCGGATGCGGTCGGCGGAGGTCTGCACTTCTTCGACGGTCTTGCTGATCGACCCGTTGGCTTCGACCGTCTGCTTGGTCGCGGCGGTGATCGCGCTGATCTTCGCGGTGATGTCGTCGGTCGCGCGCGCCGTCTGGCTGGCGAGGCTCTTCACTTCCTGTGCGACGACCGCGAAGCCGCGGCCGGCATCGCCCGCGCGCGCCGCTTCGATGGTGGCGTTGAGTGCGAGCAGGTTGGTCTGCCCGGCAATGTCGCGGATGAGGCCGAGGATCGATTCGATCGCCTCGACATGGTTGCTGAGCGCTTGGCTGACCTTGACCGCGGCCTCGGCCTGTCCGCCGGCACGAAGCGCGACGTCGGAGGCGACTTCGACTTCGGTGCGGGCATCCTCGATCGCGCGGATCAGGCCCGCGGCGGTCTGCGCCGCTTCGCGCATCGCTACCGCCGACTGTTCGGCCGCAGCGGCGACTTCGCTGGTCTTGCCAAGCATGCCGCGTGCCGCCGACGAGGTCGTCATCGCAAGCCCACGAAGCTGCTCGCTCTCGCTGGTGCAGCTCTGCACCACGCTGAGCACCTTGGAATTGAACTCGCCCGCCTGCCGCGCCTGAAGCTGGTCGCTTTCCTTGCGCGTGATGGCGATGGCGTGATGGAAGAAGACGTCGATCTCCAGCATCTGGATCTCGGACAGGGTACGTGCGAGGCGGACCTGGTCGTCGGTCGACTCGGTCGCGGCGCGGATCGCGCGGAACGCTTCCTCGGTTTCCGCCGACAGGCCCGACAACAGGGTCGACAGGGTCAGGCCCGAGCCGAGCGCCTTTTCGACATAGGTGCGCGCGGTATCGACCCATTCGCGGCGGTCGACCCGTTCGAACTTGGCGCGAAGGTAGGGGGTGATCGCGGTCGCATATTGGTCGAGTTGCGCGTCGGTCAGGCGCTCGGCAAGCTCGGGCGATCGAGCGTACTGCTTCCAGAATTCGCGGGCGATGGCGGTGTCGGCCGGGGCGATCGTCGCCCACAGCTCGCGGGCGCGCTGGGGGAGGTCGCCGGTCGTGTCGTAGAAGCCCAGGCCCCGCGGCAGGTCGTAGTCGCCGTTGCTGGTTTCCTGCATCGCTGTCGCCATGACCGTATCGTTCCTTGAAAGTGAGGTATTGCGTTCGTCGGCTCCGCTATGGCCCGCCATTGGTTAAGAGCCGGTTAGCCCCTCGCAATCTTGCCAGCGTCGCCGATGATGCTAGGGGGTGCGGGACATTTCTCATGCGCGAAAACGAGGATCCATGACCCCGACGCACCCGCGGCCGCTGTCGCCGCACCTGACGATCTGGAAATGGGGGCCGGGCATGCTGGTCTCGATCCTTCACCGCGTGACCGGAAGCGGGCTCACCGTCGCGGGTCTCGGCCTGCTCACCTGGTGGCTCGCGGCGCTGTCGGGCGGCGAGGAAAGCTACGCGCGCTTCAGCTCGGTGATCGGCTACGCGCCCGCCGGAATCCCGCTGGCGATCATCGTGCTGGTCGCGCTGACCTGGGCGTTCTGGCAGCATTTCTTTTCGGGGTTGCGTCACCTCGTGCTCGATACGGGTGCGGGTTATGAGCTGAAGGTCAATCGCTTCTGGGCGATCATGACGATCGCGCTGTCGATCTTCGCCACCGCCGTGACGTGGTTCATCCTGTTGGGGGTCGGTCGATGAGCGTCGAAAGCAGCGCCACGCCGCTTGGCAAGGTTCGCGGCCTTGGACCGGCGGGCCATGGCGGCCATCACTGGCTCGAAGAACGCTTTACGAGCGTGGTCCTCGTCCTGCTTTCGCTGTGGCTGGTCTTCTCGCTGCTGATCCTCCCCGATTTCGATCGCGGAACGCTGCTCGAATGGCTCGGCTCGGCGTGGGCGTCGGTGCCGATGGGCCTGTTCGTCTTCTACGCGTTCAAGCACGGGCTCGACGGCCTCAAGGTCGTGGTCGACGACTATGTCCACCACGAAGGCAATCGCGTCGCGGTCCACTTCATCCTCACCATCCTGGCGATTGCCGGTGGCGCCGCGGCGCTGCTCGCGCTCGCCCGCATCGCCCTTGGAGCCGCCGCGGCATGACCTCCTACAAGATCATCGACCATGTTTACGACGTCGTCGTCGTCGGTGCCGGCGGATCGGGCCTTCGCGCGACGATGGGCGCCGCGGAAAAGGGCCTGAAGACCGCGTGCGTCACCAAGGTCTTCCCGACGCGCAGCCACACCGTCGCGGCGCAGGGCGGGATCGCCGCCAGCCTCGGCAACATGGGACCGGATCACTGGACCTGGCACATGTACGACACCGTCAAGGGGTCGGACTGGCTGGGCGACCAGGATGCGATCGAATATCTGTGCCGCGAGGCGCCTGCGGCGGTATACGAGCTGGAGCATGCCGGCCTGCCGTTCAGCCGCACCGACGAGGGCAAGATCTACCAGCGTGCCTTCGGCGGCATGACCCAGAACATGGGCGAAGGCCCGGCCGCGCAGCGCACCTGCGCCGCCGCCGACCGCACCGGCCACGCGATGCTTCACACGCTCTACCAGCAGAGCCTGAAGTATGACGCCGACTTCTTCATCGAATATTTCGCGCTCGACCTGATCATGGAAGACGGCGTGTGCCGCGGCGTCATCGCGATGAACCTCGATGACGGCTCGATCCACCGCTATCGCGCGCAAGCCGTGGTGCTGGCGACCGGCGGATACGGTCGATGCTACTTCTCGGCGACGTCGGCGCACACCTGCACCGGCGACGGCAATGCGATGGTGCTCCGTGCCGGCCTGCCGCTCCAGGACATGGAGTTCGTCCAGTTCCACCCGACCGGAATTTACGGCGCGGGCGTGCTCATCACCGAGGGCGCGCGCGGCGAGGGCGGCTACCTGACCAATTCCGAAGGCGAGCGCTTCATGGAGCGCTACGCGCCGTCGGCGAAGGACCTCGCCAGCCGAGACGTCGTGTCACGTTCGATGGCGATGGAGATCCGTGAAGGCCGCGGCGTCGGCGAGCATAAGGATCACATCTTCCTTCACCTCGACCACATCGATCCGAAGATTCTGGCCGAGCGGCTTCCGGGCATTTCCGAAACCGCGAAGATCTTCGCCGGGGTCGACCTGACGCGCCAGCCGATCCCGGTCACGCCCACGGTCCACTACAACATGGGGGGAATCCCGACCAATTATCACGGCGAGGTCGTCCACCTGAAGAATGGCGAGCCCGACACCGTCGTGCCCGGCCTGTTCGCGGTCGGCGAAGCGGCGTGCGTCAGCGTCCACGGCGCCAATCGCCTGGGCTCGAACAGCCTGATCGATCTGGTCGTCTTCGGCCGCGCCGCCGGTCTTCGCCTGGCGGAAGTAATTAAGCCCGGCGCGGCGCAGCCGACGCTGGCCAAGGAATCGGGCGCGATCGCGGTCGAGCGGCTCGACAAGTTCCGCCACGCCGACGGTAACACCACTACCGCTTCGATCCGCGAGGAGATGCAGCGCACGATGCAGGCCGACTGCGCAGTGTTCCGCACCGAAAAGACGCTGGCCGAAGGCGTCGCCAAGATCGACGCAATCTATGGCAAGCTGGCCGACGTGCGCATCGCCGACCGCAGCCTGATCTGGAACAGCGACCTGATCGAGACGCTCGAGCTCGACAACATGCTCGGCCAGGCGGTGGTGACGATGCATTGCGCCGCCAACCGCAAGGAGAGCCGCGGCGCACACATGCACGAGGATTTCCCCGATCGCGACGACGCCAACTGGATGAAGCACACGATCGCGACATTCGACGGCTGGGGTGGCAAGGGCGGATCGGTGAAGATCGACTACCGACCGGTCCACGACTACACGCTCACCGACGAGATCGATTACATCAAGCCGAAGGCGCGTGTGTACTAAGTCACTGCCAGCGTTGAGAAAATGCAGGGCGTCCGGAGCAATCCGGGCGCCCTGATCTTTTGAGCGAGCCGACGAACCGTGCCAAAATAGCGACGAACGGTTGACGACGAACCGTGCATTCCCGTAGACGAACCGAGTTCCAACCACGGGAGACGACGTCATGTATGCATCGGACGGGCAGAAAACCCCGGGCCGCAAACTGCTGTTTGCGGTCCTGATCGGATTGGCGCTCGCCATCCCGCTCTTCTCGGTTTGGCTGCTGATCTACGACCGGCAGAACCAGTCGAACGAAGCGCGGCAATCGATTACCGAAGGATGGGGCGGGCCGCAGACGATCAGTGGGCCGGTGCTCGTCATTCCCTATCGGACCACCGCGCAGGAAAGCATCGGCGACGGGATCAACCGCGTGACGACCAGCCGCGAAGTGTGGCGCGAACTGACGCTGGAGCCTGAGGCCGCCGACATCGCGACCACGATCGAACCCGAGCTTCGCAAGCGATCGATCTACGAAGCGGTGGTCTATTCCGCCGGAGCCAAGGGCGCTGCGCGTTTCGCCTTTCCGCCCGACCTCGCGCGTTTCGGCGTGGCGCCGGCGCAGATGGATCTGGCGCGCGCCAAATTGCGCTTCGGCCTCAGCGACCCTCGCGGGCTGGGCGCAAACCCCAAGGTGACGGTCGACCGGGTCGCGGCGCGGTTGCAGCCGGGCGGCGGAAGCGGTCCCGGACGCGGCTTCTTTGCCTTCGTCGATGCGACGCCTCTGATCGGGCGGCCGATGGCCGTCACCTTCGACTATGGCTTTCGCGGCAACAGCAGCCTCGGCCTCGCGCCGCACGCCGGTGACACCCATTGGGCAGTGAAGAGCAGCTGGGCCAGCCCGTCGTTCAAAGGCGACTTCCTGCCCGGCATCCGGCGCGTCGCCAAGGATGGCTTCGCTTCCGATTACCGCATCGGCAATCTCGCGCTGGGCCGTTCGCTGATCTCGACCGCCGACAAGGGACAAAGCAACATCACGGCGGGGCAGGGACTTCCAGAAGCGCCCGTGGCCGTCGACGGAGCGCGTCAGGTCGCTGAGGTCGCCTCGATCGAGCTGGTCCAGCCGGTCGACCTCTATTCGCGCATCGACCGGGCGACGAAGTACGGCTTCCTGTTCATCGGCTTTACCTTCGTCGCGCTGTTGATGTTCGACATCATCGGTGGCGTGCGCGTGACGGGGGTCGAATATCTGCTGATGGGGGCGGCGATCGTGCTGTTCTTCGTCCTCCTGCTCGCCTTTGCCGAGGTGATCGGGTTCACCGCCGCGTACATCGTCGCGTCGCTGGCGATCGCGGGATTGAACACGGCCTATTCGGCGGCCGTCCTGGGCAGTTGGAAACGCGGCTATGTGATCGGGGGGCTGCTCGTCGGTCTGTATGCCGTGCTCTACATCCTGCTCGGGCTTGAGGCGTTCTCGCTCCTGATCGGGTCGCTGCTTCTGTTCGCGGCCCTGGCGGCGGTGATGTACGCTACCCGCCGCATCGACTGGAGTGGCTCTTCGAAGGAAGTCGTCGCCTAGGGGACTGGTCGAGGGGAGCGTCGCCAGCTAAGGCCGCTCCCCTCATGACCGACAACACACCCCCCAAGCGGATTTTCCCGACCTCGAAGGTCGATGCCGCCGCCGCCAAGCATGTTCCTTCGTCGCCGCAGACCGAAAGCGCCGCCTACAAGCTGGCGTTTCAGGACAACGACTTCCTCTTGCGCGAAGATCTGCGCGCCGTTCGTTTCCAGCTTGAGCTGCTGAAGCCCGAATTGCTGATGAACGAGGCCGACATCGCCTCGACCTTCGTCTTCTACGGATCGGCGCGCGTGCCGGAGCCTTCCAAGGCCAAGGCGCTGCTCGATGCAGCGAAATCCGACTGGGACCGCACCGTCGCGACGCGGCTGGTCGAAAAGTCGCATTATTACGACGAGGCCAAGAAGCTGGCTGGAATGGTCAGCCGCTTTCCGGTCGACGACGATGGCCAGCGTCATTTCGTCGTCTGCTCCGGAGGCGGTCCGTCGTTCATGGAAGCCGCCAACCGCGGCGCGACCGAGGCCGGGCAGGAGTCGATCGGGCTCAATATTGTGTTGCCGCACGAACAGCTGCCCAACACCTACGTTACCCCCGATCTCAGCTTCCAGTTCCATTATTTCGCGCTTCGCAAGATGCACTTCCTGCTTCGTGCGCGTGCGGTCGCGGTATTCCCGGGCGGGTTCGGCACCTTCGATGAAATGTTCGAGCTGCTGACCCTGATCCAGACCGGAAAGGTTCGCCCGCTTCCGATCCTGCTGTTCGGCAAGGAATTCTGGAACCGCGTCGTCGACTTCCACGCGCTGGCCGAGGAAGGCGTGATCTCGCTTCACGACCTCGACCTCATCACATGGTGCGAAACCGCCGACGAAGCGTGGGACGCGGTCCGCGCCCACTACGAACTCACCTGATCAGCGGGCCCTTGCCGCCTCGGCGATCGCGACGAACTGCTGCGGTGTAGCCGATGCGATCTCCTCGTTGATCGCGTCGAGCGGGAGGTCGTCGGCGCGTTTGAAGCGCAGGCACGACTTGCCCATGTCGAGCTTCTTTCCCGCGTCGGCCGCGACCACTTTCAGGCGTTCGGTCCGCTCGGCGCTCGAATAGGCGCAGTTGAGGTACAGGCTGTTGGCGTTCTTCTGCGCGGCGAGTGCGACATAAGCGAGCGGCTGGCCGTTGTAGGTCGGGCCGGAGACGGCGAGTGGCACGTCCCAGCAGATCATTCCCCACGCCATGCGCTCGTCATAGCCGGGCGGGATGGCATCGTTGACGAGGGCGCGAACGCGCTCGATCTCGACGCGGCGATCCGGGTCCAGTTCGGCAAGATAGTCGGCGACGGTGGCCGCTTTTGAGCTGACCACCGCGCCAGTCCCTTATTGGCTGATCGGAGCGGCGTCGCCGCCGGTGCTCTTCTCGCCGCCCTTGGCCGCCTGCATATCGTTCAGGACCGGCTGGTCGGGAGCTTTTGCGGCACCAGCATCTTCGGCTTCCGCAGCGGCCTTGTCGCCCGCGGCCGGATCGGCGGCACCCGCGGGCGCACCTTCAGGCGGCGCGGCCGGAAGCGGCAGCGGCGACGGGCTCTTGCTGTTCAGGAAGGCAATGACGTTGGCGCGCTCTTCCGGGTTCGACAGGCCGGCAAAGGTCATCTTGGTGCCCGGCGCATATTTCTTCGGGCTGGCGAGCCATTCGCTCATCGAGGTCCAGTCCCAGGTGCCCGGGACGCCCTTCAGCGCGGGCGAATAGGCGAAGCCCGGGACGTGGCCGTGCGGCTTGCCCAAGGTCGCCCACAGGTTCGGGCCAAGGCCGTTGGCGCCGCCCTGGTCGACGGTGTGGCAGGCGGTGCACTTCTTGAACACCTGCTCGCCTTTCGCGACGTCGGCGGTGGCAAGGTAGAATTCGATCGGCTTGGCGGCTTCGCCGCTCGCGCCTTCCTCGACCACGCCTTCAATCGGGTAGCCCATCTCCTCGGGCCGCTCGCCCTTGAACGATTCGCCCGCCACGATCGACGATCCCAGGGCGACGATTCCGGCAAACAGGACCCAGCCGGCAATAGTATTGTTGCGATCGTCCATGAAACCCCGTGCGGTCACGCCGCTGGCTTAAAGTGAAAGTTGCTTGCGCCTTTACGGCGGCAAAGGCGTCACTTCAAGCGTCCAGCCACCACGCAAGCAGCGTATGCGCGATTGCCGCCGGCGGCGGGGGCAGGAAGGCCGGATCGGGCGCCCCGCTCAGCGCCGCTTCGACCTCTTCGCGCGTGAACCAGCGAGCGTCGTCCAGTTCGTTCGTGTCGATCGTCAGCAGGTCGTCGTCGGCGATGCCATGAGCGCCGATCATCAGCGACGAGGGGAAAGGCCAGGGCTGGCTGGCGACATAGGTCACTTCGCGCACTGCGATGCCCGCTTCTTCCTTCAGTTCGCGCGCGACGGCGGCCTCGATCGTCTCGCCCGGTTCCACGAAGCCCGCCAGCGCCGAATAACGTCCGGGCGGGTAGGACGGCTGGCGTCCGAGCAGCAGGCAATCCCCATGGCTTGCCAGCATGATCACCACCGGGTCGACGCGCGGATAATGTTCGGCGCCGCAAGCGGGACAGGCGCGCGACCAGCCGCCGCGGTTGGGCGCGGTGGCCGAACCACAGACCGAGCAATGGCCGTGACGACGATGCCAGTTGGCGAGGCTGAGGGCCGCGGCAAAGGTCGGCGCATCGTCTGCGTGGAGTAGCGACAGCAATCCGAAATGCGACCGCGCATGCTCGGCAACCTCGAGCGGCGGCAGGGTCGAGAAGCGCGGCGCGACACCGTCGAGCCCGAGGAAGAGTGGCGCTTGGCCCCCGAATGGCTCCCAACGCAGAGAGCCCTTGTCGTCGAGGCTGGGGGCACCATCGGTCCAGTGGAGGCAGCGGGCATCGCTTCGCCGGGCAAGCGCCCGGATTGCGTCGGGATCGCCGCGAAGATGGTCGGCGCGATCAAGCCCGGGGCCGGCAAAGAAAGGATCAGGCCGCATCGGCGTTACGCCCCCCGATCACTGCCGCCACCGCTCGCGCGTATAGCGTCGGCAGCCCTGCGTCGGAAATCCGGTCGAGCGGGTGCCACCACCCTTCGCCGTGCGGCTCGGACTTCTCGACGAGGTGAAGGTCGAGCGTGAAGTGGGTGAAGCCATGCGCGACGCTGGCAAGCGCCGAATCGACGGGCTCTTCCTCCTGCCACTCCGGCCCCGGAAGCGCCGCCATCCCGCCCAGCATCCCCCGATCTGGGCGTCGGACGAGCCACAACTCGCCGTCACGCTCGGTCCACCAGGCGACCCCATGCTTGTGCGGTCGTGCCTTTCTGACCTTCGGCGCCGGAAAGGCTTCCGGATCGCCGCTCGCGAAGGCGAGGCAATCGTCATGGAGTGGGCAGGCGAGGCACGCCGGCGCTTTCGGCCGGCAGATCGTGGCGCCAAGGTCCATCATCGCCTGCGCGAAGTCGCCAGGACGATCGGCGGGGGTCATTGCGTCGGCAAGCCGGCGGATCTCCGGCCTGATCTCGGCGATCGGTCGGTCGAGGCCGTGGAGCCGCGCGACCACTCGCTCGACATTGGTGTCGACCACCACCGCGCGCTCCCCGAACGCGATCGCGGCGACTGCGGCGGCGGTGTAGGCGCCAAGTCCGGGCAGTTCGCGAAGCTCTGCTTCGGACGTTGGAAACCCGCCGCGCGCGGTCACTTCGCGGGCGCAGGCGATCAGGTTGCGGGCGCGGGCATAATATCCAAGACCGGCCCACTCGCCGAGCACTTCGGCGTCGTCGGCCGCCGCGAGGTCTTCGCTCGTCGGCCAGCGATCGAGGAAGCGCTCGAAGCGTGGTCGGACCGTGGCGACCGTGGTCTGCTGGAGCATCACCTCCGACAGCCACACGCGATAGGGATCGGGCGGCGGCGAACCGGGCGGGCTTCGCCACGGCAATTCGCGGGCGTGGGCGTCATAATGGGCGAGCAGCCGGGACGCGGGAGACGATACGCTTTGCGCACTGGCGAGCATGGCAAGCCTATGGCATGGTCCGCCGCGATGGCGAAGTCCCCGCGTACCCCCAAGGCCGAAGACGCCCCGCGCCGCGGCCATGCGCGCGCGGCGGGCGACCTTGTGCACGACATTGCCGGATCGACCTTCAAGCGCTTCGGTTTCGTCCAAGGCGCGGTGGTCAGCCGCTGGGCGGAGATCGTCGGCGAACGCTACGCCAAGGTCTCCACGCCCGAATCGATCCGTTTCCCCGGCGGCGCCAAGTCGGGCGGAACGTTGACCCTGTTCGTCGAGGGCGCGCATGCCCCGCTGATCCAGCATCTGGCGCCGATGATCGCCGAGCGGGTCAATCGCTTCTTCGGTTACGAAGCCATCGCCAAGATCGCTTTTCGCCAGGGCCGCGCCCCGCGCCCGGCGCCGTCGCCGGTGCGGCCGACACCCGCGCCGATCCCCGCCGCGCTGGGAGAAGGGCTACGCGAGATTGCCGATCCCGAGCTTCGCGCCTGCCTCGAATCGCTTGCCTCCAGCCTTGCCGGATCGACCGGTAAGCCGGTGGTCGAAAAACTCGTCCCCATTATCCTGACTTCCATCACCCGGAGCGAATGAACGACATGAAGACTGCTGCCATCATCCTTGCCGCCTCGACCGCGCTGATCGCGACCGCCTGTAACAGCGAGCAGACGGCCAACAATGTCGCGGCGCCCGAAGTCACCGCAGCGCCGGTCCCGGCGCCCAACAACGGCGACTGGTCGACCGTCGTCGCCAAGACGCCCGAGGGCGGCTTCGCGATGGGCAACCCGCAGGCGCAGGTGAAGCTGGTCGAATTTGCATCGATGACCTGCTCGCACTGCGCCGAGTTTGAGGAGCAGGGCGTCAAGCCGCTGATCGACAATTACGTCAAGAAGGGCCTCGTCAGCTACGAGCTTCGCAACTACGTCCGCGACCCGTTCGACATGACCGCGTCGCTGCTGGCGCGCTGCAGCGGCGAGGCCGGTTTCTTCGGCCTCACGCGCAACCTGTTCGCCGACCAGGCCGACTGGATCCAGAAGATCCAGACCGCCGACCCCGCGCGCCTGCAAGCGCTCCAGTCGATGCCGCCGGCACAGCAATTCTCCACCATCGCCGACCTTGGCGGGCTGAAGCAGTACGCTTCGATGCGCGGCGTCCCGCGCGCCAAGGCCGACCAGTGCCTGGGCAACGAGGCAGAAGTGAACCGGCTGGTCCAGATGAACAGCGACGCCACCTCGCAGTACAACATTCCGGGCACGCCGACCTTCCTGATCGGCGGCGAAGTCGTCGAAATCCAGGCGGGCACCCCGACCTGGACCCAGGTCGAGAACGCCATCAAGACCGCGCTGGCCGGGTAAGGCCGCAATACCGGGGGGTTCGACAGGTTGCGCTTTCGAAGGCTGAAACTCAGCGGCTTCAAGAGCTTCGTCGAGCCCGCCGAACTGCGCATCGAACCGGGGCTGACCGGCGTGGTCGGCCCCAATGGGTGCGGCAAATCCAACCTGCTTGAGGCCATCCGCTGGGTGATGGGCGAGGCGAGCGCCAAGTCGCTTCGCGGTGGCGGGATGGAAGACGTCATCTTCGCCGGCACCGCGACCCGCTCGGCGCGCGACTTCGCCGAGGTGTCGCTGCTGATCGAGCAGCCCGGCGACGGCGAAAGCGAAGTCACCCGCCGGATCGAGCGGGGGGCGGGTTCGGCCTATCGTATCGACGGCCGCGATGTCCGGCAGAAGGACGTGTCGCTGCTGTTCGCCGATGCCGCCACTGGCGCGCATTCGCCGGCGCTGGTCAGCCAGGGGCGGATCGGCGCGGTGATCGCCGCCAAGCCGGTCGAACGCCGCCAGATGCTCGAGGAAGCGGCGGGCATTTCCGGCCTTCACGCCCGGCGCAAGGACGCCGAGTCCAAGCTGCGCGCGACCGAAGCGAACCTCCAACGGCTCGACGAATTGTTGTCCGACCAGGAAGCCCGCGCCGCCTCGCTGCGACGACAGGCGCGTGCGGCCGAGCGCTATCGCTCACTGACCGACAAGATCCGCCTGTCCGAGGGCAAATTGATTTTTGCGCGCTGGGCCGAATCCGACCGCGCGGCGGTCGCGGCTGGGAACGAGGCGAAGGCCGCGGAAGGCGACGTGACGCGCCTGGGCGACGCAAGCCAAGTCGCGCAACGGTTGCAGGAAACGGCGGCGACGGTGCTCGGGCAGCGTCGCGATGCAGCGGTCGCGGCGCGCGATTCGGGCCGCAACCTCGCCCACCAACTCGCCACGGCCCGCGCGCGCCGCGACACGGTCGTTCGACGCCTTGCCGAACTGGAGCGACTGGCGGGGTCGCTCGCCACCGACACCGCGCGCGAACAGGCGCTCAAGGCCGACGCCGCGCGCGCGGTCGCCGCGCTCGATGCCGAGCAGGAAGCGATCGATGCGCGGCTCTCAGATGCCGAGACGATCGCTGCGCGGATTGCGGGCGAACTCAACCAGGCCGAAGCGGCCTCGCGGGAAGCCGAGGCTGCGCTTGCCGAGCTGCTCGCGAAGCAGGCCGCGATGCGCGCCGAACGACGCGTGGCCGAGGCCGCGGTCGAGGCGGCGCAGAGCCAGGCGCGGCGAGTGGGGGCCGATCAGGCGAGGCTGGCCGAGCAAAGGGCAAACCTTGGCGACGGAGCCGACGAGCGCGCGTCGATCGAGGACGCGGAACGGCGGCTGTCCGCTGCCTCCGACGCCCTGGCAAAGGCCGAGGCGGCCCTCGACCAAGCCGAACGCGGACGCGCCGCGGGTGCTGAGGCACGCGATCAGGCCGAGAGCCGCCTGGCTGCCGCTCGGGCCGCGCAAAGCGCCGCCGCTGCTGAGCGGAGCGCCTTGGCGCGCGCGCTGAACCTAGGGCGCGGGGCCGCGCTGGCCGAACTCCGCGCCGACCCGGGATATGAGCGCGCGCTGGCGGCGGCGCTGGGCGACGATATCGAGGCCGCCCTTGGCGACGAGGGGCCGCGCCGCTGGCAGGGGAGCGATCCGCTTCCCGGCGATCCGGCGCTCGTGGGCGGGCTCGAACCGTTGATCGATCATGTCGCCGCGCCGCCGCAGCTTCGCCGGAGGCTCTCGCAGGTCGGCGTCGCCAATACCGACGATGGCCAGACGCTGGCAGTCGGGCAGCGGCTGGTGACGCGCGACGGCGTAGTCCGCCGCTGGGATGGCTTCGTCAGCGTCGGCGTGGGGGCCGCGGCGGCGGAACGGCTGCTGCGCGTCAACCGGTTGGCGCAACTCGACGACCAGATGCCCGCGCTCGACGCCGACGTCGCGGATGCGATCGCCGCGCGCGATGCGGCGGCGGCGGCGGTCGAAGAGCAACGACGTGCAGGCGAAGAGGCACGAGCCGCCGCCGCCTCGGCCGAACGGGAAATCCGCGACGCCAACCGGGCTAGCGATTCGGCGACGACCGCGCTCGAACGGCTGGATGGGCAGCGGTCGGCCATCGACGAACGGCTGGCGGATCTTGCGCCTCTGGCCGAAGCTTCTCTGCAGGCGCGCGACGCGGCCGCCGCCGCGCTTGCCGCACTGCCCGATCCGGACACGATCCAGGCCGACGTCGATCGCGCTCGCCAGACGGCATCGAACGCAGGCGAGACCGTCGCGGACTGCCGCGCGCGTTCGGCGACGCGGGCGCGCGAGACCTCGGCGGACCGCGAACGCCATGCGGCGGCGGGACGCGAAAAGGGCGAGTGGCGCTCGCGCGGGCTTCAGGCCGAACAGCGGCTGGCGGAGACGTCGGGACGCGCGATGGCGCTGGAGGAAGAGCAAGAGGAGCTTGTCGACCAGCCCGCCGCGCAGGCCGTCGAGATCGAACGGCTCGAGCAGGAGAGCGCCGCGAGCGAGGCGGCGATCCGCGAAGCGGCGGAGGCCGAGCGCGACGCGCAGGAGGCGGTCGCGGTGGCGGGAAGGGCGCTTGCCGATGCGGCGGAAGCGTTCGCCGCAGCGCGCGAGGCAAGGGCAGGCGCGGTCGCGCGGGCCGAAGCGCAAATCGGACGGCGCGAGGAATATGCGCGCATCTGCGGCGAACGGTTCGAATGCCCGCCGCCGTTGCTTCCCGAACGGCTGGGCTTCGATTCGGCCTCGCTTGGCGACCCCGATGCCGAAAAGGAATTGCTCGACCGCCTAACGGCCGAGCGGGAGCGCATCGGCCCGGTCAATCTCGTGGCTGATCAGGAACTGGCCGAGCTCGACAGCAGCCGCGAGTCGAACGTCGCCGAAAAGGAGGAGCTGGCGCAAGCGATCCTGCGGCTGCGCGGATCGATCGGCAGCCTCAATCGCGAAGGACGCGTCCGTCTGCTCGCCGCGTTCAAGCAGGTCGACACCCATTTCCGCAGCCTGTTCACGACGCTGTTCAATGGCGGTCAGGCGCATCTCGAACTCATCGAAAGTGACGATCCGCTGGAGGCTGGACTGGAGATCATGGCGCAGCCGCCGGGCAAGCGCCTGTCGGCACTGACGTTGCTGTCGGGGGGCGAGCAGGCGCTGACCGCGGTCGCGCTGATCTTCGCGCTGTTCCTCACCAATCCCGCGCCGATTTGCGTGCTCGACGAGGTCGACGCTCCGCTCGACGATGCCAATGTCGAGCGCTTCTGCGACCTGCTCGCGCGGATGAGCGGCGAGACCGACACCCGCTACCTGATCGTCACGCACAATGCGGTGACGATGAGCCGCATGGACCGCCTCTACGGCGTGACCATGATCGAAAAGGGCGTCAGCCGGCTGGTGTCGGTCGACCTGGGCGGCGCCGAACAATTGCTCGCCGCTGAATGATCACTCCGCCGGGGTAAGCGCCGCCCGGCCGTCGCGATAGGCGCGTGCACGGGCCCGAGGCGCGCGCGATCGCCACCAAATGATAATGCCGGTGATCGACAGCGCGGCCGGGATGATCCCTCCCAGGAAGATCACGATCTGCCAGACGATGCCCATTCCGGTGCCGTCGTGCCAGCGGCGCATCGTGCGCGCGAGCGTCTCTGGCTTTGGCGCGGAGGGCGGCGTCACCGCTCCATCGGCATCCGCGATCAAGACTTCGGCAGGGCCGCCCGCTTTGCGCGCGAAGCCGATCTTCCATTCGGGCGTCTGATCGGTCGGCCAGTTGACGACCGTCAGCGGCCCGGTGGCGTGGGCAGTGGCGGCGGTCACGGCGTCCGACGCGGTCATCTCGGTCGTGGCAAGCGGTACCGCCCGCATCGCGCGCTGGCGATCGGGCGCCGGGCCCGACGAGGCGCCGCGTTCGAACTGGCCGAACACCTTGGGGAAGGAGATCCACGCGCCGGTGAAGGACAGCATCGCGAGCGGGATCAGGATCCAGAATCCCATTTGGTAGTGGAGGTTGGCGTTGGTCGAGTTGCGTCGCTTCCAGCGCAGTCCGCGCGTGAACGATCCGCTCAGCGGCCACCACAGCCAGATGCCGGAAATCGACGACACCAGCATGAACACGCCGATCCAGCCGACGATGGTGCGGCCCCAGCCGGGGACCATCAGGCTGCCGTGGAGGACGTGCATCACCTGCACGACGCCGCTGCTCGCCTTGGCGCGGTCGATCAGCGACGCGTCTATGGGATTGAGCCACAGGTTGGTCCGTTCGGGACGCCCGCCGCCCGCGCCTTCCGGCAGGGGCTTGGTCGCGGTGACCTGCACCGGCGCGTTGTCGGAGTTGAAGCGCACGGCGGTGACGATCTCGCCGTCCTGCAGTGCCGATCTGGCCGCGGCGGCATAGGCATCCGGGGTCAGGACAGCCGGGCCGAGCGTCTCGAAGCGCTGCGGCTCGAGCGTTTCCTCCAGCCAGTCGTGCCAGACCAGCGCGGAGCCCGTCAGGCAGATCGGAATGATGAGAATGGCGAGCGTCAGCCCGATCCATTTGTGGACCTGCAGCCAGCCGGCGCGGAGTTGCTTCTTCGTCGACTTGGCCAAGGCTCATTCCCGCATGGTCGTGGAGATCAGGCCGATATGCATAGCCGCGAAATTAGCGCTTGCAAGCTTATTGCGAACGATTATCAGCAAGTCAGTTTTCGCGAATGTTTCGCAATAGCAGGAATCACCAGATGGCTCGGGGCATGCACGCAGGGATCACGTCGACTCGAAAGGCAGTGTTGGCGTTCGCCGGTTCGACCTTACTCATCGGATCTGGCGCGCAGGCCGCCGACGTTGTCGACAACGCCCCCGATGCCGACGAGGCGAAGGCGCAGAGTGTCACCGTCACCGGCGAGCGCTACCGAATCAACACCCTCAACAGCCGACTTGGCGACGTCCGCGACGCGCCGCAGTCGATCAGCATCATCCCGCGGGCGGTGATCGAACAGCAGTCCGCGACCAACCTTCGCGACGTGCTTCGCAACGTCACCGGCATCAGCTTTGCGGCAGGCGAAGGCGGCGGTGGGCCCGGCGGCGACAACCTGACCCTGCGCGGGTTCGCGGCCCGCAACGACATCTTCGTCGACGGCATCCGCGATTTTGCCAGCTACACCCGCGACACGTTTAACGTCGAACAGGTCGAGGTGGTGAAGGGTCCCGCATCGGCGCAGACCGGTCGCGGGTCGACCGGCGGCTACATCAACCTGTTCACCAAGCAGCCGCAGGCGCGCAGCTTCGTCGGCGGCACGCTCGGCCTCGGCACTCTGGGCTACTACCGCGGGACGGCCGACCTCAATCTTGCGGGAAGCGATCTCGGCGTCGGCGGCGGTACCGCGGCGCGGGTGAACTTGCTTTTCCATGACGTGAAGACCCCGGGGCGCGATCATGTCGATACCAAGCGCTACGGCATCGCCCCGTCGATCGCGTTCGGCCTCGGCGGCTCGACCCGCGCGATCGTGACCGCGATGCACCTTCGTCAGAATAATGTCCCCGATTACGGCATCCCGTTCGTCCCCGCGACGCACACCGGCCTGGTCGAATTTCGCGACCGCCCCGCGCCGGTCGATTACGACAACTATTACGGCTTGCTCGATCGCGATCGTGAGAAGCTGCGCACCAACATCCTGACCTTCGCGGTCGAACATGACCTGTCGCCGGGCATGCGCATCGCCAACACGACGCGATACGGCCACGCGACGCGCGATTCGATCTATTCGGCGCCGCGCTTCGACGGGAACACGACGCAGATCGTGCCCCAGACCCAGTCGCGCGACACCCTCGACAAGTCGCTGGTCAACCAGACCAACCTGTTCGCCAAGTTCGCCACCGGATCCATGCGCCACGACCTGATCGCGGGGATCGAGATCGCGCGCGAGACCAGCCGCAACCAACCGCGAACGATCACGGCGGGCACCTCCACCGACCTGTTCGATCCCGACCCTAACCGGCCGTGGATCGGCACGATCGTGGACACGCCCGGCGGCCCGATCCGTGCCAGCGCCGACACGCTCGCCGCTTACTTGTTCGACACGGTGCACTTCAGCGAAAAGCTGCTGCTCAGCGGCGGTCTGCGCTGGGAGCGGTTCAAGAGCGCATTCGACGCAGTCGCGCCGTCGCCCGAACTCGGCCGGACCGACGAGACGCTGACATGGCGCGCGGGCCTGACCTACAAGCCGATCAGTAACCTCGGCTTCTATATCGGGGCGGGGACGTCGGTGAATCCGTCGATCGAGAATATGACCCAGACCACGCCGACCGCCGCGGTGGTCGCGCTGAAGCCCGAGCGAAGCCGCACGATTGAGGTCGGGGCGAAGTGGGACGGACTGGGCGGCAAGCTGCTGCTCAACGGCGCGCTGTTCCGGATCGAAAAGACCAATGCGCGGACGCCGGGTCAGCTGGGCGAGGCCCCAACCGTGCTCGAGGGCGAGCAACGCGTCGACGGGATCGAGCTTGGCGCGACCGGCTGGCTTGCCAAGCGCTGGCAGTTGATCGCCGCCTACACCTACCTCGACAGCGAAGTGATTAAGTCGAACACCGCGACCGAGATCGGCAATCGGCTGCAGAACGTGCCGACGCACAGCGCCACGCTATGGTCGAATTACGAGCTTCCGTTCGGCGTCGAGATTGGCGGCGGCGCGCGCTATGTCGGCCACCGCTACACCAATGTTGCCAACGTCCGCCGCGTCGACGACTATTGGCTGTTCGATGCGACCGCGGCGTACAATTTCGACAAGCAGACGTCGTTGCGGGTGAACCTCTTCAACCTCACCGACGAACGCTATATCGACCAGGTCGGCGGCGGGCACTTCGTCCCCGGCGCGGGGCGCTCGGCAGTGGCGACCCTCGCCTTCCGGCTTTAGGGTTAGCGCCATGTTGATCGCCATCCCTTCGGTACTGAGCGCGGATCAGGTGCGCGAGGCGCGCGGCCTGCTCGATGCGGCGGCGTGGGAGGATGGACGGTCGACGGCAGGCGGACAGTCCGCGCTCGCCAAGCGCAATGCCCAACTGTCGGCGGACAACGCGGCCGCGCGAACGATCGGAGCGACGATCCTGCAGGCGCTGTCGGCAAACGGACTGTTCATGTCGGCCGCCCTACCGAAGAAGATCTTTCCGCCGCTGTTCAACCGCTACGAGGCGAGCGAAGGGCATCACTTCGGCGATCATGTCGACAATGCGATCCGCTTCCTTCCGGGTGGAGAGGGGCGCGTTCGGACCGACCTGTCGGCAACGCTGTTCCTGGCGGAGCCCGACGACTACGACGGCGGCGAACTGGTGATCGAGGACAGCTACGGGTCACACAGTGTCAAGTTGCCCGCAGGCGATATGATTCTCTACCCCGCCACCTCGCTTCATCGCGTCGAGCCGGTCACGCGAGGGGCGCGGGTCGCTTCCTTCTTCTGGATCGAATCGATGGTCCGCGACGACGGGCAGCGCACTCTGCTGCTCGACATGGATGCGGCGGTGCGGACGCTGGCGAGCGAGGTCGGGGACGATCATGCGGCAGTCGTGTCGCTGACCGGCACGTATCACAATTTGTTGAGGCGCTGGGCCGACAGCTAGGCGGCGAGCGCGGCGGCGCGTTCCCCGATCCGCTTGAGGTCCGACACGAAGCGGGCGCGCTCGGTGCGGCGGGCCTCCTCGTCGGGCAGGCGGAGCAGGAAGCTGGGATGCACCGTCACCCAGCATTCGCTCCCGTCCGCCAAGGTCAGCGGCTCATCGCGAACGCGGCTGATCGTCACCGTCTTTCCGGTGAGCGACCGGGCGGCGGTGGCGCCCAGCGCGACGGTCAGTGCAGGTCGGATCAGCCCGCGCTCCTGTTCCTGCCACCAGCGGCAGGCGTCGATCTCGCCGACGTCGGGGCGCGAGTGGATCCGTTTCTTGCCCTTCAGCACGAACTTGAAATGCTTGACCGCATTGGTGACATAGGTGCGCTTCCGGTCGATCCCCGCCGCTTCGAGCGCCGCGTTGAAGACTTCACCAGCAGGGCCGACGAACGGCTTGCCTGCCAGATCCTCCTGGTCGCCCGGCTGCTCACCGACGAAGATGATCGACGCATCGAGCGGCCCTTCGCCGAACACCGTCTGCGTGGCACATTGGTAAAGGTCGCAGCGCGTGCAATGCGCCGCCTCGTCGCGAAGCGCTTCCCAACTTGCGCGGATGTTCGATCGCGGCATCGGCTCCTGACCCCTCGACGTTTCGATCCCCGGCGCGGTGGGCGCCATCTCCAACATCGCCGCCTCGCGCTTTTGCGCGCCCGCGATCAAGTCGCCGATCAGCGCGGTCTCGGGCATGTTCTTCCAATATTTCTTGGGCATTTCCTTGGTCATCGCCTTCACCTTCACCCGCGCCGGATTGAAGATGCTCGCGTAATAGGTTTTCCACGTCTCCTCGACCGGATCGCCGTCGGGGGCCTCCGCGCGCGTAGCGCCGGGCCCTTCGGTCAGCTTCTCTCCGTCCCAGTGGATGGTGAGTTGGGGCGTCAGGATCGACCAGCGCATGTTGGCGAAGCGGCGCATGAAAAAGCCGGCCTCGCGCCGGACGATGTGATGATCGGGCTCGAACCAGGCAACGAAACGCGCGCCATCCTCCTCCTCGATTTCACGGAAGCGGACGAAGGCGTGCATCTTGTGGGCGTCGCGCCGGACTTCCTTGGCGAGCCGCTCGATCCGGTCGAGCAGCGGATCGGCGCGATCCTCCATCGCTCGGCGGTTGCTGCGAAGCTTCAGCAGTATCTCGTACAGCAGAGCGAAGCGCTCAGGATCGGAATGACAGATCGCCGCCTTGGCGACGTCGATAAACCCGCGGGGCACGGCGAAGCTGGGTCCGTCGGGCGGCGGCAGCGTGTCGGGCAAGGCCGCGAACAGGTCCGCCTCGCCCCCATTCACTTCCCAGCGGATCGCGCTTGGCGGAACGCCCGCTTCGGCAAGCCCACGGGCCGCATCACGCCATCCGGCGAAGTCGTCTTCGTCGGACAGCGAGACGCGATGCGCGTCGACCATCGGGCCTTCGCGCAGCATGGTTATTCGCGGTCGTCGCCCTCGTCGGCACCGGCTTCGGCGCGCGCGACTTCCTTGGGCTTTCGCTTTTCGAACAAGGCGCGAAGCTCGACGACCTTTTCCTCGCTCAGCCCCTCGGCCGCGGTCGGAAACATCTCTTCCTCTTCCTCGTCGATGTGATGGGTGTACTCGTCTTTCAGCGTCTTGAACTTGGTCAGCCAGCCCGACGAACCCATGTCCATCTCGGCCAGCTCCTCGAGCATGTCGCCGATTTCCTTATGTTCGCTGACCGAATGCACCGCATCGTGACGCAATTCCTCACGCGCCAGCATCGTCGCATAAAGCGACTCCTCTTCGGCGGCGGCGTGCGCGGTCACTTCAATTTTGAAAGTATCGAACAGCTCGCGCCGTTCGTCGCTGTCGCCGCTGGTCTCGACGATCTTGTCGAGCAATTCGCGATGACGGTCGTGGTCCTGCTTCAGTCGGTCGAAAATGTCGGCACTTGCCATGGTCTGTTCCTTCCCTCGATCGAAGGCCCAACCGTTCACGCGGCGAACAGGTCCAATTGAGTCTCGCGCGGCGCAATTAATGCCTTCAGGTCGGCGCGGTCGGTCAGCAGTGTCGGGCGCCAATCCGACGTGACGATGAAGGGGCGGACTTTGGCGATCGACACTGTCAGCCGACCGACGTCGGCCAAGGTCATCGATCGCCAACGGCGTGACGATAGGATCCGACCGACCGCCTTCGTGCCTAGTCCCGGAACGCGCAGCAGCTGCTCCTTCGACGCGCGATTGACGTCGACCGGGAAGCTTTCGCGAAACTTCAGCGCCCAGGCGAGCTTCGGGTCGATGTCGAGCGGGAGCATGCCGTCGGCGCCCGCCGCGCTGACCACCTCCTTCGGCTTGAACCCGTAGAACCGCATCAGCCAGTCGGACTGGTAAAGCCGGTGCTCGCGCATCAGCGGCGGTCGCTTCAGCGGCAATACCGCGCTTGGGCTGGGGATGGGGGAGAAGGCCGAATAATAGACTCGGCGAAGCGAAAAACGATCGTAGAGCTGGCTTGCGCGCATCACAATGTCACCGTCATTGGCGGCGTCGGCCCCGACGATCATCTGCGTCGATTGGCCAGCGGGCGCGAACTTGGGTGCGGAGCGATACTTCTTCCGCGCATCCTTTCCGTCCTCGATCCCCAGCTTCATGTCCTTCATCGCGCCTTCGATCCGCGTCGCGCTCTTTTCCGGCGCGAGCCTTTCGAGCCCGCCGACGGTGGGAAGCTCGACGTTGATCGACACGCGGTCGGCATGAAGCGCGGCAAGACGGACCAATTCGGGATCGGCATCGGGGATGGTCTTCAGGTGGATGTAACCGCGGAAATTATGATCCTCGCGCAGCGACCGCGCCACCTCGACCAATTGCTCCATCGTGTAATTGGACGACTTGATGATGCCCGAGGAGAGGAACAGCCCCTCGATATAATTGCGCTTGTAGAAGGACAGGGTAAGGTGGACGACCTCCTGCGCGGTGAAGCGCGCGCGTCGGACGTTCGAGCTCTTGCGGTTGATGCAATAATGGCAATCGAAGATGCAGCTGTTGGTCAGCAGGATCTTCAGCAGGGAAATGCAGCGG
Source organism: Sphingomonas sp. LY29 (assembly GCF_035593985.1). NCBI lineage: Bacteria > Pseudomonadati > Pseudomonadota > Alphaproteobacteria > Sphingomonadales > Sphingomonadaceae > Sphingomonas > Sphingomonas lindongxini. The sequence goes on from NZ_CP141587.1 coordinate 1,833,566, forward strand.
CCGTCGGGCGCGTAGGCGTGACAGATGCCCATCCCCTCGGTCGACCCGACCCCCTTACCGCCCCGGCTGTCTCGCTTCGACGTTCCCGACGATGCGCAACTCGCGTCATATTTCGCTGCATCGGCGAGAATCGCCAGCTTCTCACGGGTGTCCAGTTGCGCCATCCGTTCTTTTTATGTTCCGGGTTGGGCGAAGTCCAGCGTTTTGAATCTCCACGACTTTCTTCGCCTCTGGTCGTTGGTCGATCTGTCGCTTGCCCTCCCGTCTACGCTGCCTACACTCGGTCGAAAATCAGGGGGAAATCACATGCGTCTTCGTCTCTTGTTGCTCGCCGCCACCAGCCTCGCGCTCGCCGCGCCTGCCGCCGCCGCGCCGGCCGACGACCTCAAGGCGCTCGCCGACGAATATTGGGCGTTCACGATGCGCGAATATCCGACCTACGCATCGGCGCTTGGTATCAAGGATTATGACGACCGTCTGACCGACGTCAGCCTTGCCGCCGAAGATCGCCGCGCTGCCGCATGGGCCGCCTTCCTCGCGCGGCTCGACCGGATCCCAGACGCCGGCCTGTCCCCCGCCGATCGCGTCAATAAGGCGATCCTGCGCCGCAGCCTGTCCGAAGGCGTCGAAGCGAACCGCTTCGGCCAGCGGATGATGATTTTCTCGAACAGCGGCGGCTGGCACCAGCAGATCGCCGGCCTGTCCGACCAGCTGACCTTCAAGACCCGCGCCGACTATGACAATTATCTCAAGCGCCTCGCCGCCTATCCCGCGCTCAATGCCGAAGCGCTGAAGATCAGCCAGCGCGCGCTCGACGAGGGCTACACGCTGCCCTGCGTCGCGCTCGGCGGGTTCGAGGACACGATCACCGGCGTCATTCCCGCCGATCCGACCAAGTCGCGGCTGTACGCGCCCTTCGCGGCGGCGCGGCCCGCGACCATTCCGGCCGCCGAATGGACTGAGCTGCAGTCGCGGGCGCGGGGCCTGATCGACAGCGATCTTCGCCGCGCCTATGCGCAGCACCTTGCCTGGTACAGCGGCCGCTACAAGCCGCGCTGCAACAAGTTGGTCGGCGCGTCGGCTTTGCCCAACGGCCAGGCCTATTACGCCTACAAGATCCGCAACCAGACCACGACGACGCTGACCGCGGACCAGATCCATTCGCTTGGCCTCAGCGAAGTCGCGCGCATCCGCGCGGAGATGGAGCAGGTCGCGAAGAAGGCAGGCTTTGCCAGCCGCGAGGCGATGATCGCCGACCTTCGCACCAACCCCAAATATTATGCGAAGACGCCCGAAGAACTGATGCAGGCCACCGCGCGCGAGTTGAAGAAGATCGACGGCAAGATGCCGACCTTGTTCACCGTGCTTCCGCGCCTGCCCTACGGCATTCGCGAGATCCCGCTTGAGATCGCGCCGGGGACGACCACCGCTTATTATAATCCCGGCAGCCCCGAAAACGGCATTGCCGGCACTTATTACGTCAACACGACCAAGCTCGATCAGCGTCCGTTATGGGAAATCCCGCCGCTATCGGTGCACGAGGCTGTTCCCGGCCATCACCATCAGATCGCGTTGCAGCAGGAACTGTCGATGCCCGCATGGCGACGCAACGGCACCTTCTTTACTGCCTTCGTCGAGGGCTGGGGGCTTTATTCGGAGCGGCTAGGGATCGAGATGGGTCTCTACGACACGCCCGCGAAGGACATGGGTCGGCTAAGCTACGAGATGTGGCGTGCCACGCGGCTGGTGGTCGACACCGGCCTGCACGCCAAGGGTTGGCCGAAAGAGCGCGCGATCGCCTTCATGACCGATAATAGCGCGCTGTCGGCGGCGAACATCGAGGCAGAGGTCAACCGCTACATCGCCGATCCGGGACAGGCGCTCGCCTACAAGCTGGGCGAACTCAAGATCCGCGAACTCAGGGAGCGGAGCGAAAAGGCACTGGGGGCAAAGTTCGACCTTCGCCGCTTCCATGACGCGGTGCTGGGGCAGGGAGCAGTGCCGCTCGATACGCTTGACGCGCAGATCAGCGCGTGGATCGAAAGCGAGCGTCAGCGCTCCTGACGATCACTCGTCGGGAACGACCTCGGACGCGGTCTGTTCGCGGCGTTCGCGCATCGCCTGGTTGATCGTCTGCTGCATGCAGCCGGTGAAGCCTGCGGGCCCGACCGGCGAACAGCTGTTGATGCCGCTCTTGCCGTAATGCTCGATCGCCATGGCGCGCTGGGCCCAGCTCTGGCGCGCCTGAAGCGAACCGCCGTCGCGAAGCCGCTCGGGGATGCGATAGCGATCCTTTTCGGACCGGCGGACGCAGACCACGACGTCGTCGTCGGTCGAACGCGGGCAGGGATCGGTGCCGAACACCTCGATCTCGCGCATCGCCGACTGGGCGAGCGCGGGCGTGGTCACGACGAGCGCGGGAAGCGTCGCGGCGACACCGGCCAGGGTGAGGATCAGCGGGTTAAGAATACGGGTCATAGGGCCTCTCTTCAGCGGGTACAGCGGCCGAGCCGCGCCCCCGGTTCCCATCAAATACGTTTTGAAAGTTCGATCGCGACCCGGCACCCGGCGCGAATCGCTGCGGTCAGGACCGGATAGGCGATGGCATCCTGCGCCCCATGCTCGCGGGCGGTTTCGCGATGCTCGAGCTCCTCGGCCTGAAAATCGCGAATGTCGGCGGCGAGCTCGGGATCGGTTTCGCCAAGGTCGATCAGCTGGTCGGCATAATGCTTGTCGATCTCGGTTTCGACGGCGTCGGTGCAGGCCATCGCCGCCTTCTCGCTCATCAGCGCCGTCGCGGCGCCGAGCGCAAAACCGGCGACGTTCCAGAAGGGCTGCAGAAAGGTCGGTCGTACCCGGCGCTCGGCCAGCAGATGGTTGAAGCGGGCCAGGTGCCGCTCCTCCTGTGCCGCCATCCGCGCGATCTGGTGCGCGGTCGGCGATGCGCGGCCGAGGACGGCCAATTGCCCGGCATAAATGCGGGTGGCGCCATACTCACCGGCCTGGTTAACGCGCAGCATCGAATCGACGTCGGGTCGACGGTCGCCGGGTTTCCATTCGCTCATCGACGCGTCCTCCTGGTTGCCAGCACGACGATCGCGGCGGCACCGGCGAGGGAGATGATCGCATTCCATGCTGCCAGCGACAGGCCGAGGAACGACCATTGCACCTGGTCGCAGCGTACCAGCGGGACCGACATGATGTCCTCAAGCGAGGTCGCGCCGCTCGTGGTGCAGGTCGTCAGCCCTTCCCACCAGCCGAATTCGACGCCAGCGTGAAACACGCCGATCGCGCCCGACACCGCAACCGCCAGCGCCGCCAGCAGGACCAGCGGTCGTACCCGCGGCGATTGGATCGGCGAGAAGACCGCGATCGTCGCCAGCACCAGCGCCGCGACGTGCGGCCAGCGCTGCCAGTGACACATTTCACATGGGTAGAGCCCGCCGACGAATTGCGACAGAAGCGCGCCGCCGAGCAGGACGCCCGGGACAATGAGCGCAAGCACCCGCGCCTTGCCGAGACTCGCCGTCTGGTTGCCCGGCGGTGCCAGCATCAGCGGGTCGCGACCTTGGGTGCCGCAGCGGCCGCCGGCGCGGTCCGCTTGATCGCCTTCAGCGCATAGTCGAGCTGGAAGTCCTTCACGCCCTTCTTCTCCAATTCGGCCGCGGTGGCGGTGAAGCGGGGATCGGGCTTGTCGTCGTCCTCAAGGACCTCGTCCTTGATCGTCGCCTGGTTGACCAACGCACGGCGAAGGTCGGCCTCGCGAAGGCGGGGACGGGTCTTGTAATCCTCGTCCGACAGCTGCGGAACGGCGATGTCGGGATCGATCCCGCCGGCCTGAACCGACCGGCCCGACGGCGTGTAGTAACGCGCGGTGGTCAGGCGGAGCGCCGACTGCGGCCCGGTTTGGATCACGCTCTGCACCGATCCCTTGCCGAACGAGCGTTCGCCCATGACGATCGCGCGGCGATGGTCCTGAAGCGCGCCCGCTACGATCTCGGCGGCGGAGGCCGAACCGGCGTCGATCAGGACGATCACCGGCTTGCCCTTCGCCAAGTCGCCGTCCTTGGCATAGAAGCGCTGGATGTCGCCGGCCTCACGGCCACGCTCGGACACGATCTCGCCCTGCGACAGGAAGGCGTCGCTGACCTCGATCGACTGGTCGAGCAGGCCGCCCGGATTGGAGCGCAGGTCGACGATGTAGCCGGTGGCACGACCCGCGGTCGCCTTGTCGATCCCGGCCAGCGCCTCGCGGGTCAGTTCGCCGGTCTGAGCAGAGAAGCCGTTGATGTTGATGATGCCGACATTGTCCTTCACCTCCCACTTGACCGGCTTCAGGCTGATCCGTTCGCGGTTGAGGGTGACGTCGAAGGGCTTGTCGCGGCCGACGCGGACGATGGTCAGCTTGACCCGGCTACCCGGGGCGCCGCGCATCTTTTCGACCGCTTCGTCCAGGCTGAAGCCATAGAGGAACTCGCCGTCGATATGGGTAATGAAGTCGCCCGCCTTGATACCCGCGCGATCGGCCGGGGTGTCCTCGGTCGGCGCGATCACCTTCACCGCGCCATCCTCTGTCGACACGGTTAGGCCAAGCCCGCCGTAATTGCCCTCGGTCGTGGTGCGCAACTGGGTGAAGTCCGATGCCTCGGCATAGCTCGAATGCGGATCGAGCGCCGACAGCATCCCGTCGATCGCGCCCTTGATCAGCGTATGGTCGTCGACCTTGTCGACGTAATTGGCGCGCACCCGCTCGAACACGCTGAAGAATGTTTCCAGCTCTTTCTGCGTATCGGCATCGGCCGCGGCCATCGCACTGGTCGTGACCGGCACCATCGCGAGCGCGCCGACCAGCGCGAGAGGGGGGAGGAGCTTGGCCATGGAAATCATCGGATCGATCCTAATCTTCAGTCGCACGGGCGAGATTAGCGGCTGTTACCGCTATTTGACAGCGGAACAGATGAAGCTGCGATGAAGGCGGGGGAGACCGTGCGTCCATCCTGTCGCAATTCGACCCCGACCGGTCCCAGCGCGCGGCCGATTGCATCCCCGCGGCGCACCGTCGCCCCGCGCTGTAGGTTGCTCGAGACGTTGAGCAACAGGCTGGTCCAGCCGCGGCCGTGATCGATGATCATCAGGCCGTCCTGCCCGCGATAGGGCGCGGCGAAGAGAATACGGCCATCGGCGGGCGCGCGAACCTCGGTCCCGCGTGGCGCCGTCAGCTGCAGGCCGCGCGAGACGATCCCGCTGCGGCTGACCGATCCCAGTCCGTCGATCGCATCGCCGCCGACGGGCAGCGAATAAGCGGGGGCAGGAGAAGTCGCTTTCGAATCGCCCGGCGTCGGGCGCGGCGGCGCCATTCCGAGCGGGAGCAGCGCGGCGGCCGTGGCACGGGCAAGCCGGCGCTGCTGCGATTCGTTGCTTGCGGCGTCGATCGCTTCTCCGCCCGCCAACACCCGATCGCCGGCGCCGACCGCATCGCCCGTAAGCGACGCCGCACGGCGCGACGCCTCGACCTCCAGCGCGGCGAAGCGCTGCTGCCGCTCGGCGAGCGTGCGGCGGTCGGCGGCAAGCGCTTCTCGAGCGGATCGGGCCGACGCGGCAAGCGCGCGGCTGCGGGTCACGTCGGCGCGAAGCGAGGCGCTTCGTCGCTCTATTTCGGGCATAGTCGCGTCGAGCAATCCGCGGACGCGCACCATCTGCTCGACTGATCCGCCGTCGGCCAGCGCCAGCAACGGCGGCTGGCGCCCCATCTGAACCAGCCCGGCGACCAGCGAAGCGAGCGGCGCGCGCTGCGCCGCCAGTCGCGCGTCGGCCAGCGCGACGGCGGCTTCGACGCGGCGAAGCGTGGCATCGGCAGCGCTGATCCGCGCTTCGCTATCCTCGATCGCCGCGGCGGCGACGGCTTGCTGCGCCTTCAATCGTTCCGCTTCGCCCTCTGCCTCCGCCGCTTGGCGTTCCAGCGTCGCCAGTTGCCGGTTCGCGTTCGCCGCCTCGGCCTGGATCCTCGCCAATTCGGGATCGCTTGCGACCGGCGTCGTCGCGCTCGCCGCGAACAGCGGCAGCGTCAGCAGCAGGGCGAGACCGCGCTTCATCCTTCGCGGTGGTAAGGATGGCCCGCGAGTATTGCGGTCGCGCGGTAAAGTTGTTCGGCCAGCATCGCGCGGGCAAGCATGTGCGGCCAGGTCGCCGCGCCGAACGACAGCAGCAGGTCGGCGCCGTCGCGCTCGGCCTCGTCATGCCCGTCGGCGGCGCCGATCAGGAAGCGCGCCTCACGCCGACCGCCGTCACGCCATGCGCCAAGCCTGTCGGCGAAATCGGCCGACGACATCGCCTTGCCGCGTTCGTCGAGCACGATTCGGACGGGATTGTCCTTCGCCGCCGGCATCGTGCCGCCGCGATCGGGAAGTTCGGTGACCTTGGTCGGCCAGCTGATCCGCTTGAGATAGCGTTCGGTAAGCTCGGCTTCGGGCGAGCGACCGATCTTGCCGCGTGCGACGATGTGCAGCAGCACGGTGGCGTCAGGCGCCGGGGGCGGCCGCCTTCGGGGACGCCTCGTCGCCGAACGCCCACATCCGCTCCAGATTGTAGAATGTGCGAACCTCGGGCCGGAACAGGTGGACGATGACGTCGTCGGCATCGATCAGCACCCAGTCGGCGATCGGAAGGCCTTCGACGCGAACGATCTTGCCGAAATCCTGCTTGATCTTCGCTGCCAGCTTATTGGCCATCGACGCGACCTGGCGGGTCGACCGGCCGCTGGCGATCACCATGTGGTCGGCGATCGACGACTTGCCGGCGAGCGGGATCGTCACGACCTCGACCGCCTGGTCGTCGTCGAGCGATTGCATCACGAGGGCATGCAGCGCCTCGACGTCGACCGCATCGGTCTTGTCGTCGGGCACGTTGGCGGGATCGGACAAATTCACTCCTCAGGGGTTGCTGGCGGGGCCGCGGGGTCGCTTGAAAAGCGGCGGTGCCAGTCGGGGTCGCGCGTGCGCAGGCTGGTCGCGGAGGTGGTATCGGGTGGCAGGCGAAGGAAGATAATCGCCGGTGCACTCCATTGTGTCCAACTCCGCATGATGGATGCGGGGCGGACAAACCGCCGCAACCAGCCCATCGCGCGCGCCGCGCGGGCCTCGTCATCATAGCCCGGACGCGACATCACCGCAATCGGCACGAGTCGCGCCAGCCGCCGCCATTCCCTCCAGCGGTGAAAGTCGGGCAGCACGTCCTCGCCCATCAGCCAGATGAAGCGGTCGTTGGGATAACGGCGGGTCAGCTTGCTCAGCGTGTCGACGGTGTATCGGGTGCCCACCTTCGCCTCGAAATCGCTGACCATGATGCGGCTGCGACGGGCGACAATCCGGGCCGATGCGAGCCGCGCCTGAAACGGCGCCATGCCCTTGGCAGGCTTGAGCGGATTGCCGGGCGAGACCAGCCACCACACCTCGTCGAGCCCAAGCGCGTCGAGCGCCGCGAGGCTCATCCGGCGGTGGCCGCGATGGGCGGGATTGAAGCTCCCGCCGAGAAGGCCGATGCGGCGCATGCCCGACGGTCGCTAGCATCCGCCTCTGGTCCGCGCCAATCCCCGGCGGTAAGAGAGGCGCGGGGGAACGGCATGAGCGATATTGAGGGCATCAGCGACGTTATCACCGGGGCCGCGATCGCACGCGCGGTCGAGCCTTCCGCGGGCGGGGTTGGTGCCGACGGGCACACGCACGAATCGGCTTGTCTCAACTGCGGCACGATCCTGGTCGGCGACCATTGCCACGCCTGCGGCCAGCACGCCCACGTTTATCGCACGCTCAGCGCCTTCTTTCATGATCTGTTGCACGGTGTCTTCCACTTCGAAGGCAAGGTGTGGCGCACGCTGCCGATGCTGGCGTGGCGCCCGGGCGAGCTGACCCGCGCCTATATCGACGGGAAGCGCGCCAGCTTCGTCTCGCCGATCGCGCTGTTCCTTTTCTCGGTCTTCCTGATGTTCGCGTTGCTGGGGATGATGGGCAATATCTCGATGCCGCCGCAGGATGCGATAGGGGCCGAAATAAAGGCCGACTTGGCCGCCGACGCGCGCAAGCTTGCGACGCTTCAGTCCGACCTGCGCCGAGCGCGCGAGGCCGCGCAACCCACCGCTAGCATTGAGCGATCGATCAAGAGCCTGAGCGAGGACATGGCGGTCGAGCAGCGGATCGCCGACGAAGGCTTCGTTCGCGGAAGCGTGGTGCAGGTCAGCGACGACATGCCGCCGTGGCTGAAGGTGCCGGTGGAAAAGGCCGCCAAGAACCCCGAGCTGCTGCTCTACAAGGTGAAGACCAGCGCTTATAAGTGGAGCTGGGCGGTGATCCCGCTGTCGGTGCCGCTGCTGTGGCTGTTATTCCCGTTCAGCCGCCGCTTCCGCCTGTACGACCACACCGTGTTCGTCACCTATTCGTTGGGCTTCATGATGCTGCTGGCCTGCCTCGCCAGCCTGCTGATCGCGGTCGGCCTGGGCGCAGTCGGCGGGCTGCTCTTCTTCATCCCGCCATTCCACATCTACAAGCAGTTGCGCGGCACCTACGGCCTGTCGCGTTTCGGGGCGATCTGGCGGGCGATCGTCCTCGTGGTCGGCGCAATCACCGTGCTGTCGCTATTCGGCGTCGCGCTGTTCGGCGTCGGGATGTTCGACTAGCCCTTCTTGCAGGGATGCTTGCGGATCAGCAGCCGGGTCATCGCCTCGGTCATGTCGATCTTTGCGCGCTCGGCGCCAAGCGACGTCATGCCGTCAAGGAATTCGTGATTGCCAATGCGCTTGCTTCCCGGCGGCGGGCAATAGCGGCCCTGCTTGCCTTTTGCCTCGGTGGCGAGGCGGATCGCCCGCGCCTTTTCGCCCGCGGCCTTGGCCTCCTCGACGACCGGGCGAAGGTCCTTCGACATCAGCGCCAGCGGCCCCTTTTTCTTCAGCGCCATCGCGCGCTTGTAGAAGGCCTCGGCATTCATGTGCTGGGCGGTGGCGACGGTGGGAAGAGCGGCGGCGGAGGCCACGACCAGCAGGGCAAGGGTACGCATCGACAGGTCGGCTCCGGACTTGAAACGGCAATTAAAGCGGGAGCCTGCGTCGATCTTCGCGTGAACGCAAGGGGTTAGCGGGGGCAGGGGTATTTGGCGGTCAGGATCCGAAGCATCGCTTCAGTCATGTCGATCCGGCGGCGATCAGCGACCGGAATCGCCGACAGCCGCTTCATGAATTCGGTCGATCCCATCTCACGCTTGCCCGGCGGCGGGCAGAAACGGGTCGGGCGTCCGGCCTTCTTGTCGGCGTCGTAACGCGCACCGGCGGCTTTCCCCGCGGCTTGGCCCTCGGCCATCAAATTCTTGATCTCACCGCCCGAGAACAGCGCCATCGGGCCCTTCTTCTTCAGCGCGGTGGCGCGGGCGTGGAAGCTTTCGGCGTTCATCGTCTGGGCATGGCCGGTGGCGGGAAGCGCGACGGCGGCGAGGGCAAGCAACAGAAACCGTGACATCAAGAAAAAACCCTCCGCACCATGACGATGCGGAGGGTCTTCACGACAATTGTGGCGCGAAAAGGTCAGGCGCCGGCAGAGGCGGGACCGCCGATGCCGGGTTTCGGCCGGCGGCTCTTGGGGATCGAGGTCCCGGTCGCCGGGAGAACCGGCTTGTGATCGGTCCCACGATCGATGTCGCCGCCCTTCAACAGCGTCTTGATCTCCTCGCCCGTCAGCGTCTCATATTCGAGCAACGCCTTGGCGATGATGTGCAGCTGGTCGAGATGCTTGGTCAGGATCTCACGCGCCCGCTCCAGGCCCTGCTCGACGAAGCGCTTCACCTCGGCATCGATCAGCTTGATGGTTTCGCCCGACATGCGCTTCTGCTGCGGCGCGAAGTAACCCGTCGGGGTCTCGTCGCCGTCGGAGAAGTCGAGCGGGCCGAGCTTGTCGGACATGCCCCACTTGGTGACCATCGCCCGGGCGAGACGGGTCGCCTGCTGGATGTCGCTCGAGGCGCCCGACGACACCTTGTCGTGACCGAAGATCAGTTCTTCGGCCACGCGGCCACCGAAGGCGACGGCGAGGTCGGCATGCATCTTGTCACGGTGGTAGGAATAGCTGTCACGCTCCGGCAAGGGCTGGACCATGCCCAGCGCGAAACCACGCGGGATGATCGTCGCCTTGTGAATCGGATCGGCGGTCGGCTCGTGCGCGAAGACGAGCGCGTGACCGGCCTCGTGATAGGCGGTCATCTTTTTCTCGTCCTCGGTCATCACCATCGACCGGCGCTCGGCGCCCATCATGACCTTGTCGCGCGCGTCGTCGAACTCCTGCGCGGCGACGAGGCGCTTGCCTCGGCGGGCGGCAAGCAAGGCGGCTTCGTTGACGAGGTTGGCAAGGTCGGCACCCGAGAAGCCCGGCGTGCCGCGAGCGATAACGCGTGGATCGACGTCGGGCGCCAGCGGCACCTTCTTCATGTGGACGGCCAGAATCTGCTCGCGGCCCTCGATGTCCGGGCGCGGCACCATCACCTGGCGATCGAACCGGCCCGGGCGAAGCAGGGCAGGATCGAGCACGTCGGGACGGTTGGTCGCGGCGATGATGATGATGCCTTCGTTGGCTTCGAAGCCGTCCATCTCGACCAGCAGCTGGTTGAGCGTCTGCTCGCGCTCGTCATTGCCGTTGCCGAGCCCGGCGCCGCGATGACGGCCGACCGCGTCGATTTCGTCGATGAAGACGATGCAAGGGGCCGACTTCTTGGCCTGTTCGAACATGTCGCGGACGCGGCTTGCGCCGACGCCGACGAACATCTCGACGAAGTCCGAACCCGAAATGGTGAAGAAGGGGACGCCTGCCTCACCCGCGATGGCGCGGGCGAGCAACGTCTTGCCGGTGCCGGGTGACCCGACCAGCAATGCTCCCTTGGGGATCTTGCCGCCGAGGCGCGAGAATTTGCCGGGATCCTTCAGGAACTCGACGATCTCGGTCAGCTCCTCGCGGGCCTCGTCGATCCCCGCGACGTCGGAAAAGGTCACGCGGCCTTCCTTGGGGACCAGGATCTTGGCGCGGCTCTTGCCGAAGCCCATCGCGCCGCCGCCGGCATTCTTCTGCATCTGGCGCATGACGAAGAAGCTGATGCCCAGGATCAGCAGGAAAGGCAGCGACTGGTAGAGCAGGATCAGCCAGAAGCTCGACTGCTCCTCGGCCTTGACCGCGACGCCGACGCCCTTGGCGATCAGGCGATCGGAGACATTGGCGTCGGACGGGGCGACGGTGCGGAAGGGCTTGCCGTCGGCCATCTTGCCGCTCACCGCGACGTTGCCCGTGCTCGACGTGGCGATGGTCACCGACTGGACATTGCCTTCGTCGACCTGCCGCACAAAATCGGAATAGGAGAGCGGCTCGCCCGTGGTGGCTGCGCCGGTGTCGAAGGCGCGCACGAACATGACGAGGCCGACGATCACCGCGATCCAGATCAGCAGCGATTTCGTCCAGGGGTTGCCGGGCTTCTTGTCCAGATTCTTGTCGTCCACGAGCTTTGAGTCTCCTTGTACGCCCAAGATAGTCGTCCCAGCCTTAATAACAATGGAACGGGCGACGAGGCGTGAAGGGGCAGCGCTTAGGTTCGCAAAGTTCGTGGAGTGAGGCGCATTTCCGGGGCCGATTTGCGAACTTAAGCGATCGGGCGATCGAGGCTGCGAAGTTGTTCGATCATGCCATGACGGCGCGGTTGTAGGACAGGCTTTTCGGTCAGGCGTTTCCGCCAAGCCACTTGATCCGCCACTGCCCGCCTTCGTCGACCAGCACGAGGACGGTGCCCAGCGGGCTCCTGACCTGATCGTAGCGGACGTGCCCGATGCCGCCTTCGCCAACTGCGACTTGGGCCCAGCCGCGGTCGTCGGGTCCGGTCAGAAGGGTCAACCGGACGCTCTGCGCGACGGACTGGACGGCCGACGAGGACCAGTCCGGGGCGGATCGGACGACGAGCGGACGGAGTGCGATCACGCCGTCGCCGGTCTCGTCCTCGGTCATCGACGCCACGAACGGCAGCATGGCGCGCCCCCGCCGCACCGCGCATCCCAGGCCAAGCAGCGTGTCGAGTTCGCTCCAGACGGCGGCCGCGGCGGGGCGGTCGAGCCCCCAGTCGGTGTTTCCCGGAACGCCGCCGATCCCGTTCATCCGCATCCGCCCGTCGGCCGCGAACAGGCCGCGCAAGCCGGCCGCGTCGCGCGCCGCGACGGTCGCCCGCAGTCGGGCACTGAAGGCGGCGTATCCGGGGAGGGAGGCGCATTCGTCGGGCCACGTCACCGCAACACTGTTGCGTGCTGCGACGGATGACGTTGGCGGAGCGGGTAGATCGCAGCTTGCAACGGTCAGGCCGAGCCCAATGCAACAGATGGTCAGAACGACGGGCGGCACGAGAATTGCGGTACGCATGGAGGCCATCCTTCGATCTGACGAAGAATGGTACCATGTGGAGGGTGATCGGCAATGCGCATGCGGGACGCTTGCACGAAGCCTTGTGAAGCAAGATTGGATGCGTCGCATGTTCCGTCGAGCGGTGACCTCGACGCGCCCGTGCGGGTCTGGCAACCCTGCGCATCGGTAGAAGGGGATCGGCCGGATGCAGTTGAGCGATCGGGATGCAGAGCGGATGCTGCTTGAAGGCGTGACCGCGCTTCGGTCGGGTGATGCGGCGACGGCGCGGGCGCGCTTCGCGGCGGTCATCGACGCCGGGCGCGCGGACGGGCAAAGCCTGATCCTGCTCGCGATGGCATGCCGGGGGCAGGGCGACCGCGCGGCAGAAGAGGCAACGCTCGACACGCTGTTGCGCCTCGAGCCGCGCACCGTTCGCGGGCGGATCATGAAGGGTGATTGTCGCGTCGAGGCGGGTGACGAGGGGTCGGCGCTAGGCTTCTACAGCAGCGCGCTGCAGATTGCGGACGGGCAGGAACTGCCGGCCGACCTGATGGCCGAGCTTCGCCGGGTCGAAGCCGCGGTCGCGACGCTCAAGTCTTCGCGGCTGGCAAAGCGGGAGGAGACGCTGGTCGCGCAGGGCCTGCCGCCCGAACAACGCAGCGACCGCTTTCGGGCCTCGCTCGACATCCTGTCGGGCGCCAAGCAGATCTTCCTCCAGGAGCCGACGGGCTATTACTTTCCCGGCCTGCCGCAAATTCAGTTCTTCGACTTGGGCGATCAGCCGTGGGTGAAGGAAGTGGAGGCTGCGACGGACGCAATCCGCGCCGAGCTGGATGCCCTGCTGACCGCGGGCCGGGACGGGTTCCGGCCCTATCTGCGATCGGATGCCAATCGGCCGCGGCTCGACGATGAACGCCTGCAGGACAGCATGGACTGGAGCGCCCTGTTCCTGTGCGAGAATGGCGAGACGTTCGACGATGCCATCGCACAATGCCCGCACACGTGGGACACGGTCCAGGCGGCGCCGCTGCCGCGCATGACAAACTCGCCGACCGTCATGTTTTCATGGCTGCGCCCCGGGGCGAAGATTGCGCCGCACACGGGGACGCACAACACCCGTCTGACCTGCCACCTTCCGCTGATCGTGCCGCCTGGGTGCGGATTTCGCGTCGGGAACGAGGTACGCGAATGGCAGGTCGGCAAGCTGATGGTGTTCGACGATTCGATCGAGCATGAAGCGTGGAACGAGAGCGGCAAGAATCGCCTGGTGCTGATCTTCGACATCTGGCGGCCCGAGCTCAGCGAACAGGAGCGGCGCGAGGTGGGCGCGTTGTTCTATGCGTCCTCGCTCGAATAGGCGCTTAAATCTCCCGGGTTCGGTAAGCCTGTGATATGCTTCGGCCCTCGAGTCCGGAAGGAACCGAAGATGGCAGGCGGAATTGGACTACCCTCTCTGACGGGCTTGTTGGGAAGTGCCTTGCTAGCTGCCCCCGGCGAAAATCCGGACGCTTCGACAGCGCAGTTGAAAGTCTGTCAGATGGTCGTCGGTGCCCAACCGGGCGCCAAGCCTTATCGTCTCTGCATGACAAAGGCCGAATGGGACGCGAAGAAGGCCTTGGACGCCAAGAACGCCAACCGGATCGTCTGTCACTATCAGGATCGGCCAGGGACGCGGTTCCGGTCGGCGAAGGTGTGCATGTCGGCCGCGGAATGGACTAACGAACGCCTCCGCAATCGGCAGGCGGTCGAACAGATACAGATGCGATCGTGCGTTCCCGGCGGCGGTTGCTAAGCGCCCAAACCTGATCGCGGCCGGGGCGGTGCCGCCCGGTGGCGAATAGCCGGGCGCGATCCGACGTCCTTATCGGCTTTTCAACAGTCGTTCGATCGCGCGGTGGTGGGCGACGTCGTCGCCGACGAGGCGCTCCAGCGTTCGGCGGAGCGCCACCAGTTCGACCGCGGACAGGTGCTCGATCCCGATGAACTCGTTTCTTGCCTTGCCGCCCGCGCGGATCAACTCGTCGAGCTTGGCCTGGATCGCGGAGGCGTCGCGGTTCTGCGCATTCTGGATCAGGAACACCATCAGGAAGGTGACGATGGTCGTGCTGGTGTTGATGACCAACTGCCACGTGTCGGACCAGCCGAACAACGGCCCAGAAAGCGCCCACAATAACACGATCGTGAACGCGACGGCGAATGACTTGGACTGACCCGCGGTCGCAGCGACACGCTCCGACAGGCGCTCGAAAAACGGATGCATGGCAGCCCCCTTCGTGGTTGGTGGGCAAATCTACGCCATGTGGGCGTCAGACCCTAGCGCGGCGGTGGCGCCTGGGTGATGATCCATTGCGCGCCGCCGGCCAGCTTCAGGCCGGAAAGTGTCACGGTCGCGCCGGCTTCGAGCGCGGTGATTGCCCGCATGAGATCGGGGCCGCGCGGGGTGGGGGCTTCCAGCGCGTCGAAGGCGGCGAGCAACAGGCGGCGACGAAACTCTCTTGGCAGGTCGACGGGGTGGATGGTGAGGCGGTCGCCCGCTCGTTCGAGCCGAGTGGCGAGGAGGGGGGCGAGCGCCCATTCGATGGCGTCGTCGGAATCGCGAATTGCGGCGGCGCTCGCGGCGAGGCGGGCGGGGTCTAGCCAGTCGGCCCCGCGCAGGAACTGGCGGATGCGCGAGCGGTCGTGGCGGGGGTCGCGGTTCGACGGGTCGTCGACGGCGTCGAGGCCAGCGGCGTCGACCAGCGCGACGAGGTCGGTCTTTCGCCAGCCGAGCAGCGGGCGGATCAGCGCGACGCCCTCCAAGAGAGGACGAGTGGGCCGCGAGCCGCTGAGGCCGGCGATGCCCGATCCGCGCGCCAGCCGCATCAACAGCGTTTCGGCCTGGTCGTCGGCGTGATGTGCAGTGGCGACGGCGGGGAAGCCGCGCACGGCGGCCCATTGGCCGAGCAGGCGATAGCGCATCGCCCGCGCCTCGGCCTGGATCGCGGCGGTCGGCGGAGATGCCCAGTCGGCGACCAGCGTCTGGTGCGGGATGCCGAGCCTGGCACACACTGCCGCCACGGTCGCGGCTTCGTCGGCGCTGCCCTCGCGAAGGCTATGGTCGACCGTCGCCGCTTCGATCAGCCCCGGCCGCGCGGCGGCGGCAAGCAGCAGCAGCGCGAGGCTGTCGGGCCCGCCCGACACCGCGACCCCGACGCGGACGCCGGGCGCGATCAGCGCGTCGAGGTCCTTGCGAAAACGGGCGACGAGGGCCGGATCGACCGTCATCCGACGGTCGGCGCTTGCCTTAGCTGCACTTCGCTTCGGTCTTGGCGGCGCGCAGGTCGGCGCGCAGCGGTGCGCGGAGCGAGGTGCCGTAGACATCCTCAAGCTCCGCATAGGCCTTGCACGCCTGCGCCGGCTGCCCGAGCCGGGTCAGCGACTTGCCGAGGTAGAACAGGCTGTCCTGCGCGCGCTCGCCCTTGGGATCGCGGCGATAGTTGGCGAGGAGGGTCTCGGCGGCGGCGCGGGGCTGGCCCTTGTCGAGCAAGGCGCGGCCATGAAGGTTGTGCGCCCAGCTGACGCGGCGATGGTTCGGGTAGCGTGCCGCCATCGCCTTCAGCGCGGTGATCGCCTGGTCGTACTTCTTGGCGACCCACAGCTGGTAGCCGGCATCGTAGGCGGCTTCGGCAGGGTCGGAGGATGCAGCGGTCGACGTGGTGGTCGTCGCGGACGGGGTATTGGAACCCTCGAAGCGCGGGCGCGACGGCGGCGGCGAGGGCTCGTCGAGCGAGGTCACTTCGCGGCCTTCGTCGCGATCATTGTCGTCGGGGACCACCGGCTGGGCATTTTCGATCGCGCGGAGGCGGCGGTCCTGGTCGGCGCGGAGGCGCGCGACTTCGGCTTCCATCGTCGCAAGGCGGTTGGTATTTTCCTCCGACGTGCGGACGATCTCGGCGACCTGCCGCTCAAGCGCATCGAGGCGGTTGCTCTGCGCGGTCACGACGACCTGGCTTGCGGCGGGCTCGTCGCTGAAGCCGGCGGTGTCGGCGGGCTGGCCTTTCGGGAAGACCTGGCGCTGCACCTGTCGCACCTGCCGCTCCAGCCGGTCGATGCGCTGGTCCGGGGTCTGCGCCCGCTGCGCCGCCGCGGGCGAGGCGGCGATCATGGTCAGGGCAACGAGCGGAAGGGCAGTCGAGAAACGCATGATATTCAAAAATCCTCGCGAAGGCTGATGGCGGCGCGACGGTGACTCGCGGTTCCTGACGCGCCGATGAACTAGGGCGTGGGCGTGGCGCTATTCGCCGGGGGTGTGGCCGCGGGCGCACGCATCAGGTCGGCGGGCTTCAGGCTGACGCCCGACACGCGCTGGCCTGCCGGACCGACCGGCGGCGCGTCGGCGGTGCCGACCGAAATGCGGAGAGCCTCGGGCTTGCCGGTGGTGAGGACCGGCGCGGTCGCGGTCGCCGGGACCTCGAAGCTCTGGCCGACGCCGAGTTCACCCTGGCGAAGGACGTTGGCGCCGTCGCGGACCTCGATCCACACTGCGTCGTCGGCGGTCAGGACGACCGGACCCGACGCGGCGGGAAGCGCGCCCGGCGCGGGGGCTGCCGCCGGACCCGCCGCCGTCGCCGGCGCCTCGGGCAGCGGGGCCTGCGGCTCGAGCGAGCGATTGCTCATCCAGGTGAAGCCGAGCACTGCGATCAGCACGAGCGCGAGCGCGCCGAAGACGAGGCCCTTGGGCATCGTGCGCGCAGGGTCGGCGGCCTCATAGACTTCGGACATGGTCGCCATCGGCGCCCGGCTTCCGCCCATTTCGGCACGAAGCTGCTCGGCGATCTCTGCCTTGTCGAGCCCGACCGCGCTTGCATAATTCTTGGCGAAGCCGACCGAATAGGTCGCGGCGGGCAAATTGTCCCACTCGCTCGCCTCCAGGCTGGCCAGGTGGCGGGTCGGAATGCGGGTCGACGATGCCACGTCCTCGAGCGACAGGCTTTTCGCCTCGCGCGCTTCACGCAGGCGTTCGCCAACCGTCATCGGCACAGTGCCATCGGTCTCGTCCATCGCTATCCCCTGCGCTGCTGAAGCTTGATTTGCGTTGCACTTGTCGAGAGGCGGCGGCTTGCTGTCAACCGCCATGCCGGTCCTGGTCAGCCGATTGCCACCCCATGTCGCTTCGCCCAGTCCCCCAGCGACTTGCGCATGTTGGCGGGTGGCTTGGCAAGCAGCAATTCGACTTTCGCCCGAACCGCGGCGGCATCGACCGAGCGGATCATCGCCTTGACCGGCCCGACCGCGGCCGGCGTGATCGAGAAACTGTCTAGCCCGATGCCGATCAGCGCCATCGCTTCGAGCGGGCGACCGCCCATTTCGCCGCACACCCGGACGGGGATGTCGGCCGCCTTCGCCTCGCGAACGACGCGGCGAAGGAAGCGCAGGATCGCCGGGCTCAGCCAGTCGTAGCGCTCGGCGAGGCGCGGATCGGACCGGTCGGCGGCGAACAGGAATTGGGTGAGGTCATTGGTCCCGATCGACAGGAAATCGATCCGGGGAAGCAACAGGTCGAGCGTTTCGGCGAGGCTCGGCACCTCGAGCATCGCGCCGAACTCGACGCGAGCGGGCATCGGCCGACGTGCCTTCTGCGTCCAGTCGAGTTGCTCCTCGAACAGCGCGCGGGCTTCCTCATATTCCCACGGCTCGCTGATCATCGGGAACATGACGCGCAGGACCTTGCCGTCGGCGGCGTCGATCAGTGCGCGCGCCTGCGCCTTCATCAGCGCCTTGCGCTCCAGGCTGAGGCGAAGCGCGCGCCAGCCCATCGCCGGATTCTCGGACTCGTCCTTGTGATCGGCGAGGTAGGGCAGCGCCTTGTCGCCGCCGATGTCGACCGTGCGGAACACCACCGGCTTGTCGCCCGCGGCATCGAGCACCGAGCGGTAAAGCTTGTACTGGCTCTCCCGCCCCGGAAGCGTCGCGGCGACGAGGAACTGGAATTCGGTGCGGAACAGCCCAATTCCGTCGGCGCCGGTGATCTCGATCAGCGAGGCGTCCTCGGCGAGGCCCGCGTTGACCATCAGCTGCATGCGCGCGCCGTCCTTGGTCTCGGCAGGAAGCGCGCGGATGGTGGCATATTCGGCGCGGCGCTTCTGGCTCATCGTCATGCGCTGATCGAAGGCGTTGGCGATGGTGCGCGTCGGTCGGACCACGATCGCGCCGATGTCGCCATCGAGCAGGATCTGGTCGCCTTCGTTGGCGATGTGGCGAATGTCGAGGATCCGGCCCACGACGGGGACGCCCATCGCGCGCGCCACGATCGTCATGTGCGCGGTCAGCGACCCTTCCTCAAGGACCACGCCCTTCAGGCGGCGGCGGTCATATTCGAGCAGCTCGGCGGGGCCGAGATTGCGCGCGATCAGGATCGAGTCCTTGGCGAGGCCGGTCTGCGCGGCGGTGCCCATCCGCCCCGACACGATCCGCAGCAGCCGGTTCGACAGGTCTTCGAGGTCGTGCATCCGCTCCTTCAGGATCGGATCGTCGATGTCGCGCATCCTGGCGCGGGTGCGTTGCTGGACCCGCTCGATCGCGGCCTCGGCGGTCAGGCCGCTGTCGATCGATTCATTGATCCGCCGCGCCCAGCCCTCGTCATAGGCGAACATCTTGTAGGTTTCGAGGATCTCGTGATGCTCACCCGCGGTGCCAAATTCGGCCTCGCGCGTCATGTTGTCGATCTGCTCGCGCATCTTGCGGAAGGCAGAATAGACCCGCGCGCGCTCGGCCTCGGTATCCTCGGCAACGGTATGTTCGACGGTGACACGCGGCTGGTGGAAGACCGCGACGCCCTTGGCCATGCCGGTGACCAGCTTCAGGCCGGCGAGGCGCTGCATCCCCGCATCGCGGCTCGCCCCGCGCGACCCATCGACGAGGCGGGCGCTGGCGAGCAATTCGGACAACACCATCGCGACGGTCTGCAGCGCCTCGATCTCGACCTTTTCATAGCAGCGCGGGTCGGCGTGCTGGACGATCAGGACGCCGATCGCATTTTCGCGCCGGATGATCGGAACGCCGGCAAAACTGTGGAAATGCTCTTCGCCGGTTTCGGGCCGATAGACGAAGGCGGGGTGGGTCGATGCTTCGGCGAGGTTGAGGATGCGACCTTCCTCGGCGATCGTCCCGACCAGCCCTTCGCCAAGCCCGAGCCGGGTGACGTGAACCGCCTCCTTGCGAAGCCCGTGGGTGGCGAACAGCTCGAGCTGCTGGTCGCGAAGCAGGTAGATCGAGCAGACCTCGCTCTTCATCGCCACCGCGATCAGGTCGACGACGCGGTCGAGCTTGACCTGCGCCGATCCCCGGCGCGCCATCACGTCGTGGAGGCCGGTCAGGATTTCGCGGGCGGAAGCGGCGGCGGTCGGCATGGCCAAACGCTAGCAGGGAAAGGCGGGCCATTCCAACCGCCGTTGGTAGAACCGGATCGGAGGAAGGTGAAAGGAGTGGGAAAGCCGCGCGGGCCACGGGTGAAGCATCCCGAACGGCAAGGAAGCGCGGCCATGATCGAAGTGAAGCAGTGGCAGGGTACGCAGGAAGACGCGGTCGACCTGATGGAACGGCTAGTCGAATTGCTCGACGACTATCGATCGCGCGACGACGCGTTCCGGATCAGCCTGTGCCTTGCGAAACTGCATGGCGTCCTGCGGATGCACTGGCTGCGCCCGGCCTCGCGCCGACATGGCGGCCTGGTGTCCGACGTTGCGATCGCCTTCGAACAATTCGCCAATCGCTGGACGTCGTCGGCGGTGATCGCCGCCTCGATCGCCGACTTTCGCCGCGACGCGCTGGCAATGTGCGCGATGCTATTCGATCGATTTCGGAGCGAACAGGCGGCGGCGTTGGTCGCGACGGCTCAGCAAGCTCGATGGCAGGCGACGGCCGGACGACGCGGATAGCGCGTCCGGCCGCCTTTTCCCTCGTCAGCCCGTCTTGGTGCCGGTCCAGCTCGACTTCGACCCGTCGCGCGGGTCGGTGTTGGTGAAGGTGAACGACTTGCCGTCGGCATTGGGAACGACGGTGACGATCCCGACCTGCTTGCCCCCCCGCGTGTAGGTTTCGCGCAGGCCCGAGGCGCCTTCGCGTGCGACCGCGACGGTCGTGCCGCCGGTATCGCCGTCGATCGGAACCGCCGGCCCGCCGATCTTCGCGACCCAGGTCTGGCCCTGCGAAGTCGAAGTGACGGTATCGCCGTCGAAGGCGTAGCGGATGTTGAGCGCGTCCTCCGAATATTCGGCGATGCGATCGGGGGTCCACTGACCCGAGATTGCGTGGGCGCCCGCCGGGGCGGGTCCGGCGCGCTTGGCGGTCGAGCTTCCTTCGACCGGGGGTGAATTGGGCGTGGTGGCGTCGACGAACTTGGTGGTCAGGACATTGCCGTCCTCGGACACCGACAGCGTGGCGGAGGAAACCATCTTGTCGGCCTTGCGGCGCACGACCTCGACCGTGCGCGGATCGACGACCTTCACCGACATGCTGTCGAAATAGGGCCGGTCTACGACGGGGTGGAAGGCACCGTCGGCGGCGACGGTCAGCGGCGGGATGCAGGTCGAACAATTGTAGCTGCCGTCCTGGATGCGGAATTCGTCGGGCTTGCCCTCGAACTTCAGGCTGGCGAGGTCGGCCTTCCAGGTGCCGGCCAGGATTTCGCCCACGGTGGTGACGGGCCCGGCTTCATTGGCGGCCGGTGCCGCGCCTTGCTGCTTGCATGCGGTCATCGTCACCAGGACGAGAGCGGCCGCGATCGCGGTCGTGTGCGTTTTCATGGATGTGCCCCTGCTGGCGAGGGGCGCGATTGCCCCCCGCGTACCGGTCGGCTCCCATGAAATTGACGCCCCTCTACCCGGAGTCGTCCGACGCCGGATCAGTACCAATTCAACGCAAAGTTAACAATGGTTAGCCGCGGCTGCCCAGTGCGGCGGAAGCCTCGTCGACCAGTTCGGCGATGATGTCCGCGACGGGCTCTTCTTTTTTGACCATGCCGACCGACTGGCCGGCCATGACCGATCCGCCCTCGACATCGCCGTCGATGACCGCGCGGCGAAGCGCGCCCGCCCAATAATGTTCGATCTGAAGCTGCGCCTCGGCCATTTCGATCGACCCGGAGTCGAGATGACCCGCGACTTCGCGCTGCTTCGCGGCGAAGGCCTCCATCTCGCGATTCTTGAGCGCGCGCACCGGGATGACCGGCAGGCGCGGGTCGATCTGGACCGACGGGATCGCGTCGCGCGCCGAGGCGCGGATGAACGCCTTTTTGAAGTTGGCGTGGGCGATGCTTTCGGTCGCGCAGACGAAGCGGGTGCCAAGCTGGACCCCGACCGCGCCCATTTCGAGGTAGGCGGCGATCGCCTCGCCGCGACCGATCCCCCCCGCGACGAACACGGGAATGTCGGCGGCGACGTGCGGCAGGATTTCCTGCGCAAGCACGCTGGTCGACACGGGTCCGATGTGGCCGCCGGCCTCCATGCCTTCGATCACCAGCGCGTCGGCGCCCGAGCGGATCAATTTCTTCGCCAGCGCGAGGGCGGGGGCGAAGGCGATCAGCTTCGCGCCGCTGCCCTTGATCCGGTCGATCGCGCCGCCGGGGGGAAGCCCACCCGCCAGCACGACATGACCGACCTTGTGGCGCGCGCAGACGTCGATCAGCTCGCTCAATTGGGGGTGCATGGTGATCAGGTTGACGCCGAACGGCTTGGCCGTCCGCGCCTTGGTCTCGGTGATTTCCTTATCGAGCAGTTCGGGGTTCATCGCCCCGCAGGCGATCACGCCGAAACCGCCCCCGTTGGAAATGGCGGACACGAGGTTGCGCTCGCTGACCCAGCTCATCGCACCGCCGAGGATCGCATATTCGGTGCCGAGGAAGGCGGTCCCGCGCGCCATCAATTCCTTCAGGCGGATACTGCCCGCATCACCGTGAACCGCGCGCGTTTCCGCGATCATTCCCTCGCCGCTCATGCAACTTCTCCCGTGATCGCGTCGCGCGGCGCGTCGAGCCCGTAGGCGGTGTGGAGCACGCGCACGGCAAGCTCGGTATATTCCTCGGCGATCAGCACGCTCACCTTAATCTCGCTGGTCGTGATGGCGAGGATGTTGATGCCGCGCTCGGCGAGCGTTTCGAACATGCGCGCGGCGATGCCGGCGTTGGAGCGCATGCCGACTCCGACCGCGCTGACCTTGACGACATTGGTGTCGGTCAGCAGCTCGTCGAAGCCGATGTCGGCCTTGCGCTTCTGAAGCTCGGCGACGGTGTGGGCGAGTGACGCGCGCGGAACGGTGAAGGTCAGCACGCTCGGCTCCCCGCCGCGCGGGACGCTCTGCACGATCATGTCGACGTTGACGTTCGCGGCGGCGAGCGGCGCGAAGATCGCGGCGACCGTTCCGGCCTTGTCGGGCAGCTGGGTCAGCGTGACCATCGCTTCATTCTTGTCGTGGGCGATGCCCGTGATGACGTTGCGTTCCATCGCGCTTCCTTCAATCTGTTCGTCGCCAACGATCATCGTTCCCGGCCCGTCCTCGAACGAGGACAGGACGGTCAGCGGCATGTTGGTGCGCATCGCCAGCCCGACCGACCGGGTCTGCAGGACCTTTGCTCCGACGCTCGCAAGCTCGAGCATTTCTTCATAGGTGACGAGGTCGAGCTTGCGCGCCGCGGGCACGATGCGCGGGTCTGTGGTGTAGACGCCGTCGACGTCGGTGTAGATGTCGCAGCGGTCGGCCTTCATGGCGGCGGCGAGGGCGACCGCCGACGTGTCGGACCCGCCGCGCCCGAGCGTTGCCACCGCGCCTTCGCTGGTGACGCCCTGGAAGCCCGGGATGACCGCGATCCCGCCGTCGTCGAACACGCGTTCGAGCACCTCGACGTCGATCCCCTCGATCAGCGCGGCGCTGTGCCCGCTGGCGCGGATCGGCAACTGCCAGCCCATGTAGCTCTTGGCGTTGAGGCCCATGCCCTGCAGCGTGATGGCAAGCAGGCCGCTGGTGACCTGTTCGCCGCTGGCGACGACCACGTCATATTCGCGCGGATCGTAGAGCGCGGCGGCCTCGCGGCACAATTGCACTAGCCGGTCGGTTTCGCCCGCCATCGCGCTCACGACGACCGCGACCTGGTTGCCGCGTTCGACCTCTCGCTTGACGCGGGTGGCGACGGCGCGGATCCGTTCGATCCCGGCCATCGACGTCCCACCGAATTTCATGACGATACGGGGCATGGGGCGCGCGGTTCCTCGTGGCGGCAGGAGCGCCGTCCTGTTAGGAGGGGCCAATGAGCAATGCAACGATCGTGGCCCGCGAAGCCGCGCACTTCGGCAGCCTGGCAAGCGATTGGTGGGACCCCGACGGCGCGTCGGCGATGCTCCACAAGCTCAACCCGGTGCGGCTGGCCTATGTCCGCGACATGGTCGACCAGCATTTCGGGCTCGACGAATGCGGCTTCCGGCCGCTTAGCGGCAAGACCGCGCTCGATGTCGGTTGCGGGGCGGGGCTGCTGGCCGAGCCGCTGGTACGGCTGGGCGCGCAGGTCACTGCGATCGACGCCGCGCCCGAACTGGTTGAGGCCGCGAAAGCGCACGCGGCGGGGCAGGGCCTGACGATCGACTATCGCGCGATGGGTGTGGAGTCGCTGACCGGCCAGTACGACCTTGTCACCGCGATGGAGGTGATCGAGCATGTCGCCGACCCGCAAGGTTTCGTGGACGCGCTGGTGGCGCGGCTTGCGCCCGGCGGGCTGCTGATCCTGTCGACCCCCAACCGGACCGCCTGGTCGCGCCTGCTGACGATCACGCTTGCCGAAGGGACGGGGCGAATCCCGAAGGGCACGCACGACTATGACCAGTTCATCGATCCCGACGCGATGAAGGGCCTGCTGGCCAAAGCGGGCATGGCGGTCATCGACGTCGAAGGCATCGCCGTCTCGCCGATGCGCGGGCTGCATCTGAGCGACGACGTGCGGCTAAATTATCTGGTGGCGGCGAAACGGGCGACGGCCTGAGGAACGCGGCGCAGCAAATCGGGTAGCGGATATCCGATCGTCGCTGCGTCTATCCGTTGGTGCAGATGAAGAAGGAAAAGTCCGACTTTCCCTGTTCCAGCAGCAGTTGATCGATATTCATCAACGTATTGATGAATGCCTGATGCAGGTCAGGTCGGGGCCCCAGTTCAGACAGGTTCAGGAACGGGTAAAGGGGATGCATCAGCGCCCCTCCCAGGCGTCGTTCGTCGACGTTCTTGAAGTAAATCCTCAGAAAGTCCGGGATCAACTTCGACCTGACGGCTTCCGTCGGGTCACGAAAGAAAACCTGCTCGATCGTCGGATTGGGAAAGCGCTCAATATTCTTCAGCGACGGGGGTAGACCGTCGAGCACATTCTGGAGCACGTCGATCTGATCGGGCCGGTAAATATTGTAACAGTCGCCGACATATTCGTTGACGATGAAGACGCCCTCATCGGTAAGGGTTCGCCTGACTTGATGAAGAAGGTGCTCGATCTCCCGCACGTGATGCAGCGATCCCGTGCACAGGACCAGGTCATAGGTGGAATCGGCAAACTCCACCTGATTGAAGTCGCCGACGAAGAAATTGATTGTCTCGACGCCCGCTTCCCTGGCCTTGCCTTTGGCGATGTCGATGCTGGCGGATGAGAAATCGAATGCGTCGATCCGGGCGTTTGGATTGGCGTGAGCCGAGGCCAGTTCGTGGTCACCGACACCGCAGCCGATCGACAGGATGCGTTCGAACGAGCGGCCCTGAAGATGATCGGCGAATAGCCAACTCAGCCAGTGGCCGGCGCTCTGGCCATTCGAGATGCGCTTATAGATTGCGGCCGCGATGTGAGGGTCCGACGTCCATTGACTGTCCTGAGCAGCATTGGGATTTTCTTCCCAGAAGTTTGCGCTGTCGACAGTTGGAGCGTGCATGCATTCTCACCTGTGCTGTATTCAGCTGACGATACAGTAAATCCCCAAGAGGCAAAGCCGTCTGCGCAACGGCCCATTCAGACGTCTTCGCCGCGGAGGCGGCGGATGTGGACGTCGAGGCCGGGGCCGGGCTTGCCGTTGAGCGCAAGCGACAGTGCTTCGGCCGCCGCAAAATTATGGTTGGCGACCTTTCGCAGCAACTCGGCCGAGGCCTCCTCGCGGCCGAGCAGGATCTGGCAGGCGCTCAATTCGAAATGGGGGTTGTCGTGGACGAACGCGATCCGCGCGCCGATGTCGACCCACTGGTTCTCGCCGAACCGCTCGATCCACCATTCACGCTCATAGAGCAGGTTGTGGGTCGGATCGGTCCGTAGGTTGAGCAGGTGACCGAAGCGATCGCCGACATAGGGACCGGATTCGAGCATCGGGATCAGGTGGAACTGGAAGCCCGAACAGACGCGCGAAATCTCGGCGAGCGCCTTGTCTTTGATGTCGCTCGGCAGATGTTCGAGCGCGTGGACCGAATAGACCACGTCGAAGCTGTTGTCCTCGAACGGAAGCTCGGCCGCGCTGGCGACCTGGACCGAGGGGGCGAGGCTGTTCTGAACCGCCCATTCGGACACGTCGACCCCGTGGGCATCGACATCGAAGGTGGTCAGGTGGCTGACGATCGCGCCCGTCGCGCAGCCGATCTCCAGCGTGCGCCTGGGCCGGAAGAGCTCGACGATGGTCTGCGCGATCTCGAAATAGGTCCGGTTAAGCTTCGCGCCTTCGAGATAGTTGCGATACTGCGTCCCGCGCTCGCTGCCGTCCTGGAAATAGGCCTCGTCGAAGGCATTGGCCATGTCGTGCACCTCTTGTCGTCGATCAGCGCAATTTAAGACCAGATTAGACGGCGAATGACCAGCGAATGTCGGCAGTCCGAACAATGGCGGCCGTGCCGATTTCTTTAGAAATCGACCTTGTCGTAGTGGGCAGGGGGCACGATGACTTCCATCCGCTCGCCGAGCAGGGGGCGGAAGCAGGGGCGGCTCTTCATCACCGCATACCAGTCCTTGGTCTGCTTGTGCCCGCGCCAGTCGAGCGCTCCGAGGTAGTCGATGACGCTGAGGTGCGCCGCCGCGGTGAAGTCGGCAAGGCTGAGGCCCGCGCCCGCGATCCAGCGACGATGATCGAGCAAATAGTCGAGGTAATCGAGGTGGCCGTTGGCGATCCGCATCGCCTCGCGGAGGACGCGCGTGTCGGGCGATTCGCGGCTGATGAGGCGCTTGCGCATCCGCTCGTGCATCAGCGGCTCGACCACTTCGCGGAACAGCTTCTCGTCGAACCAGGCGGTCAGGCGGCGAATCTCGGCACGCGCGACCGCATTGCCGTGGATCATCGGCATCTTGTCGATCGTCTCTTCGAAATATTCGACGATCGGTTGGCTTCCGATCAGGACGATCCCCGCGGTCGAATCGACGATGACCGGGGTTTCGCCGGCGGGATTGAGGTCGATGAACTCGTCGCGCCGCTCCCACGGGTTTTCGCGGACCAGCTCATGCGCGACGCCCTTCTCGCCCAGCACGAGCCGGACCTTGCGGGAGAAGGGACAAAGCGGGAATTGGAAAAGCTGCCACATGGGTGGGCAGCTTTAACGGCGGCGCGGCGTCAGTCCACCGCGCCACCGACAAAAATATCAGCGAACGGGGTAGGTCGGGTTGGGGATGGTCGCCATCGCCCGCTCGATCTCACCGCGAGCGCCTTCCAGCGCGCCCATGATCGCGGGGAGCGACGACATCAGCGCGCGGGTCGCGGCCTGCATCGTGCGGCCGGTGGTCGCGGCCTCGGCGGCGACGCGCTGGTCGAGATAGGGATCGCCGATCGTGTCGCGAACGGTGCGCGCGCGGTCGTTCGGAGTGGCGGGGCGCCCCTCGATCGCCGCCTGAAGCTCGCCGACCGGCAGGTTCATCAGCCCGCGGGTCAGCGCGCCGGTCATGTTGCCGAGCCGTTCGGGAAGCGCGGGGTCGCTGATCGCCGGCGGGACCGCGACGGGCGCGGGCGGCATCGGCGCCGGATGGGTCTGGGCAGCGGCGGGCACGGCGGCCAGCAGCAACGGCAGGGACAGGATCAGGTTACGCATGGACGGGCACTCCAAAGACTCAAGCTCGTCCCGTAAAATCGGCCTTTTCAATTGGAACGTCAACCACTTGGGGTCGATCAGCGCATTCCCAGCCAGACGAGCGCCGCAATCCCGGCGACGATCCGGTACCAGGCGAAGGGCGCAAAGCCGTAACGCTGGATGATCGCAACGAACGCCTTCACCACGACGACCGCGACGATGAAGCTGACCAGCGCGCCGAGCAGGATCCAGCCGGTCATGCCCGGCTCCATCGCCGCGCCATGCTTGTACAGCTGCAATGCGGTCGCGCCCGAGAGGGTGGGGACGGCGAGGAAGAAGCTGAATTCGGCTGCGGTCTTGCGATCGACGCCGAAGCTCATCGCGCCAAGGATGGTCGCGCCCGACCGGCTGACGCCCGGGACCATCGCCAGGCACTGGACCAGGCCTATGCCGATCGAATGCTTTAGCGTGACGTTGGCGACGCCGCCGCTGTCGGTGGTCTTTGCATATTTTTCGACCACCAGGATGGCGAAGCCGCCGATGATCAGCGCCCAGGCGACGACCACCGCATTGCCCAGCAGCAATTCGATATAGTCACCGATCGCGAGACCGAGGACGACCGCGGGAATGAAGGCGACCAGCAGGTTGCGTACGAAAGCGAAGGCAGTCGCCTCGCGCTTCCACATGCCGACCAGCACGTCGCGGAAGGTGCGCCAGTAGAGAACGAGGATCGCCAGGATCGCACCCGGCTGTATCGCGATGTTGAACAACGCCCACTTGTCGGCGTCATAGCCCATCAACTCGGTCGCAAGGATCAGGTGCCCGGTCGACGAGACCGGCAGATATTCGGTCAGCCCCTCGACGATGCCAAGAATGATGACGAGCAGGAGGATGGGCACGGTCGGCTACTCTCTACAGGGCTGGGGCGTCAGGCGGCGCGGGGCGCGAAGCGGCCGCCCTTGTGGAAGCGGCCGAGCCATTCGGGCGCCACGGCGGCGATCGGGGTGGCAGCGATGCCGAATGCGTCGAGACCGGGGTGTGAGCCGTCGGCGACATTGTCGCGCTGGAGCATCGTCCACTGGTCCTTGCTGAGCGGCGCGACGGGCAGGAAGCCGAGCGCGGCCATGCCCCCGGCGACGAAGTCGGGCACGTCGACGAGGTCGGGCGACTGCCCGGCAAGGCCGGCGATCTCGGCATTGAGGTCGCGCATCGTCAGCTGATCGGGACCGCCGAGTTCGTAGGTCTTGCCGCCATGCGCCTTGGGGTCGAGCGCCGCCGCGGCGATCGCCTGGGCAAGGTCGCGGACATAGATCGGCTGGAAGCGCGTTCGGGGCGCGATCACCGGCAGGATCGGCAGGCGCGCCATCGACGCGAAGCGGTTGGTGAAATCGTCCTCGGGACCGAACACGACGCTCGGCCGGATGATGGTCGCGGACGGGAACGCCTCGCGAACCGCGGCTTCGCCAAGTCCCTTGGTACGTCCGTAATCGGACGCGGCGTCTGGGTCGGCGCCGATCGCGCTGACCTGCACGAAGGCCTCGGCGCCGGTCGCCTTCGCGGCTTCGGCCGCAAGGCGCGCGCCGGTGACGTGGATCGCGTCGAGGTTGCCCTTGAACACGCCGACGAGATTGACGACTGCCGATGCGCCTTCGACCGCGCGCTCGATGGTGGCCGGGCGCGACAGGTCGGCGGCGACCGCGGAGACCTGGCCGACGCTGCCGAGCGGCTGCAGGAACCACGCCTTGCGCGGGCTGCGCTCGGCAACGCGGAGGCGGACGCCGCTTTTCAGCAGATATTCGCAGACGTAACGGCCGACGAAGCCGCCGCCGCCGAAGACGGTGACCAGGGGCGGAGTGCCGCTATTCGCCATGAGAGTTCCTCGAGAGCATCGGGTGGAAATTGCCGCGCCGTCCTTGGGCCAAGCGAGAAAGCGGCGCAAGTCTCGCGAGGCACGGTTGACAGGGTGCCGTGCCGCCTTCTAAGCGCCGCCGCCTACCGAAGAGACGACCCCGAGTGCCCAGGTGGCGGAATTGGTAGACGCACCAGCTTCAGGTGCTGGCGATCGCAAGGTCGTGGAGGTTCGAGTCCTCTCCTGGGCACCATCGGTCTACTAACTCGTTGGTATATGGCGTGATGGCGGGAAACCGCCAACGACACAGGGAAAATGGCTACAAACTGGCGCTACAAGCGCCGAGGAGTCATGCCTGTGTCTTTTCGAGTGTCACACGTTCGCCCGCTTGCATCGGGTCGCTTGGAATACCGCCGTTCCTTCCCCCAAGATTTGCGCCTTCTGCTCGGGCGCCGCGAGCATATCGTCACTTTAAAGGCGAGGAGCCTAGCCGACCCTGGGGCGATGGAGCGCTATCAGGCCGCGAATGAGACTTTTGCGCGTTTGGTATCTGGCGCCCGGCGGGCTGCTTCGGGTCCATATGATGAGTTGACCGGCGCCCGCAGGGCCTGGGTCGTTGCGACCTATGAAACTGACGTCCTTGCTGCTGACGACAGTGCTCGACTTGCGGGCCAAACGGATGCCGAGGCACATGACGCCGCAGACAGCGGCTGGACAGACGTCCTCGAACAGGGCGACTTGGCGGTCGTGCGCGAGATGATGGGAGCCGATGCGGCATCAATCGCGGCCCGCCAAGGGTGGGTTTTCGACAAGACCTGCGAGGCATTTGGCGTCCTTTGTTTAGACCTGGTTCGGACGATGGTCCGCGCAAATAGGGTCCGCATGGAGCGGGATAGGGGGCACCCACTTGCCACGCCCGTGGCGCCTCAAGTGATGCCAGCGGTCGAGAACCAACCGGCCTGTGTGGATCGAAAGAATCCGGAATCGTTCTGTGCGATCGTCGTTGACGAAATGGCGCGCCCCACCTTCAGCGGTGGGCCTTCGACGAAGCAAAGCTGGCGGACGGCATTGCGATATTTCCGTGAAACACATGGCGACCTCCTCCCCGCGCAGATTACTCGTCGCCATGCCAGCGAACTTGCTGACCAGCTCGCCCTCGCCCCGGTAAAGCGAGCGGTAAAGTCGAAGGAGCGCGTATGGCCGCTTTCCAAGCTTGTCGAAGCCTATGCGGGTAAAGACGTGCAGCGGCTCTCCTGGAAATCAAGGCAGACGGTCTTGGGGGCGTTACAGGCCGCCTGGACCAAGAGTCAGCGCTCAGGGCGCATTGAGGACGACGGAGGCAACCCGTTTTCTCGGCCTAATCTTGGCAAGGCTCCTCGCAAGCGCACAAACGACGGCATTTCACGTGACATTTCCCGCGCGATCTTTGGTCTTTCAGTCTTTACCAGCGGAGCGCGCGTATCGCCTCGACAGGGAGAGGCTGGGTATTGGATGCCGCTTTTGCTCATCACGACCGGCGCTCGACCCGAGGAACTTGCACAGGCGCTTGTTGAGGACGTGCGCCGGGACGCCGAAGGCCATTGGTGGCTGACCGTCACCGCAGAAGGGGAGCATCCCGCAAAGGGCCAGCGGACGCTTAAGTCGCCGAGTGCCGAACGCTCCGTGTATTTGCCGCCGATCCTCGTTTCGCTCGGGTTCGGGGACTATCTGCGCTGGTTGACAGAAGGAGGGGAGAGCGCACTCTTTCCCGCCTTGCGACCCAAGGGAGAGCGTCGCGAATTGTTTGCCGGTTTCGGTATTTGGTGGAGCCGGTACCTCCGTGACAATGGCGTTGAATTGGCTGGGAAGCGTCCATCCCGCGAGTTTCGACCCACCTGGACCACTATCGCCCGAGAGTGTGGGATGACACGCGAGGCCCAAGACTTTCTGATGGGCCATGCGCCAAGCGCGAACGATATGAACGCCCGCTATGGTTCCCGCGAACCGTTGCGCCGCGAAGCGTTCAAACTGTCGTTTGACGGATGGGGCTTGGAACAAGTCCGCCGATGGCAAGCTCCATCCCAATGATACATTGTCCCAATCGCCCATCAGCCCGCCCAAGGAGTAAGCCGAAGCTGAGGAGTTAGTGGGATTTTTGAAGGCAGAGAGCGCTTCCGAAAATTCGAATATTCCACGCCTTTTCGGGTGGGTCGCCCACCCATATTTGCCTCCGGAAAGCGCCCACTCCCATCGTTCAAATTATACACGGAGAAATGTCATGTCGAAATCGGATGAAGGCATCCTATGGCGTTACAAGTCGGTGGGACTAAGGGCCTTGAATGTCGACCAACGCTTCCAGATGCGCGCCGACGGCTTGGATGAGCAGCGCGTCAAGAAATATGCGTTCGATATGCGCCGGGGTGATGGTTTCCCAGCTATCACGGTCGCCAGCATCGACGGTCGTCTGAACGTCCTTGACGGATTTCACCGCGTCGAAGCGGCGCTACGGGCCGAACTCCCAGACATTAACGCTAAGATTGCCAAACTGACCGAGAAGGCCGCTGTCCGCGAGGCGATAAAGGCGAATGCTCGCCACGGCCTCAATCTGAACCGGAAAGACAAAAGGAATATCTTTCGCCTATACCTTGAGCGTGGCGACCACCTCCGCCGCGATGGCGAACCAAAGTCCCTTCGACAAATGGCAGCGGACCTTCATCATTTGGTATCGCACGGGACCGTTCGGAACTGGTTGAAGGCCGAGGGCATCACGCCCACTGAAGATCCGGACGGGCCGCTGCCGTTCCCTGAACAAGACCGCCGCTTTATCAGTCCCGGCCTTGATGAGTTCAATGAAGCGCTGGGTTACACGGAGGAATTGTTCCTCCAGTTGGAAAGTGGCGACCAGACCGAGGCGATGTATGGCTTACTTGGCGTCGCAGACCGGCTGGCGAACGGAGAAACGCGCTGGATGGATGCAATCGCTCGGTCGAATCTGCCGTTGGACGTAGCGAAAAAACTCGAAATCTAGTTGGCCACCACAAATCCCTGCGTAGAGTTATGACGGGCGCAAAGGTCACCGGCCTCGATGACGCTCGCAGGCTACCCCATCCAGGTCATTGTCCATCTTTGTCCGGTAGCCAGGTTCGCCAATGTAAAGCGGCGCAACTCCAGCGGCACGGGCGGCGGCACAGTTCTGGTAATATGCTTCGGCTTGCGGGGCGTCCCCGCGTCCGACGCCATCGGGTGCGGCCAGTAATCCCTGCTCGATGGGCGGCACTTGCTCGCTCGTGAACACGCCTAACAACGTCAGAAGGGCCACCCCTATCGCGGACGTGACGAGTGCTTGCCGATTTATAGAACCCGAGTCGCCGTGATCTAGGCGGTGTTGGCGTCGACCTTGCCTGAAATAGGGGGCGTTTCTCATTGCCCGACTATAAATGAGAGGAAGTAAATATAGTCTCAAAGGCCAAGAAGCATAGCAGCGCCTGCGTGCAGCATTGCCGCTTTCGACCCATTGCGGACAGTCGCCGCAATGCGATAACTATTGCGGTAAGTGGAGGCCGCTCGAAGTGCATCGACAAGCTCGAACTAAAGTAGGTCAGAAGTCGATAGTGGGGCCAGTCGTCAAGCCGTGGAGTTCAGCCGACAGATTACGGCTGCGCTTACTCGGTAAGCCTTGGTTATGTGCTCGATTTCCCCGCCTGTGTGAGTGGATGAGGGAAGGGGTGCGTCTCCATCGGTGCTGCGAAATCAATGACTGCTGGAATGAACCAACGTGCACGTGGGCGGAGCAGAAAGTTTGTGCTCGTCACTATGCCGAAATAGCCAAGATTGCGGCCGCCGACCGGTCATCCGCTTAGGGCGCCTTATCGCTCCCCGCATATGAATCTGAGGACACGCCCGCCGCTTCAACGCGCGCCAGTAGATTTTTGACAGACGTGGCGTGCCATGTGGCTCCGCGAGGCGTCCGCATCCGACGCTCATTCAAGCCAGCCGCGAGTTCCCGGAGCGACGAACGCCCTTCCGCTTGGAGGTCCTTAATAACGTCGGCAAGGTCAGCGGCGTGGCGGTCTGCGTTCGCCCTTATCGCGTGTATCGCAGCGCCGTTGCCTTTTCCCGCACGCCTGATAGCCGCCGCCCCGTTTGGATTGCCTAGCTTCGTCCCCCGGGCCTTCGCGGCTTTTAGGGCAACTGAGGTCCGTTCTGAAATGGCTTTGCGTTCGGCCTCCGCTACCACGGCCAAAATGCCAATGGTCATGTCGTTAACGTTCGGCTGGTCAGCCGCCACCAATTTGGCGCCGCTGTCGCGTAAAGCGAGGAGGAAAGCGGCATTACGGGAAAGACGGTCTAACTTGGCAACGACCAGGGTAGCACCCGTCACCTTGGCATGACGGAGGGCTTGGATCAGCTTGGGTCTATCGTTTCGCCTTCCGCTCTCAATCTCCACGTACTCGCCCAAAACCTCGCATGAACGACCACTACAAAATTCGGAGATGGACTGTCGCTGTGCTTCTAAGCCTAGGCCCGAACGACCTTGGGTGACCGTCGAGACGCGAAAGTAGGTGACCACCCGCATAGATACGTTCCTCTGTATCAAACCCCGTAACGTTGGTTACGCCATCTTATCCGCATGGCAACCATTCTTTAGTGCCTTCCCATCCCTGTGTTCGATGGAGATCCGAGGGGTGCCGATTGCCACGGCGTGTCCGGCTAGGTATCGCGAGCCAAGCAGATGATGGGAGATGCTGCATAAGATGGTTAAGGCAGCGCGAGCATGAGCCTCAATTTTGAACTTCGGCGAGAGCACCACGCTATTGGTGAGTTCACCGCATCATTGAATTTTTTCCAGCCGATTAGCGCTCCGACTTTTGCGGTGGTGACTTCCGCACTCAAGGAGGTCGCTCAAGGCCTGAACTTGCCCGCCTCGGTTCCGGTACCATCGTTTCAGTTTACGGTCGAAATGCAGGGATCGCCCGGCGTCGTGCCGCCGCAGATTCAGTCAAACGGCGTCGGCTTTCAGCGTTTTTCGCCGGAAGGCGAGATTGCCGAATTTCTCTCGTGCAGTCCTAGTGCAATCACGTACGTGCTTCGCGACTACACCGTCTGGGAGGAAGTCGGAGCCAAGGTCGTCGAGATATTCAGCCGTCTCGCTGCTAGTTATGTGAAGGAAGTTCCGGCAATCGAGTCCGTGCGAGTTCAGTATCAGAATGAATTTCGCTCCCTGATAGGTTCGCCGCTAAGCGCTGCCGAACTGTTTCGTGCGGACAACGGCTGGGTCGCTCCCATCGCTTGCCAAAGCATGGAAGCATGGCATTCCCATGTTGGCGTTTATATCCCGCACAGTGAGATTGAGCGGCGACTAGTCAACGTAAATTGCGACATATCGCCTCTCCAGTTTCCGGGTGAGGGAGTGCCACGGACCTTAGCAAAAGTGCTTGTGTTCTGCGGATGCTTCTTCAATGTTCCTGGTAAGCAACCATTGATATTGAGCGGTGAGGAACTGGTATCAACGCTCCGAACCAAGTTCGACGAGGCGCATGACCTTGAGAAGTTAGTCCTTGGCGAAGTGATTTCGGATCCCTACTTGAGGGCCATTGGAGCTTTGCATGCCGAGTAGCGTGAAATCCTTGGGTGAGAACATTGCTGAAACGGACCGCGCGAGCAAAGTTGAAGCAGGCCCCTCTTGGTCTTATGCGTTCGGTCGCGCCTTACAGACGTGTGACTTCACCAAAATAAGTCCGAATGCCGCCTATACGAATGGGACTTTTGCAGTGGTGCGAGCCGCTCCGAAGGTGGCGGAGATAAATCGGCAGGTCGAACGTCTCAGGCATGCCAAAGAATTTGCCGAGGCGTCGGGTCTCCCCTGTGATTTTGACGGCCTCGTTTCATCAATCCAGCTGTTACAGCATCTAGTCAGCGGTCCCGTTCCGGTGCCGGTTGCTTCGTGGGATGCTGACGGTGGACCTTCTCTCTTTATCTCCGAGGAAGGCTTCTACGGAGACCTGGAAATAAACGGCAAGGTCATCGAATACCTGCTCAAGATTGAGGGCGGGCAAGGCTCGCGCGAAATCTACGACAGCGAGGAAATTGAAGAAGGCCGCATTCCCCCACGCCTTCTGACGCATCTCTTCGCTAAATTCGCGAAATCGAATGCCTACATGCCTTGAGCTGATCTGGCACAGCGGGTTGGAAGGACCACCGCTGCAGATTGCACTAGACCAGCATCACCCGAACTTCGGTTGCGAACTGGATTGTTGCAGTCCCCACTCGCCAGGTCCCGTGAACGATAACGAGGACGTCGCCTTCCTGCTTATCAATCCATTGCATTTTGACGAACAGCGAAACGTAGTGGTTCCAAGCGCCTTCCAAGAGCTGACAAACCGCGATCTTTCGGTTCTGCGCTTATCGTATGCAACACAACAAGAGGCGCGAGACACCAAGAACGAATTGGTGGAGCGAGGTGAAGGCCGAATTCCACCCCAATTGCGACTTGTGGAAGAGGTCTGCATCGCGTCGGTTTCTGAGCTGCGCGCCAGCGTTGGGCCGCAAGGACGGCTCATCGGCGTTTTCGATACAGCTCTGCCTAGCAAGCCCAGTCATGCCTCGCTTTTCACGAATGCCGCTGCCCTTGACGACAGACGCTTGCGAAAGCTCGTGCGTCAACGGGTTCATGACGTGATGACGAAGCGACGCGAACGCTTCAGCGAATTAGTCGACCGTCTACCTTCGTCGGAGTGAAGGCGGCGTGAGAAGGGTCCCTTATCTGCAAGCGGACCGAACAGCGCCGAGCGGACCTATTTCAAAAAAAGGGGTAAAGCTCGCAAAGCGCTGTTGTTAGTTGGCTCATCATGGGCTGACAAAAGGCCAAGAATGTCACAAGCTACAAATTAGCGCTACAATTGGTCGTCCGGGCGTGGTGCAAAAGCATTCATTTTTGGCCATTTTTCCTTAATCGGTTTCCATTCCTCTCCTGGGCACCATTTCCGGGTCATGGCGGGTCAGGATCCTGATCGCGCCGCCGCTCGACGAACCCGTCACAGCATACGCGATCGGTAGCGCTCGGGTGCGACCCAGCACGTCGTTCGCTTGCGAACACGCGATAGCGGTTGCGGGCGATCAGCCGATACAGCGGATCACGCACCGCGGCCGGGACGATCCGCAGCAGCGACACCAGTCGCCAAGGGTAGCCCAAGCCTTCGTAGATGCTCAGCACGGCGTCACTGTCTTTGCGAACGATCGCCCCGTCGACCACCAGGATGCTGGTCGGGTCGGACGGGTCGAGCCCATGCGCCCGAAAAAGCGAGGCGCCGACATCCCCCTGCATAGACGCCAGGCGGAAGCATTCCTGCCGGTCGTGCGTCAGGACGAATTGCGCGTTGGCCGAGCAAAGCACGCATTCGGCATCGAAGAGGATGATGGGTCCCGAACCGGGTAAAGGTCGATCTACGCTCACGACGTTGATCTACCCGCCCGACAGGCAGTCTGTCACGCTTTGGCGTGGCGCGGCCGAATGCGTTTTGTGCCACAGCGATTTCGTCTTTCCGACGACTATTCGCCCTGTTACGAATCGCGAAACGGGGGGTAAACATGGTCCAGTATTTCACGGCAACGCTGCCGCATTTTCTTGCGTATTTCGGGGCTGCGATCCTTCTCGCCGTCGCCTTCATCACGCTTTACGTGATGATCACGCCTCACCGCGAGCTTGCGCTCATCCGCGACGGCAATTCGGCGGCGGCCACGCAGTTGGTCGGCACCTTCCTCGGCTTCGCCATTCCGGTGGCCATGGTGATCGGCCATTCGGTCAACATTCCCGACATGCTGTTATGGGGCGCGGTCGCCGCGATCGTGCAACTGGTCGTCTTCTTCATCATCTCGCGCCTTCTTTTCAAAGGCATCGAGCAGCGCATCACCGACAATTGCTCGGCATCGGGCATCTTCATCGGGGGGATCGGCCTCGGCATCGGCATTCTCCAAGCCGCGTGCATGGTTCCCTGATCGGCCGGTGCGAGGAGTTTCGCGATGAAGAAGCAATTATTCATGACCTCCGCGATGGCGGCCACGTTGATGGCGACAAGCGGCTGTTCGTCCAACGACGGCTGGGACGACCAGGAAGTCTATGCGGCGACGGATACCGCGGTCTGCGTCGATGGGAACGGGTCGCGCATCGATGACGATCTGTGCAATGACAACAGTTACCGGGGCGGCTCCGGCGCTTATTGGTATTTCCTCGGCCGCAATTCGGCCGTGCCTTACTATGGCGATTCGATCCACGACCGTCGTTTCGTCGGCTCGCGGTCGAGGCGGCCGGGGGCGAGCTATGCGCTGGCGCCTATGTCGACCAAGATGACCCGCTCGCAGGCCGTTTCACGCGGCGGATTTGGGTCGAGGTCGCGCAGCTTCGGCAGCGGCCGCTCCTAACCGCGCCATGCAACGTCATTCGATCACGCCGCGCCGCGACTGGAAAGCCGCGGTCGAGGAGCAGGGCCTCATCTGGCATTCGGATGGCGACAAGCCCTATTGGGACGAGAGCGCCTATTACACCTTCACCCTGGCCGAGATCGAGAAGATCGAGGCGGCCACCGAGGAACTGCACGGCATGTTCCTGAAGGCCGCCGAACGGGTCGTCGCCACGCCCGAGCTGATGACGCTGTTCGGCATTCCCGCTTACTGCCATCGCGCGATTCAGCAGGCGTGGCACAGCGATGCGCCCGCGCTCGATTACGGCCGCTTCGACTTCGGTTATGACGGCGAGGGCGACCCCAAGCTGTTCGAGTTCAACTGCGACACGCCGACCTCGATGCTGGAGGCCGGGGTGGTCCAGTGGACGTGGAAGGAAGAACTCTTTCCCGACAACGACCAGTTCACCAGCCTGCACGAGAAGCTGATCGCGCGCTGGTCCGAGCTTCGCCCAGCGCTCCTTGGCGATCGCGTGTGGTTCACGCACGTCGCCGACCCGTCGCACGAAGACACGATCACCACGACCTACATGCGCGATCTCGCGGCGCAGGCCGGGCTGGAGACGCACGCCGTGGTCATCGACGACATCGGCGTCGATGCCGCCGGCCGCTTCGTCGACAATGAGGATCGCCTGATCAGTGCGATCTTCAAGCTTTATCCGTGGGAATGGCTGATGGCCGAGGCCTATGGCCCGAATATCGTCGACCAGAGCGCACAGACGCTCTGGATCGAGCCGATCTGGAAGATGGTGTGCAGCAACAAGGCGATCCTGGGCGTGCTGTGGGACATGTTCCCCGACCACCCTAACCTGCTGGCGGCGTCCGACCGGGTCGAACGGGTCGGCAGCAACCATGTCGCCAAGCCATTCCTCGCGCGCGAGGGTGCGAACATCGACGTCGTCCGGGACGGGCAGCGCGTCGCGACGAGCGGCGGCGACTATCTCGATGGCCAGATCATGTTCCAGCAGCTCTATCCCCTGAAGGACTTCGGCAACGGCTATCCGGTCATCGGCAGCTGGGTCGTTGCCGGCGAGGCCGCCGGAATGGGAATTCGCGAGGACGGCCTCATCACGGGCAACCAGGCCCGCTTCATTCCCCACATCATCGAAGGCTGACGATGAACAAGATCCGTGCCGCGACCGACACCTTCAAGGAATTGGTCTTCATCTACGTGGCGTTGCTGGTGGGCGCATCGCTGATCTTCATGATCGCCGAAGGCCATTCTTTCGCTGACAGCCTCTATTGGGCGGGCACGACGGCGACCTCGACGGGCTATGGCGACATCAGCCCGAAAACCAACCTTGGCCGCGGGGTGGCAGTCATCCTCATGCACTTGTCGATCTTCGTGATCGCGCCGATGATCGTCGTCCGCCTGATCGACCGGCTGAACGAGAACCGCGATGCGTTCACTCACGAGGAGCAATTGCTGATCCTGGAAGGCATCCAGAAGATCGACGATCGCCTTGCGCGACTGGAAGGGTCGGCAAAGGCTGACGAGCGACACACCCCGGCTCGCTAACATCGGGCGTCGGCGAACAAGGTAGGCAGCATACGAAAAGAGGCCGGCGCGGGCGCCGACCTCTTTCCTTCAGTCGCTCAGCTTAATTGCAGCGAACGCTGCCGCGGGCGATTTCGCGGCCCAGCAGGGCACCGGCGGCGCCGCCGATGACGGTGCTGACCGTGGCCGAACCGCCGGTATCGATGCGGTTGCCGATCAGCGCGCCGATCCCGGCACCGATGATCAGGCCGGTCGTCCCGTCGCTGCGGCGGCAATAATATTGCCCGTTCTGGCCGCGATAGATGCGGTCGTTCCGCGTCAGGCGACGGTCGGCATAGTAGCGGCCATCACGATAATAGCGGTCGGCATAGTAGCGATTATAGCCGGGCTCGTAGCGGTTATAGTCGTAGCGGTTGTACTGGCGCCAGTCGCGGGCCGAGGCCCGGCGAAGCTCGCGGCGGCACTCGCGCAGTTCGCTGCGATATTCGGCGCGGCTGTTGGTCCGCCGAAGCTCGCGGTTACACTCGCGCAGTTCGCGGTTGTAATTGGCGTTCTGGGCGTGCGCGGGGGCCGCAAAGGCAACGGGCGTCAGCACCGACGCAGCGGCGGTGGCAAGAATCAGCGGTTTCATGGGGGTACTCCTTCGTCCGTCCCAAACATCGGGATCGTGAAGGAAAAACGCCGGGCGCTCGCGCCCGGTTGCGTGAACTGAAAACAACAATCCGTTCAGCGCAGGTCGTTCGATCCAAGGCGCTCGCACAGCATCGAAAAGACCGACGGATAGAGCGGCCGGTCGAACTCCACGCCCGCGGTCCAGTCGCGGACCCAGCAGATCCGGCCGGGGATCGATTCCATCTTGGGAAGGCTGATCCAGATGAGGTCGCCCTGTTCGACCCGGATCGGGGTCTCGATGCGGCAACCTTCGGGTGAGAAGTCGAGCAGGGTGACGCGATAGCGATGGTCGCCCGCGCGGCGAAAGTCGATTTCGGCCGAGATGGTGACTCGCGCCGCTCGTCGGGGAGAAGGCTGGTCGGCCATGTGCATGTGTCGTCCCTTGCGTCGGTCGGCAGTGGGGCGTCATACATGACGGGTAAGCATCCGCAGTGGGCGGCTGATCCGTTTTGGACCTTATCGACAAATGCCCCTCTACTCAATCGACGACGCCAGCCCCTCGATCGCCCCGAGCGCATGGGTCGCGCCGTCGGCGGACCTGATCGGCGACGTCCGGCTGGCGGCGCGGGCCAGCGTGTGGTTCGGGGCGGTGATCCGCGCCGACAACACTCCGATCCTGATCGGCGAGGACAGCAACTTCCAGGACGGCGCGGTCGGGCACAGCGACCCGCACGCGCCGCTGAGCATCGGGGCGCGCGTAACCGTCGGGCACCAGGCGATCCTGCACGGCTGCACGATCGAGGACGAAGCGCTGATCGGCATGGGCGCACGGATCCTGAATGGCGCGGTGATCGGAAGCGGCTGCATCGTCGGCGCGGGCGCGCTGGTGACTGAGGGCAAGATGTTCGAGCCTGACTGCCTGATCGTCGGAAGTCCGGCGCGGGTCGTGCGAACGCTGGGCGACACGCAGCGCGCGATGCTTCGCGCGTCGGCGGCGCACTATGCCGAAAAGGCGGCGCATTATGCGCGGGGACTGCGGTTACATCGCTGACACTTGAAGCGGGGTGGGCAGGGGGTCCATCTTGCCGATCATGATCGACATTCGCCCCTTCGCTTCGCTCGGCCACGCCGACCACGGCTGGCTCGACGCCCGCCACCACTTCAGCTTCGCCAACTACCACGATCCTTCGCGGATGGGGTGGGGTGCGATCCGCGTCTGGAACGACGACAAGATCGCCGCGAAGAGCGGCTTTCCGCCGCATCCGCATCGCGACATGGAAATCGTGACCTACGTCCGCACCGGCGCGATCACGCACCAGGATTCCATGGGCAACAAGGGCCGAACCGCCGCCGGCGACGTGCAGGTGATGAGTGCGGGCACGGGCGTGACCCACGCCGAATATAATCTGGAGGACGAGGACACGACGCTGTTCCAGATCTGGATCCAGGCCGATCGCCCGGGCCTGCCGCCGTCGTGGGGAATGAAGCCTTTTCCCAAGGAACAGCGCGACGGCCAGTTCCAGCTGCTTGCCAGCGGCGATGCCGATGACGGCTCGCTCACCATCGGCGCCGATGCGCGGGTGATGGGTGCGACGCTTGGTGCGGGCGAGACGCTCGAGCATGACGCCGATCCTTCGCGGCACCTCTACTTGGTGTCGTCGGCACCGATCCGAATCAACGGGGTCGAAGCGGGGCCTCGTGACGGCGTCGCGATCACCGGCGAGGAGCGGCTGACGATCAAGGCGACGGCGGGCGCGGAATTGGTGCTGGTCGACGCACGCTGAGGCCCGAATTAGCCATAAACCCTTGTGTGCAGGCGATTTGCGCGGCAATAGCGCAGGCGATGAAAAGGCGCGCCGTGGGGCCGGCGCACATGCCTTGACCAGCAACAGCCAGGGCGGGGAAATGTCGGTGTCGCACCGCGTGCAATGGAAAATCTTGGCGCTGACGATCGGCGCCGTGGCGCTGCCGCAGGCGGCGGTCGCCCAGAACAGCGAAACGCCGATCGACGTCACCGCCGCGCCGCCGCCGACCGCGGGGACGGTCGGCCCGGCGCAGCTGCGCAACTTCAACCTCAACGGAACGAGGACGCAGTCTTCGGAGGCACCCGCGAAGACGACCGCACCGGCGGCGCCGACGAGTGCGCCGGCATCCGGCAATGGCACAGCATCGCGTCCCGCCGCGCCGCGCACCGCACCGACGACTTCCCAGGTCGAACGCCAGCCTGCCCCTACGGCGTCGACGCCCCGGCCGGCCCGCGACACTGCCGCGCCGGTATCGGTGCCGACGGCGCCGGTCAGCAACGTTCCCGATCTTTCGCTGTCGGTCCCGACCGAAGCCGCACCCGCGGCCCCGGTCTCAGTGGCGCCGTCGACGCTGGCGCCGGTCGACGACCCAGCCACGCCGGCCGACGGCCTGCCCTGGGCGTGGATTGCCGCGTTGGTCGCGTTGATTGGCGGCGGACTGTTCATCTGGCGAAGCCAGAAAGCGCGCCAGCAACGCTATGGCGACTTCGGACGACTGGCCTTTGCCGGTGGGCCGGACGCCGATTCCCTTCCGTCTCCGTTGCCGACGCCGCGACCGGCGCCGAGCCCGCGCGCGCATCCCGTGCCGCCGCGCGCCGATCCCGTTCCGCCTAGCCCACGTCCGGACCCCGCGCCCGTGTCGGGGGTTCGCGGCGACGGCATGATCACCGCCTCGCGGCTCAAACCCGATCTAACGTTGAAGTTCACGCCCGATCGCGCGGTCGTCTCGGCGACCGACGTGCTCGTCCAATTCGACGTTGAAGTGGTCAACAACGGTTCTGCGCCCGCACGCGACGTGCTGATCGAGGCGATCATGGTCAGCGCGCACGCCGGCCAAGACCGCGACATCGCCGAATTCTTCATGCGGCCGCCGGGCCCGGGCGATCGCATTGCCGGAATTCCGCCGCTGGGCCGCGTGTCGCTGAAAAGCGCGGTTCGAATGCCGATCGACCGGGTGCAGAGCTTCGACGTGGAAGGGCGCAAGCTGTTCGTGCCGCTGGTCGCGCTCAACACGCATTACCGCTCGAGCGCCGTGGACGGGCATCGATCGGCTAGTTTCCTGGTCGGTCGTGGCGACGAGACGGTCGAGAAACTCGCGCCGTTCCGGCTCGACCTCGGGCCGCGGATCTTCCGCGGGCTGAGCGCTCGCCTGCACAGCTCGGGGTTGACCAGCAAGGCCGCTTGACAACTGTATTGTATCAGCAATACACCTCCGTAGGAACGGGGGCTTGAATGCATATAAAGTTGATCTCAGCGGCAATGGTTTCGGTGACGGCAATTGCCGCACCCGCACAGGCTCTTCCCGCCGACTTCAAGACCAAGGCTGACGCCCTGCTGGCGAAAAGCTACGCGGCCGATGGACCCGGCGCACAGGTGGTGGTCAGCGAGCGTGGGCGCGTGGTCTATCGCGGTGCTCGCGGGATGGCGAACGTCGACAGCAAGGCGCCGATCGACGAGACGACGGTGTTTCGCATCGGGTCGATCACCAAGCAGTTCGCCGCGGCGGTCGTCCTTCAGATGGCGGCCGAGGGCAAGCTCAAGCTCGACGACCCCATCGTCAAATATCTGCCGGCCTATCCCAACGGGGCGGCGATCACCGTGCAGCAGTTGCTGAACCACACCAGCGGTATCCAGAGCTACACCGGCATCCCCGGCTGGATGGTCGAGGCGAAGACCAACAAGGCTTATTCGACCACGGCGCTTATCGCCGAGTTCAAGGACATGCCCGCGGTGACGAGTCCGGGCGAAGCCTTTGCCTACAACAACAGCGGCTACGTGCTGCTTGGTGCGTTGATCGAAGCGATCAGCGGCCGACCATGGCACGAGGA
Source organism: Sphingomonas sp. LY29 (assembly GCF_035593985.1). Classification (NCBI taxonomy): domain Bacteria; kingdom Pseudomonadati; phylum Pseudomonadota; class Alphaproteobacteria; order Sphingomonadales; family Sphingomonadaceae; genus Sphingomonas; species Sphingomonas lindongxini. The sequence continues at coordinate 1,877,247 of NZ_CP141587.1, forward strand.
AGTCGAGCGGCGCCTGACGAAGCCGCTCGGCCTGACGAGCCTTCGCTATGGAGTGGATGAAACGTCGGTCCCAACGATGGCCAGGGGACACACCGACTTCGGTGGCACGGTCATCCCGTCGCGCCTGATCCACATGAGCGTGCCCGGCGCGGCCGGCGCCCTGGTCGGATCGGCCGGCGACTTGGCGAAGTGGCACGACGCGCTGCATCACGGGAAAGTTGTCCCGGCACCTTACTACGCACGCATGATCGCGCCGACTGTCCTGCCCGACGGGAAGACCGAACAATATGGCTTTGGCATCGCACCCGGCACGCTGCGTGACGTGCCAGTGGTCGGACACGGCGGCGGCATCTTCGGGTTCTCGTCGGACAGCGTCTACGTGCCCAGCGCCGATGTCTCGGTGACGGTCCTGACCAACAGCGACAGTCCGCCGGTCGATACCTCTCTGGTCATGAGTCGCCTGGCGGCGATGGCGATCGGCAAGCCGTTCGAGGAGTTCACCGCCCAGCCGCTTGACGCTGCGTCGGTCACGCCCGCGCTAGGCCGTTACCAGTTTGCCACGGCCGAGCGGGTGCTGACCCTGGTGGACGGCAAGCTTTATGCGCAGCGAGTCGGCGGCTCGCGCCTGCCGGTCCTGTCGGCGGGGAAGGGCCGATACTTCTATGGTCCAGCCGATCTCAGCTGGTTCGAACTGGCGACGGATCCTGCCGGGAAGCCGGTGATGAAGTTCTACGCCAACGGTTCCGAGAAAGCGGAAGCAGGCAAGTATCTCGGCCCGCCGCCGGTCGAAGCCGCGGCGGTGACGGTGCCCGCGGCCATGCTGGCGGCCTATGTCGGAACCTATTCAACCCCGGTTGGGAAAGCCGCCGTGACGTCGGATGCTGGCCAACTGATGATCCAGCTCCGGGGAAGCGCCTTGCCGATGAAGGCGGTCAGCCTTGCGGAATTCACGGTCGACCAAGTGGCCGCCAAGGTCCGGTTCGTCAGCACGGCCGGGAAAGTCACGGAGATCGAGATCGAGCAGGGCGGTCGAACCCTGCCGGGCACGCGCGACTAGAGCGCGGTCCCGACGCTGTTGTAGCTGTGCCAGGCGAGCACGGCGGCGGCGCCGCGATGGGGGCGCCAATTTTCGGCAAGCGCGCGCAGCTGCTTTTCGCTCGGCCGCTCGTCGAGACCCAGCAGGCGGCCGATTTCGACCTGCACCGCGAGGTCGCCCGCGGGCCACACGTCGCCGCGTCCCTCCGCGAACAGCAGGTAGATTTCGGCCGACCAGCGCCCGATGCCCTTGATCCGCGTGAGCAGCTCGATCGCTTCCTCGTCGTCTTCAGGAAGGCGCGTCAGGTCGAGGTCGCCCGACAGGACGAGACCGGCCAGGCTGCGCGCATAGCCCGCCTTCTGCCGCGACAGGCCCGCCTCGCGCAGTTCATCGTCGCTCGCGGCCAGCAGCGCCGGAAGGTCGACCGGTTCGCCATATTTCGCGACCAGCTTGTTCCACATCGACCGTGCGGCGGCGACGCTGACCTGCTGGCCGACGATCGTGCGAAGCAGGGTCTCGACGCCGGGTTCGCTAAGGCGGGGTTCCGGCTTGCCGTGGCTCGCAAGGACCGCTGCGAACGCCGCCTCGCGCTCGACCAGCGCATCGAGGCTGGCGTGGAGCGATTGGCGGGTTCGGACCATCAGGCGACGGTGGCGGCGTAGAGCGCGACCGCGGCGGCGTTGGACACGTTGAGGCTTTCGACCTCGGCCGTGATAGGCAGCCGCGCGAGCGCGTCGCAATGCTCGCGGATGTTATGGCGCATGCCTGGACCCTCGGCGCCGAGCACCAGTGCTACCCGCTGAGGTCCCAGCGCGGCCTTGAGGTCGTCCTTGGCCTCACCGGCCAGCCCGATCCGCCAGAAGCCCGCCTCGGCGATTTCCTCGAGCGCGCGCGACAGGTTGACGACGCGGACCCACGGCACGCGCTCCAGCGCGCCCGATGCGGCCTTGGCGAGCGCGCCGCCTTCGGGTGGCGCGTGGCGGTCCTGCGTGACGATTCCGATCGCGCCGAATGCGGCGGCCGAGCGCAGGATCGCGCCGACATTGTGCGGGTCGGTGACCTGGTCGAGCACGAGCAGCACTGCGCGCTCGGGCGCGTCGGCAAGCAGGTCGCCAAGCCAGATTTCCTCAAGCGGTTCGACTTCGATCACCACGCCTTGATGCGGGGCGTCGGACGGAACCATGCGGCCAAGGTCGGGCCCTTCGGCCATGACTACGGGAAGATCCTTGGGGAAATTCATGAACGCCGCGGCCTCACGGCTCGACCAGGCCTTCAGCACTCGCCGTTCGGGATTGTCGAGGGCGGCGGCGACCGCATGCTTGCCCCAGAAACGGGGACGGTTCGGATTGCCGCCGGACTTGCTCTTGTTCTTGCGCGCCATGGGGTGCGCCTAGCCCAAGGACGGCGGCTTACGCCACCCCTTCGGCATCGAGCGCATAGCCCGCCGAGCGAACGGTGCGGACGATATCGGGCTCGCCAAGCGCCATGCGCAGGCGGCGGATATGCACGTCGACGGTGCGAAGCTCGATATCTTCGCTGTGCGGCCACACGGTTTCGAGCAATTGCTGGCGCGAGAAGACGCGGCCGGGGTTTTCGAGGAAATGACGAAGCAGACGATACTCGGTCGGGCCCAATTGCACCGGCTCGCCGTCGCGTTTTACCCGGTGCGCGGCGAGGTCCATCTCCAGCCCGCCATAGCTGAGCGAATCGGCGGCAAGTGCGGGACGCACCCGGCGGAGGACGGCGCCAGCGCGCGCGACCAGTTCCTTCGGGCTGAACGGCTTGGTCATGTAATCGTCGGCGCCGGTTTCTAGGCCGCGGATGCGGTCGTCCTCCTCACCGCGCGCGGTCAGCATGATGATCGGCACGTTGGCGGTCGCGCCGCGGCGGCGCAGGCGGCGGCACACTTCGATCCCGCTGATGCCCTCGATCATCCAGTCGAGCAGGACGAGGTCGGGCTTGATCTCCTCCGCAAGGATCAGCGCTTCCTCGCCGTCGCCGGTGCGGGTGACGGTGTAGCCGGCGCGGTCGAAGTGAAACGAGACCAGCTCCGCCAGGGCGCGGTCGTCCTCGACCAGCAGCAGGCGCTTGGCGGCCATGACCTCAGCCTCTCCAGTCGGCGCCGCGCGGTCGGTCGGCGAGATGCTGACCGGTTGCGGCGTAATAAACCATTTCGGCGATGTTGGTGGCGTGGTCACCGACCCGCTCAATGTTCTTGGCGATGAATAGAAGGTGCGTGGACTGACCGATGTTGTTCGGATTTTCCATCATGAAGGTCAGCAGCGTGCGGAAGATCGAATTATAGAAATCGTCGACCGCGCGGTCCCGCTCGACCACGCGCACCGCTGCGTCGGCGTCGCGCTCGACGAAGGCGTTGAGGACGTCGTGGACCATCTCGGTCGCGATGCGCGCCATCTCGGGCATCAGGCTGATCGGTTCGATCTTGCCGACGCTGTCGATCAGCGCGACGCGCTTGGAGATGTTCTTGGCATAGTCGCCGATGCGCTCGACCACGCTGGAGATCTTGAGCGCGGCAACGACGTCGCGAAGGTCGCCTGCCATCGGCGCCCGAAGCGCGATCAACTGGATCGCGCGGCGCTCGGTCTCGATTTCCAGCGCGTCGATCTTCTTGTCGTTCTCGACAACATTTTCAGCGCCCTGCAGGTCGTGCTGGACGAGGCAACGCATGGATTCGCGGATAGCATGCTCGGCAAGCCCGCCCATCTGGCTGATGAGCGCGCGCAGCCGGTCGAGATCGTCGTCGAACGCCTTGATCGTATGTCCGCCGGTGGTGGCCATATTCGTCTCTCCGCTCAGCCGTAACGGCCGGTGATGTAATCTTGGGTGCGCTGCTCGCGCGGATTGGTGAAGATCTCGCTGGTCTTGCCGTATTCGACCAGCTCGCCGAGGTGGAAGAAGGCGGTTCGCTGACTGACGCGTGCCGCCTGCTGCATGTTGTGCGTGACGATCGCGATGGCGTAGCGGCCGCGCAGGTCGTGGATCAGCTCCTCGATCCGCGCTGTGGCGATCGGGTCGAGCGCCGAGCAGGGCTCGTCCATCAGGATGACTTCGGGATCGACCGCGATGGCGCGGGCGATGCACAGGCGCTGCTGCTGCCCGCCCGACAGCGCGGTGCCGCTTTCTGCCAAGCGATCCTTGACCTCTTCCCAAAGGCCGGCGCGCTTGAGCGATTTTTCCACCACCTCGTCGAGCTCGGCCTTGTTCGCCGCCAACCCGTGAATGCGCGGGCCGTAGGCGACATTTTCGAAGATCGACTTGGGGAAGGGGTTGGGCTTCTGGAACACCATGCCGACGCGGGCGCGGAGCTGAACCACATCCATCGCGGGGGAGTAGATGTCCTGCCCGTCGAGCGTGATTTCGCCGGTGACGCGGGCACCCGCGATCGTGTCGTTCATGCGGTTGAGCGTGCGCAGGAAGGTCGACTTGCCGCAGCCCGACGGACCAATGAACGCCGTGACGCGGTCGTCGTGGATGTCGATGTCGACGCCCTTCAGCGCTTCCTTCGCACCGTAAAAGACGCGCACGTCGCGCGCCGACATCTTGGGCGTGCGATTGTCGTTCACGTCAGCGGCGGCCTCAGGCCCGTCTGCGGCGATGTGGACCGAGCCGCGATCGGCGACGGCGGGGCCGCCGCGCGGAATGACCTGGTCGTGCTCGGCCTCGGCCGCGACGGCGGTCGAAGGAGCGGGATTGGGGACGAGGGGGGTCGTGGGTTTCATGGGTTTCAAGCCTACCAGCGGCGTTCGAAGCGATTGCGAAGATAGATGGCGAGCCCGTTCATCAACAGCATGAAGACGAGCAGAACGATGATCGCCGCCGAGGTCTTCTCGACGAAGTTGCGGTCGACCTCGTCGGACCACAGGAAGATCTGCACCGGCAGAACACTCGACGGCGCGGTGATCCCGCCTGGCGGCGTGGCGATGAAGGCGCGCATGCCGATCATCAGCAGCGGCGCGGTTTCGCCCAGCGCGCGGGCCATGCCAATGATCGTGCCGGTCAGGATGCCGGGCAGCGCGAGCGGCAAAACATGGTGGAAGACGACCTGCATCTTCGACGCGCCGACGCCCAGCGCCGCGTCGCGGATCGACGGCGGCACCGCCTTGATCGCGTTGCGGCCGGCGATGACGATGACCGGCATGGTCATCAGCGCGAGCGTCAGGCCGCCGACGAGCGGGGCCGATCGCGGCAGGTGCATGAAGTTGAGGAACACCGCGAGGCCAAGCAGGCCGAAGATGATCGACGGCACCGCGGCGAGGTTGTTGATGCTGACCTCGATCATGTCGGTCCAGCGATTGCGCGGGGCGAATTCCTCCAGGTAGAGCGCCGACAGCACGCCGATCGGGAAGGCGAGCGCCATCGTCACGAGGATGGTGAGCAGGCTGCCCTTCAAGGCGCCCCACACGCCGACCACCGAGGCATCGGTCGCGTCGGAGGACGTCAGGAAGGCGGCATTGAAGCTGCGACGGGTCTCGGCGCGCGTCAGCATCGCCTCGAGCGCGGGATCGCCGTCGCCCTTCACCGCGACGTCGCCGCGCGAGGACAGCGGCAGCCACAGCTGCGCACGTTTGCTCAGAAGGGAGGGGTCGTCGACCAGCTGGTCGGCGAGTTCGCGGACGCTGGCGGGCCCGAACAGGTCGGCGCCCGCCGCCCCGAATTGCGCGACGGCGGCCTGGTCGACGACGCCTTCGAGGCCCGCCGACTGCAGGACGTTCGACGCGTCGGAACGACTGAGCGCGGCGGGATCGACCATCAGGTCCGACCTCGGGAAGTCGATCGTCAGCTGCGCCTCGCCGCGGGTGAAGCCGCCCGCGCCTTTCCACGCCATCGTGATCAGCAGGAAGGCGAGGAAGGCGACGCTGATCCCGACCGCAGCAAGCCCGAACAGCTTGAAGCGGCGCTCGGCAGCATAGCGGCGCGCGACGCGGCGCTGCATTGTGCCATCGGTCCAGCGCGAGGGAATTCCCGCGGTCCCGGAAGAGGCGGTTCCCGTGCTCGTCATGCCCCCGGCATGTCTGCGCGCGTCACTCATAAGCTTCCCGATACTTGCGGACCACGCGCAGCGCGATGAGGTTGAGGATCAGCGTGATTACGAACAGCGCGAGGCCGAGAGCGAAGGCGGCGAGCGTCTTGGCGCTGTCGAATTCCTGGTCGCCGGTCAGCAGCTGGACGATCTGCGTCGTGACGGTGGTGACGCTCTCGAACGGGTTGGCGGTCATGTTGGCGGCGAGGCCCGCGGCCATGACGACGATCATCGTTTCGCCGATCGCGCGGCTGACCGCGAGCAGGACTCCGCCGACGACGCCCGGAAGCGCGGCGGGAAGCACGACCTTCTTGATCGTTTCCGATCGCGTTGCGCCGAGCGCGAGGCTGCCGTCACGCATTGCCTGCGGGACCGCGGCGATGCTGTCGTCGGCCATCGAACTGACGAACGGGATGATCATGATGCCCATGACGAGGCCCGCGGCGAGCGCGCTTTCGCTGCTGGCGGACGAAATGCCGATGCCGATGCCGAGGTCACGAACCAGCGGCGCGACGGTCAGCGCGGCGAAATAGCCGTAAACGACGGTCGGGACGCCCGCGAGGATCTCGAGCATCGGCTTGAGCCACGCGCGCAGCCGCTGCGGCGCATATTGGGTCAGGAAGATCGCGCTCATCAGGCCGAGCGGGATGGCAACGATCATCGCGATGATCGCACCGATGAAGGCCGTGCCCCAGAACAGCGGAATCGACCCGAACGCGCCCGACGATCCGGCCTGGTCGGCGCGGAGCGCGGTCTGCGGGCTCCAGGTCGTTCCGAACAGGAACTCGGTCGGGCTGACCATCTGGAAAAAGCGGAGGCTTTCGAACAGCAGCGACATGACGATGCCGAGCGTGGTGAGGATCGCAATCAGCGACGCGCCGACGAGCAGGCCCATCAGCCACCGCTCGACCCCGCTGCGCGCGCGGAAGTCGGCGCCGATGCGGCGAAGCGCGAAGAAACCGCCAAGCAGCGCGACGAGCAGGGCAATCCCGCCGCCGATCCACGACAGGCGGCTATTCGCCTCCGCATAGACCGGGGCGATGCCGGCAGATTCGGGGATGAAGCCGACGCTGCGCTGGCCGAGCGCGATCTGGCGCGCCTCGCTGATAATGTTGTCTCGCGCCATGGCGAAGTCCGGCAGCGCCTGGCCTGCGGGCGAGGCGAGCACCGACTGTTCGACCAGCCCAGGCTGGACTGAGGCCCAGATGCCGAGGAACAGCAGCGCCGGAAGCAGCACCCACAGCGCGACGTAGATGGCGTGGTAATTGGGCAGGCTGTTGACCCGCGTCCCGCCGGCACGAATGCCGACGACCCGGCGCCGGGCATAAAACCCGGCGCCGAGCGCAATCAGGAGGACCGCGACGAGCGCGAACGTCAGGGACATGGGCCTGGCCGAGCTCCGCCGCTTACTTCAGCGTCGCCGGGTCGAGCGGTTTGAGCGCCGTGGCCTGCGCGTTCGCGGCCGCGGCGTCGGCGTCATGCAACGGCACGAGGCCACGCTTTTCGAGCGGGCCGCCCTTGCCCCACATCTTGGCATAGGCCGCGACGAACTGGCGGATCGCCGGCTTGGCGGCCAGATGCTCACCCTTCACGTAGACGAAAATCTTGCGGCTGCCCGGATAGCTGAGGTCGCTGATCGTCGCTTCGGTCGGGGTGACGCCGCCGATCGTCACCGGGGCGACGCGGTCGGCATTTTCCTCGAGGAAGCTGTAGCCCAGCACGCCGAGCGCGCCCGGATCGGCAGCGACCTTCTGTACCAGCAGATTGTCGTTCTCGCCGGCTTCGACATAGGCGCCGTCTTCGCGGATCTTGGTGCAGGTCGTCTTGTGCTGGTCCGAGTTGGCGGTCTTGAGCGCCTTCATCGCCGGGTCGCTGTCGCAGCCCTTCTCGAGGATCAGCTCGGCCAGGCTGTCGCGCGTGCCCGACGTCGGCGACGGGCCGATGACGCGGATCGGCGTCGCGGGAAGCGACGGGTTGATGTCCTTCCACGTCTTGGCGGTCTGCGGCTTGCCGAACGGGTTGGCGGCGAGCGCCTTGTAGATTTCGGCGACGGTCACGTTGAGCGCGGGCTGGCCCTTGGCCTGTACCAGCGTCAGGCCGTCGATGCCGACCGGAAGCTCGATGACCTGCTTCACGCCCGATGCCTGGCAGGCGGCATATTCGCTAGCCTTCATCGGGCGCGAGGCGTTGACCATGTCGGGGAATTGTTCGCCAACGCCCGAGCAGAACAGCTTGATGCCCGCGCCGGTGCCGGTCGATTCGACGATCGCGCTGACGCCGGCATTGGTGCGCTGGAAATCTTCCGAGACGGCGGTGGTGAACGGATAGACCGTCGAGGAACCGACGATCTTCAGCTGGCTAACCGCGCCCGCACCATCCGAACCGCCGCTTCCGCAAGCTGCAACAAGCGCCACCAGCGGCAGCGCGCCGAACAATTTCTTCATGCGTCAAACTCCCCAATTGCCGGGTCCTCGGCGCGAATCCCAATTGCGCCGTCCGGTGATCGCGGACGCTCTAGCGCCGGCTCGGCCAGTCCCTGTGACAGTGGGGTTACCGTTTGATGACAGCGATTCCGGCGGTCAGGCGGAGGGGATCGTCACCGTCACGGTGGTGCCCGACCCGAGCGAGGAGCGGATCGTCATTCGCCCGCGATGTCGTTCGACGATGTGCTTCACGATCGCGAGGCCAAGGCCGGTGCCGCCCGATTCGCGGCTTCGAGCCGAATCGACGCGGTAGAATCGCTCGGTAAGGCGCGGGAGGTGCTCGGCGGCGATGCCGTCGCCATCGTCCTGAACAATCAGCTCGACCTTGCCCGCGTCGGCGCTGACCTCGACCCGTACCGTGCAGCTGTCCTCGCCGCAGCCATAACGAAGCGCATTGCCGATGAGGTTGTCGGCCAACTGCATCAGCTGTCCGAAGTCGCCCTGCACCGATGCCGATTCGATCGACGGGACAAGCTCCACCGTACAATTGCGCTGTTCGGCATGGGCGGCGGCATGATCGACCGACAGGCGTGCCACCTCGACCAGATCGACCGTTTCGTCGGGGAGGCGGAAGCGATCGGCCTCGATCCGCGACAGGCTCATCAGATCCTCAACGATCCGAAGCATCCGCCGCGCCTCGCCCTCGATGGTGTGGCCAAACCGGCTGCGCATCTCGTCGGGGAGCGGCCCGTCTTCGGCAAGCGTCTCGGCATAGCCGATGATGGTGGCGAGGGGCGTGCGCAGCTCGTGGCTGGCATTGGCGACGAAGTCGGTGCGCATCCGCTCCGCCGCGAGCGCGGCCGAACGGTCGCTTAGTCGAACCAGCACCGCACCGCCGTTGAGTGGGCGAACGGCGAGCACCCACGGGCGCTCCGCCGATCCGATCCCGATGACCTCGACATCGGCTGTGCGGCCCGACGCGATCGTTTCGAGCGCGAGCGGGTGACGGATCGCGATCCGCACGTCGCGGCCGACGACCTGCTCGCCCAGAATGGAGCGCGCCGCGCGGTTGGCGGCGGCGACCGTCCCCGACGACAGGATCAGCGCCGGATCGGCGATCGCATCGAGGATCGACTGGGCGAGGGGATTGAGGGTGACCACGGTGTCGATCCTAGGTCGGCATCCGCAGAAGCGCTAGGTCGCGCCTTGAGCCTTGGCAGCTTTGGCGCGGCGGACCCGGCGATGGCGCCGCCAGGTACCCACGGCCAGGACCAGCAGGATCGGATAGCCCCAGAACTGGAGGGCGGCGCCATAGGCGTGGGGAAGCATGTCCTGCTCGACCGATTTCAGCGCATGGCCCATCGCGGTGGTCAGCTGGAAGCCGGCGACCCACAGCGGCCAGAACCGCGTCGACTGGAGCGCGACCGCGACGAAGCCCGCCAGCACCGCTAGGTCGACCAGCATCAGCCCTTCCTCGACGCTGCTGTACCGGCTCACCCAGGGCGAGACCGTCAACAGGGTCGCGACCGTGCCGAGGATACAGATGGCGCCCGCGATCCGCTCGTCCCGCCCGCCGAACGCAAAGGCGTAGAGGCAGACGGCCAGCAGCAGGGGGATGAAGATCGAGGCGCCAAGCATGGTCGGTGGAAGCCGGACCACGACGCGCGTGGTCCAGTCAATCCTTGTCCCGTCAGGCGACGACGCGAAGGTCGGCGCGTGCGGTCGGCGGGCATTCCTGCGCATCGCCGAAGCCGACGGTGCGAAGGCCCGGGACGACCTGCTTGGTATCCTTCAGCGCGCCGTGGCAGCGCGCCATGCCGCCGCGCGCCGCGACCAGTCCGGTCAGCGACTGCATCAGATGCTCAAGCGCGTCGTGACCGGTGGCGGTGGCGACCCCGGCGACGGCGCGGGCGCGGATCATGCGCGCCTGCAGTTCGGCGATTTCCTCAAGGGCGGTCTCGATGCTGTCTTCGACCAGGCGGACCTGGGTGGCGACATCGTAGGCGGGGGCTTCGATCATTTGTTTGCGCATGACTATTCCTTCCCAAGCGCGGGGGATTCCCGCGCTGGGCCATGGGTCAGCGATGGAAGGGCATCGGCGGGCTGGCTAGTTGCCGATCATCCGCGAGAGGCTTTCGAGGCCGGCGAGGTACATTCCCGCCGAGAAAGAAGCGCCGATCGCAATCAGGGCAATCCACATCAGCCGCTGGCCGATACTCATCGCATTGCTGGGATGGCTCCTCGTTGCGAACGGCGGATGCAGGGAAGACCAGGACCCCTCCGAAGCTTGCTCGGTTATAGCCCCGGAAGAACTGGCCTTCCCCACACGGTCAGCGTGCCGAATCTGATGGCTGACCGCCCCGTCCTGATGCGGGTCGGCGGCCGGAGCGTCGATGTGCGGCGATTGATGTATCAACCGTTGATATGCGTCGGAGGACGTCGTGGTGGAGGCGGCAACGATGCGCGCGGCCTCGCCGCGCCGGTCGACGCCCAGCTTTTCCAGGGCGCCGCGGATGCGCTGGTCGACGGTATGCGGGCTGATGCCCAGGCGAACCGCGATTTCCTTGCTGTTGAGGTGCTGGTCGACGAGCAGCAGGCAGTCGACCTGCCCGGGCGTCAATTTGGAAACCTTGGCCAAGTCATCGTCGCCAACGACGACGTGCCGACCACTTGCCTCAAGCGAAGCATCTTGCCGCAACATGATTCCTTCCGAGCATGGAACGCTGCGCATTCGGTTGATTCAGTTACGATTCTCTAGCGCGACCCAACCGAATCCTCAAATATTCTTGGCAAACGTAGCGGAAACGATCTTCGCGCAGCCTCGGCTACGAAGAATTACATCCGATCTGGTGGGTTCGACCATCGCCGGACTTGTCCGTTGAAGATGGTGGACAGGGCTGGATTCGAACCAGCGTACGCTTGCGCGGGCAGATTTACAGTCTGCTGCCTTTAACCACTCGGCCACCTGTCCAGATGGGGTCGCGGCGCGCTCTTGGCCTCCAGCCGTTTGACTGTCAACCGCGTCAGAAGCCGAGGCGCTTAAGGATGGAGGCGATCAGCGTCGACACCGCCGATTCGCTCGCGAGCCCGCCATAGACGAGGCAGCGATCGACGAGGACGCGCTTGAAGGTCTCGTAAAATCCCGGCTCCGGCGGCTGCGGCGCTTCCCAGAAGCTGTCGACGTGACCACGGTGGGTGAGACCGGGCATGTCGTAGACCGCCTCGCCGATAGTGCAGACGGGAATGTCTTGCTGAAGCGCGATCGTCGCCGACGTGCTGTTGACGCACACCAGCCCCTTCGAATGGCGCACCATCTCATCCAGGTCGCCGCCGTCGACGAAGTGAAGCCGCCCTTCGACGCCGAGCCGCTTCGCCTCACGCCGAACGAAGCGAGTCCAGTTGAAGAAGCTGCAATCGAGTGGATGCGCCTTGATCAGCAGGTGGGTGCCTTCGGGCGCATTGTTGGCAAAGCTTTCGAACACGAATTGCGCGGCGCTTTGCATGTTGCCGAACGGCGAATGGGTGCGGATCTGGAAGTCGCCCGATAGCTGGAGCGGAAAGACGAAGGTCGGCTTCCCCGCGATGCCCGCGACGATGTTCTTCACGCGCGACCGCCGGCGTTCCTGCGTCGCGAACTTCCACAGCCAGCCAAGCCCTTCCTTGACGATCGATCCCTGACGGTGGGAGCGATAGTGGCGGTAGTGCAGACGGCCGGTCACGACCCGGTGGTAGTGCCAGTAGGAGTCTCTGGCGCGGCGACGGAAACTTGACGTGATCGGCGGCAATTCCGCCGGCGGCTCGATCTTGCCCGCCTCGCGAACGAACCAGTCGCGGTCGCGGCGAAGCGGGGACCGCGCGTTCACCCCGTCCAGCTCGAGCGTCATCCAGTTCGGTCGAAGATAACCCTCCTCCAGCACATGGATCCGAACGCCGAGGTCGGCGGCGATCTTGTGCGCGCTGACATGGTAGGGGCGGCAGTCCCCGTACAGCATCAGGTCGGTGACCTCATGGTCGCGCAAATAATGGTCGATGAAGACCGGCCATTCCGAATAGGTGCCGAGATAATCGATCGCGCCATCGGGCCAGTCGCGCTGGTCGCCACCGCTCAGGTTGATACGATGGACGTGGGCGCCGCGCGCGGCGAGTTCGTGGCCCAGCTGACGGAACATCGGTCCGGGCGGACCCTGCAGGAAAAGAAAGGCGCGCCGGCCGGTCACTCCGGCGCTCGGCGCTTCAGCCCGGCCAGCAGGTTGCGCAATCGACCCTGCAGTCGACGAAGTGCCACCAGCGGCCGCGGCTTCGGCCGCGGGGTCGACAGTCGCTGGATGAGAACTTCGGGCGGGCATGGCAGTCCGGTATCGGGATCGAGATAGCGTGGATAGATCAGGAGGACGGCCGCCACCAGCGCATCGAGCGAGGGGCGGGCCGACCGCCGTTCCGGTACCGCGCCAAGGTCGCGGGTCAAGCCCCAGCCGGCGTAGAAGGGAACGCCGTGCGTCGTCACCGGCTTGTGGCGCAGCAAGGCCTCGAACCCGGCCAGCGAGGTGTTGACGTGAACCTCGTCGACTGCCGCGATGACGGTCGAGATCGGAGCGTCCGACAGGATTTCGTCGGCGTAGGCCCGGCATTGATCCTCCGGGATCGCGCCGATGCGGTGGCCGGCGATGACATCGGGATGCGGCTTATAGATGATGTGGGCGTCGGGCCGATCCTTACGCACCCGCTTCAGCAATTCGAGGTTGGTGCTCACCGCGCCGCCGCCGCTGATGACCGATCGGTCGTCCTCGACCTGGCCGGGAACGAGGATTTGATGTTTGTCCGAACGGGCCTGCCAGCCGCCGGTAGACGCCGAGCCGTACTTGCTGATGCCCGACGCAACGATGACCTCGCGCAATCGCCGCGCGCGGTCGACCATTTCCTCGGGGATTTTGCCGTGCTGAATCAGCAGCTCAAGTTCGCTTGGCGCTGCAGGATCGAAGTGGGCGCCGAGGCGGTCGACGGTGATCGACAGCGGGGGGACGCAGTCGGCGCCAAGTCCGACCGAGCGAATGAAGCCGTCCTCGACCTCGACCAGCTTCGCTCCCGCCGACGCCAGTTCGCCCTTCTCGCGCGGCGACAGGCGCGATCGCCACACGGCGACGTTCGACCCGGGGGCAAGGTCGGCTGCCGACCGGGTGAACGGCAGGTCGGCGAGGCCCGGCCACAGCAGCGGGCGAACGGTTTTCCGCTTCCAGCCGGCGAACCCCATCGCCGCGGCAAGCCCGCGATTGGAATCGATCGTCTCCCGCCAAAATGCGCAAAGCGCGATGATCTCGGCCAGCGTCGCCGGCTGCCCGTCGAACGGATTGCGGTAGGAAAGGCCGTCGACGGCAGCGGCACGGAACGCGGCGCGCCGCGCGGCCGCTCCGTCAGAAACGGGAACGCACTTATCGAACATCCCCGCTGAGACGCAAGTCACGGGCAAACCCAAGAGCGCTGCGAAAAGCGCGATCGGATTGTCGCCGTCGGTGACGACCTTTCCTGCACCCGACAGCAGGTGCCACGGGTCGCAATCGGCCGGTGCGCGGAACAGCGATTCGTCGGTCAGTGTGTGATGGTGGCGCTCGGGATCGCGGATCGCGACCAGCGTGTACGTGGCCTGTGGCAGGAGCGGATGATGCCCCCAATATTCACCTCCGACCCGCTCACGGACCATTGCCCGCAACAGGTCGTCGATCTCTTCGTCCGAAGCCGGAGGGGCAGGGGGCCCGCTCCGAACGGCCAGAACCGTCGGGCCCGCCGACGGAAACGGAGGCGCCTCGAAAAGTCCTACTGGCACGGTGACCGGGTCATCGGCGTCAGCGGTGTTTCGGCAGGTCGGCCAGATATCTCGCATAGTCGCTCTTGCCGAGACGACCGATGCAGCGTTCGAGACCGGCGTCGTCGATAAAACCGCTGCGCCATGCGATTTCCTCGGGGCAGGCGATCTTCATTCCCTGCCGCCGCTCGAGCGTGGCGACGAACTCGGCCGCCTCCAGCAGGCTGTCGGGGGTTCCGGTGTCGAGCCAGGCGAACCCGCGGCCCATGACTTCGACGCCCAGCTTGCCGCGCTCGAGGTAGACGCGGTTGACGTCGGTGATCTCATATTCGCCACGCGCCGAGGGCGCGATGTTGGCGGCGATGTCGACCACGTCCTGGTCGTAGAAATAGAGGCCAGTGACCGCCCAGTTCGACTTGGGCTGCGCAGGTTTCTCCTCGATCGTCAGCGCGCGCATCTGGTCGTCGAAATCGACCACGCCGTAGCGCTCCGGATCGGCGACGTGGTAAGCAAAGACGGTCGCGCCGTCGGTTCGCTCACGCGCGCGCTCCATCAGCTCGGGCAGGCCGTGCCCGTGATAGATATTGTCGCCAAGGATCAGGCAGGACGGACCGCCGCTGACGAAATCGGCGCCGATGGTGAAGGCCTGCGCCAGGCCGTTGGGTTCGGGCTGGACCGCGAAGCTGATCTCCATGCCCCATTGCGATCCATCGCCAAGCAAGTGGCGAAAGCCAGCCGCATCGTGCGGCGTGGTGATGACCAGCACCTGCTTGATCCCCGCCAGCATCAGGGTGCTGAGCGGATAGTAGATCATCGGCTTGTCGTAGACCGGCATCAACTGCTTCGACACCGCCAGCGTCATCGGGAAGAGGCGCGATCCGCTGCCGCCTGCGAGGATGATACCCTTCATCGTCCGTTGCTCCGTTAATTCAGGATGGCGCGTGGAGCAGACGCTCCACTACCAGCGCCGCCGAACCATGCCAGTCAGGAAGGCTGACGCCATGGGTCGCGGCAAGTTTTTCGCAATTCAGTCGGCTGTTCGGCGGGCGCGTGGCCGCGACCGGATAGTCGGCAGTGGTGATCGGCACCACCGTCGCAGATGGGGCGCCCTGCGCCGATGCGGCCGCGAAGACGGCGTCGGCGAACTCGGCCCAACTGGCCTCGCCCGCAGCGGTCATATGGAAGACGCCGCGCAGTTTTGCGTCGCGATCGGCGACAAGATTGCGCGCCACCGCGATGATTCCCGTCGCGATGTCGAGCGCGCTCGTCGGATTGCCTATCTGGTCGGCCACGACGCGCACTTCGTCATGGCTTTGGCCCAGACGCAACATCGTCTTCACGAAATTCGCGCCGAAAGGGCTGTAGACCCACGCGGTGCGAAGGATCGCGACGTCGTCGTGCGCTGCGAGCACCGCCTGCTCGCCGGCCAGCTTGGACGATCCGTAAACGCCGGTCGGGCCCGTGGGATCATCCTCGCGATAGGGCTCGTCTTTACGGCCATCGAAGACATAGTCGGTCGACACGTGGATCAGCGGGACGCCACGCGTCGCCGCGGCTTTCGCCACGGCTCCGGCACCCCGCGCGTTGATCGCAAAGGCGGCTTCCTCGTCGCTCTCGGCCTTGTCGACCGCGGTGTAGGCGGCAGCGGACACGATGACGTCGGGGCGCGCGGCGGCGATCGCGGCAAGGATGTCCTTGGCGGGGGCTGACAGGTCTAATTCGGGTCGACCAAGCGGAACGACCTCGATCCCCGACGCCTCGCCGCGTTCGACCAGCGAACGGACGACCTGTCCTTCACGGCCGGTGACGAGCATTCGCATGGTTCAGACCTTCGCCGGCTCGACCAGGCCGATGCGCTCACCCGCATATCGGTCGCGGAGCGGCTTCCACCACCAGTCGTTGTCCAGGTACCAGCGCACGGTCTTCTCGATGCCGGAATCGAAGTCTTCCTGCGCTTTCCAGCCCAGTTCCTGTTCCAGCTTCGTGGCGTCGATCGCGTATCGGGCGTCGTGGCCCGGGCGATCGGTGACGAATTCGATCAGTTCCTGACGCGGCCGATCGGCGGGGACGAGGCGATCCAGCACGTCGCAAATGCGGCGGACCACCTCGATATTCTGGCGCTCGTTGCGACCGCCGACATTGTAGGTTTCGCCGATCCGGCCGCGCTCGATGATCAGGTCGAGCGCGCGCGCATGGTCGTCGACATAGAGCCAGTCGCGGACGTTATCGCCCTTGCCGTAGACGGGCAGCGGCTGCTCGTTGAGCGCGTTGAGGATCGTCAGCGGGATTAGCTTCTCGGGGAAGTGATAGGGTCCGTAATTGTTCGAGCAATTCGAGACGACGACCGGCAGGCCGTAGGTCCGCTCCCACGCCTTGGCGAGGTGATCGGACGAGGCCTTTGATGCCGAATAGGGCGAGCTGGGATCGTAGGGCGTGGTCTCGGTAAACAGGCCGTCGTCGCCGAGCGAGCCGTACACCTCGTCGGTCGAGACGTGGAGGAAGCGGAAGCGATCCTTGGCTTCGCCCGAGAGACTTCCCCAATGCTGGCGCGCGGCTTCGAGCATCGTGAAGGTGCCGATGACGTTGGTCTGCACGAATTCGGCTGCGCCGGTGATCGAGCGATCGACGTGGCTTTCGGCGGCAAGGTGCATCACGCGATCAGGCTGGAACTGGGCGAACGCGTCATCGATCGCCGAGCGGTCGCAGATGTTGGCCTGAAGGAAGCGATAGCCCGGCTTGTCCTCGACCGAACGCAGCGACGCCAGATTGCCGGCGTAGGTCAGCGCATCGATGTTGAGGACCTCATAGCCCTTGTCGAGGACGAGGTGCCTGACGAGGGCCGACCCGATGAAGCCAGCCCCACCCGTCACGATTACACGCATCACTTATCCTTTGGTCGAAAAGTAGGTCGGAAGCTCGGCGAGGGCCGGCTGTCGCTGGTCCTTGTCCGACAAGGTCGCGGCGTTCGCAACCGCCGGCCAGTCGATCCCGATATCGGGATCGTCCCACGCCACGCCCTTGTCGCACGGCTGGCTGTAATAATCGGTCACTTTATAGGCGATGACCGAATTGGGCTCGAGCGTGCAGAACGCGTGGCCGAAGCCGACCGGAACCCACAACTGATTGTTCGCCTCCGGGGTCAGGACCGTCGAGATCCAGCGACCGTAAGTAGCGGAGCCCGAACGCAGGTCGACCGCGACGTCGAACACGCTTCCCGACAGGCAGCGAACCAGCTTGCCCTGGGCTGCGGGCTCGCTTTGAAAGTGGATGCCGCGGATCGTGCCGGTCGCGATGCTGAGCGACTGGTTGTCTTGGACGAAGGTGACGGGTCCGCAATGCTGTTCGAACAGGTCGGTCCGGAATACTTCGGAGAAATAGCCGCGACTGTCCGCGATCTTTCGCGGCAGGATTTCGACAGGGCCTTCCACCTCGAAGGTCGAGAAGTTCATTCTGATTCCTTGCGTTCGTCCGAAGGGGACTTGCAGCGGTCGCTTAGTCGATTGCCCCTCGGTTTCAAACCCGACGGCGATCAAAAGGCCGGATGGAAGGTTGCCCGCCCAATTCTGCGATCCAATCCTCGACGATCGCGAAATGCGACGGCCAGTCGGGCGCCGAATATCCCTTCATCCGGCGAAGCTGGGCCGGTCGATCGCCACCATCGGATGCGTAATCGAGGATCGCGTCCTGCCACAGGTCGGGGCGATCCGGATCGATCAGCTGGACGATATCGCCTGCCAATTCCTTGAATACGGGCAGGTCGCTGGCGATGACCGGTGTCCCCAGCTGCAGCGCTTCGATGACCGGCAACCCGAATCCCTCGGCATAGGACGGCATCAGCAATGCCCGCGACCCTGCCAGCAGGCCCGCCAACTCCTTGTCGCCGCATGTCTCGCGGAACTGGACGTGACCGCGATATCGCTCGGGAGAGGACAGCGCTTCGATTTCGGCACTGGCTTCCCATCCCCGCTGACCGATCACGATCAGGGTCGGAATGTTCTCGTCATTCCGGGACAGGAGCCGCGACCAGACGTCGAGAAGGAGACGGTGGTTCTTCCTGCCTTCGACGGTTCCCAGCACCACGAAATAGGGCTTGGCAGGTACAGATGGTTGCTGCGGTGGGGACGGGGGAGGGCCGCTGATCCACGCCGCGACCGAAGGCGGCATCGGCTGCCCGCTGTCGCGCGCGTAGGTGGCGAGATCGTCGAGCGTTGCCCGCGAGTTGCCGATCACGCCGGAAGCAGTGCGTAGAACGGTATCCATCCGCTTCGCATGGCGCTCGGCCTCTCCGACCCGGCAAAATTGCGGGTGGGTCAGGGGGATGAGGTCGTGCACGAGGTAGATCGGCTTCAGCGCGTGTCGCTCGGTCCACTCCGACAGCGTGGGCTCGTTAAGCCCGGTGTGGCCGACGTTGAGATAGATTTGCCCCCGCTCCACGCGTTGTCTCGGCAGGCGTGCGAAGGCCTTCGCCAGCGTCCACACCAGCCGTCGTCGGCTGGCCGGTCCGGGGTTGAGAAAAAGGTCTGCCAACCGATCGGTACCTTCCTCGGACAGTACGAAGAAATGCCCTCGGCGCTGGATCACGGCGCGGGCGCGGCCTCTGAAATGGTCCAGATAAGCCAGGCAAACCCGGTCGATGCCCGTCGGCAACCGCCGGCTCCAGTAGCGCCATACCAGCCGCGACACGTCGATCAGGTAGGGACGGACGGATTGCGACGGCACGGCACCCGACGCCGCGGTGATGGGACTTTTCATCGCCTGTCAGCCGAGCGACGCAAGGCGGGCGCCCTCGTCCCACAAAGCGGGAGTCGAAGCGGCGAGCAGGCCGTGGCGTTCGTCGTCGACCCGATAAGCGCTGCCGTCGAACCGCCGCGCGTCACCGCCCGCTTCGGTCAGGCACAGCACCCCGGCGGCATGATCCCACGCCAAGGTGCGCTGAAAGAAGGCGAGGCTGTTCCTCCCGAGGAGCAGCCGCGGATATTCTTCCGCGGCACACCGCGCCATGTCGATCACGTTGAAGGATGGCGAGAGGCCTTCGCGCAAGGTGCGGCGCCGGTCGTCCGGAACGAGCGCCGACAGTCCAGCGGTTCGCTCGCCCTGCGGCTGCTCTTGGACCCGGACCCTGCGTTCATCGATCCATGTGCCCGCGCCCTTCGCCGCCGCGACGAAGCGCTTCGACCGCGGATCGAGGATCCAGCCGCCGATGACCTCCCCGCGTTCGGCCAGCGCGACCATGATCCCGAACGGGCCGTCGCCCGATACAAAATTGCCGGTCCCGTCGAGCGGATCGATGATCCAGCAAAGCTTCTCGCCCAGGCGGTGAATGATCGACGGGTCGACGCTGGCATCTTCTTCCCCGACCACCAGCGCGTCGGCGATGATCTTGGAGAGCCCTTCGGACAGGATCTCTTCGCTTTCGCGGTCGGCAATAGTGACCGGATCATCGACCGCCTTCTGGGCGACATCGCCGACGGCCAGCCTTCGATAGCGTGGCATGATCGCGCGGTCAGCGGCCTCGGTCATCACCGCCTGAACGGCTTGATGGAGCGTGGCGGACGAATGGGAAAGCGAGGTCACGGGCGTGATGTTCCACGACAAAGAGAGCGGGTCCGGCCTTAGCGACGACTCCGCCGCTTGCCCACCGGCGCAACGCCGTCAGGCGATCGGTAGCGGGCCGAAGCCTTTTACCAGGCGATCGATTGCCACCACCTGTTCGAGGAAGGGGCGGAGCAGCAGCAAGGGCAGGGCGGAAGGCCCGTCGCAGAGCGCCTCGTCTGGATTCGGGTGCGTTTCGACGAACAGGCCCGCCAGCCCGAGCGCCATCGCCGATCGAGCAAGGGCCAGTGCCTGCGTGCGGCGTCCACCAGCGCTGTCTTCGCGGCCACCCGGCTGCTGCAGCGAATGGGTGACGTCGAAGACGACAGGAGCGAAGTTCTTCATCAGGTCGACGCCAAGCATGTCGACCACCAGATTGTTGTAGCCGAAGCTCGAGCCCCGCTCGCACAGCATCACCCGCTCGTTGCCGTTTTCGCGGCACTTGGCGATGATGTGGCGCATTTCCGGCGGCGCGAGGAACTGCGGTTTCTTCACGTTGATGGCGACGCCGGTCCGCGCGACGGCGGCGACCAGGTCGGTCTGCCGGGCCAGGAAGGCGGGAATCTGGACGATGTCGACCACCTCGGCGGCGGGAATCGCCTGCGCCGGCTCGTGAACGTCGGTCAGCAACGGAACGCCGAACCGCGCCTTTACCCCCTGCAGGATGCGCAGCCCCTCGTCGATGCCGGGCCCGCGATAGCTGTGGTTCGACGACCGGTTGGCCTTGTCGAACGATGCCTTGAAAACGAGCGGAACGCGGAGATCGCCGGCGACCGTCGTCACTTCCTCGGCGACGCGGAACAGCGTGTCCTTGTCCTCTATCACGTTCATGCCCGCGATCAGGACGAACGGACCCCGATTATCGAAGGTAATGTCAGGACCGATGGAAACGGCGCTGGTCATGCCTTCGTCCTGCACGGCGCGATCAGGGCTGGTTCGTCGTCAGGTTGCGCGCCGCATTCTGGACCGTAATGATCGGGGCGAACAGCTGGCTGAGCAACTGGATGAACTTCGCCGGCTGGTTGGCGCGGGCATTGCCGACATACAGGACGTCGCCGTCGCGCATCGCGAAGCGCTGCGACAGGAAATAGGCGCCCGGCTTCATCATGTTGACGTGATACACCACCGGGATTTCCGAGCCGTCCTCGCGACGGACGTAACGGAAGACGAAGATCGCGGCGGCATCGCCGGCCGACGGATTGGTCCCCCCCGAAAGCGCGACGGCCTGTGCAAGTGTCAGGCGGGTCCGCGGGAAGCGGATTTCTTCGGAACGATTGGCGGCGCCGAGCACCGAAAAGGCCTGCGGGCTGTTGATGACCGTGATCCGGTCGCCGGGCGCGACGGGGACGTTGAGGCCGGGATAGGTCAACAGGTCGCCAAGGCGGACCTGGAAGGCCTGGTCGCCGCGCTCGACCCGGGCGATCATGTCGCGCGCTTCGCCGCGATAGCCGCCGGCAAGCGCGATGATGTCGCTCAACGTTTCGCGATTGGTGTCGAGGGTCAGGCGGCCGGGCTTCGCGACTTCGCCGGACATGATCACGCTGCCGGTCAGCGACCGCTCGATCGATACCAGCACCTGTGGATCCTGCGACAGGCCACTCAATCCCGAGCGAACCATGACCGCCACGTCGCGAGCCGTCTGGCCGGCGACCGAGAGGCGGCCGACGTAGGGCAGGCTGATATAGCCATTGTCGTCGACGCGAACCTGGATCTGCTCGGCGCTGGCGCTGGGATCAAGGCCCAAGGCGCCCGCCTGACCGGTCGCCAGCGTCCGCGCGCCCCCGCCGAACAGGGTCACCCCGGCCTCGTAGACGGCGACGTTCAGCTGGTCGCCCGGACCGACCAGATCGGTCGGGCCGACGATCGGCGTGGCCAGCGTCGAAATGGGAAGTTCCGGCGCGGCGGGAAGGGCTTCGGCGGTCTCGACCTCGACGACCGAAAAGGGCAGCTGGCCGCCCGATCCGTCGGCCCCGCGAAGCACCGCGGTTCCAGTCGGCCCGCTGACCGGCAGGGTCGAACAGCCCGCAGTTGCCACGGCCAGTAAGCAAAGGAACAGGCAGTCGCGCAACGAAGCGCCACCGCGCGGCAACATAGGTAGGTTCATTAGGTTGGAAGTCCCGCACTGATCAAATGATCGCCGAAGACCTTACCATCCTCCGCCGGAAAAACGCAACTGGAAGGGCGGTTGGCGAATTCAGCCAAGTGCCGACAATCGGGGTTCAATCCGGCGCAGGGAGCGAATAGGAGGCGGCGATGGGACAAGGCGAAGCCAAGGCCGAAAGACCGCTTCCCTGTGGTTTCGTACGACAGACCGATGGCGGTAAAGCGAGTAGATGAATTTCCTTCAGGCCTTCTGGATGACCTTGCGGTGGCGTCCCGCCCAGGCGCTTGCGGGCCTCTACTGGCACGTCACGCGCCGCCGCGTCCGCGCCCGGAACCGCCTGCGGGAAGGCGCGGCGGGAGCGCCGCATGCCTATGACCTGTGGATCGACACCGTCGAGCAGCCTCGATCGCAGGCGCTGAAGAGCAATAGTGGTGGCGAGGACGGGCCGTTTTTCACTCTGATTCTGCCGAGTGACGCCGACACGGACGCCGCACGGCGCATCGTGTCGGTGCTGGAGCGGCAATCGTATCCGAACTGGGAGCTCATCGGTCCGGCACGGTCGCTTGCCCCGCTTCGGAATGAGCGCATCCGCGGCGTCGACGAAGTGGGGTTTGCTCAGTCCTTCCAGGATGCGAGTGGCGACTTCGTCGTGCCATTGAGGCCCGGCGTCATCCCATCGATCGATGCCTTGCATCATCTCGCCGACGGGGTGCGGAGGCATCCGGACGCGGCCATCCTGTATGGTGATCAGGACTTGCTGACGGCCAAGGGACGACGAAAGCAGCCTTGGTTCAAGCCCGCCTGGGATCGAGAGATGTTTCTGGCCCAGGACTATCTGATCGACGCATTCGCGATGAAGACAACGCTCGCGCGTTCGTCTGCTCGGGGTGGCGCTTCGCTTACCGAGGTCCTTCTTGGGGCGGTCGCGGCAAGTCGGGACGACGAAATCGCGCACGTCCCCGCCATCCTCTCGCACCGCGAGGAAGCGTCGGCGAGAGCGAACGACGACCGGCTCGACGCTGTCGAAGCGAGCATACGCGCTGCCGGCGGGACCGCGAGCGATGGACCGTTCGGCACGATCAAGGTCGACTGGCCGCTGCCGTCGGACTTGCCGGCTGTGAGCATCGTCATTCCGACCCGCGACAAGGTCGAACTGCTTCGCCCGTGTGTCGAGAGCGTCTTGGCGAAAACCGACTATCCCAATTTCGAGGTTGTCGTCGTCGACAATGGCAGCAGCGATCCGGCCGCATTGGATTATCTGAAGCAGATCGCGCGTCAGCCGCAGGTTCGCGTCATCGAAGATCACCGGCCGTACAATTACTCGGCGATCAACAATGCAGCGGTCGCCGCGACCGACAGTCCGTTCGTCTGCCTGCTCAACAACGACACCGAGGTGCGGACCCCGGAATGGCTGAGCGAACTGATGCGCCATGCGTCGCGACCCGATGTCGGCGCGGTCGGGGCGAAGCTGCTCTATGAAGACATGACCATCCAGCATGCGGGGGTGGTGGTCGGCGTCTGCGAGGCCGCCGGCCATGCGCATCGCTTCGTCCGAAACGACGAAGCCGGCTATTTCGCGCAGCCGCACATTACCCATCGCGTCAGCGCGGTGACCGCCGCCTGCATGCTGGTCGATCGCGCCAAGTTCGATGCGGTCGGCGGGCTCGACGAGGATGGGCTTGCGGTCGCGTTCAACGACGTCGATTTTTGCCTGAAGCTGGAACGGGCCGGCTGGCGGAACATCTATGTGCCGCACGCCGTCCTGCTCCACCATGAATCGAAATCGCGGGGGCTCGACACGACGCCTGCCAAGCGGTCGCGCTACATGGGGGAGCTGTCGGTGCTCCAGACCCGGTGGGGCACGAAGAATTATCGCGATCCACGGCTCAATCCGAACCTGGATCGTTACAGCGAATCATTCATCCTGAAGTTCTGAGGGAAGTTCCGATGTCTCCGGCCAATGCCATTTTTCCGGGCGTACCCATCGTCGAATCGCCGCTGTTCGGTCAGCTGGTTGACACGCTTGGCTTGACCGATACGCAGCGATCGGCGGCGACGCAGCTTCACGAGCGCGGCTATGCGCTCATCGACTTTCCCGACCCCTTGGTTGGCGAGCGGATCGACCGGATCAAGGCGCGGCTGGCGCCGGTGTTCGGAGTGGACTTCGACGATCCGGCGGTCATCAAGAATGCCAAGGGCGACCTTCGCGTCCAGGACGCATGGCAGTTCGACGAGGACGTACGCGCCATCGCCGCCAATGCCGAGGTGCTCGAGCTGCTGTCGGCGCTTTACGGGCGCCGCGCCTTCCCGTTCCAGACGTTGAACTTCCCGGTCGGCACCCAGCAGAATCTGCACAGCGACTCGATCCACTTCTCCAGCATCCCGGAACGCTTCATGTGCGGGGTCTGGCTCGCGTTTGAGGACGTCAGCGAAGGCGCAGGGCCGCTCGAATATCTGCCGGGTTCGCACAAATGGCCGATCGTTTCGAACGAGATGATTGGCCGGCGCGGTGAGGATCACCGCGAAGGATCGGCGCAGGACCCGTTCGAGCAGGCATGGCAGGCGATGGTCGCTGCGTCGGGCCTGCAGAAGGAGCAATTCCTGCCGCGCAAGGGGCAGGCGCTGATCTGGGCCGCGAATCTTCTGCACGGGGGGTCGTTGCAGACCGACCCGACGCTGACCCGCTGGAGCCAGGTAACGCATTATTACTTCGACGATTGCGTCTATTACACCCCGGCTTTTTCCAACGAAGCGTTCGGTGAACTGGACGTCCGGTCGATCACCAACATCGCGACCGGGGCGCTCGTCCCCAATCTGCGTCAGGGCCAGGAATATCGAGTGGCGAAGGCCGAAGCGGCGCCGCGACGGAAGTTCTGGAAAGGCATGGCGCGAAAGGCGGCTGCCCCGCATCCGGACCTGCCCGCCGATTTCGACGCGGAGGCTTATTACCAGCTGAACCCGGATGTCGCAAAAAGCGGGGTCGATGCGGCCGAGCATTATCTCAACCATGGTCGCGGCGAGAAGAGGCTCTACCGGCGTCCCTCGCTGTGAGGCGGCGCGGGTTCCTGATCGGCGGCGCGACGATCGCGGCGGCCTTACTGCTCGCCGTGGTCCCGGCGAAGGAATCGCCGGCGCAGCGTCGGTCAATCGACAAGCAGATCGGAAACGACCGGATCACGGTATCGGTCGAGCCCGGCCGCTTTGCCGGCGCCGTCAATTCGCTGACGTTCCGCGGCATCGAATATGTCGATAATTTCGACCATGGACGACAGATCCAGTCGGCGCTGCAGATCAATGGGCTGGGCGAATGCCTCAACCCGACCGAGGCAGGATCGAAAGCGGACGCCGCCAAGTCGACGACATCGAGCAAGGCGCAGTCGATCGCGGTCAGTGACAACCGGCTGACCACGGTGACGCAGGCCGCCTACTGGCTTTCGCCTGGCGAACAATATGGCCGCCGTTGTTCGGCGCTTAGTGGCAAAACCCAGGCCCAGAACCGTTCCGCGCTGTCGCCGGTGCTGATTTCGAAAACGATGTCCTTTTCGCCGCTCCATCCCAATTTGCTGACGGTCGACGTGTCGTTCAGCGTGCCGAGCGGGCTGCAGTCGGGGAGCGTCGAGGCGCTGACGGGCTATCTGCCGGCCCGGTTCAATAGCTTTTATTCCTATGAGCCGGCGACGCGACGGCTGGTCAGGCTGGAGGCCAATACCGCTGGCGCCATGGTCATGGCCCCCGTCATTATCGCCACCGCCGACCGTCGCCACGCGATGGGGGTCATCTCGCCCGACATCCATCGTCGCGGCTTCGATCGATCCTATTACGCTTACTTCGCCTTTTCCGGGAAAGAAGGCGCGTCCAAATGGTCGTGCGTCTTCAACGAGTCGAACATCCCGGCGGGCCAGGCCCTTCGCTATCGCTGCCCGATCGCGGTCGGCACGGTCGCCGAGGTCGTGGCCGCGCTCGACGCCTTCGCCGTGGCCGAGCGCATGGTAATGACCGCCCGCCCGGCCCCGACCGAACGGTCAGACGGCAAATGGCAGTTCGGCGGTGCAGCGTTCACGCCGCTCCGCCAGCCGGCAGCCGACCGGATCGCATTGTATGCCTGCGCGATGAAGGGGTCGGGCAATGCGTTCGTGTCGACGCGGATGGACTGCGAGATGTCGAACCCGGCCGGCATGATCGGCTACGCTCGACAGTCACCGCTCGCCGGTTGGGTCGGCCTCAACCGCTACTATCATGCGGGGCAGGGGAGGCACCTCATTTCGACGCAGGAGCCGAGGTCGGTGGGCCAAGGCTACGCGCTCGAAGGGATCCTCGGCTACCTCCCCCGCTGATCCTGGCGCCGTCGAATATTCGCTCGGCTTCGGAGCCGATCGAACGCACTTCGGCCGCGCCGCTTGGTTGACGCAAATCAGGCCGCAAGCTAACCGGCGCGGCGGTCGAAAGACGCGGAAAAACCGCATGAAAGCAATTTCATCTTCTTGAAATAGGTCGAAGGTCTTTTGATGGACACTACTCCCCAGGATCCGCGTCATCTGAACGACATGTTCGATGACAGCTCGATCGACGCGTATAAGCTGAACTATGCCAACGCCCTGAAAGTGGCACTCGACGGCGTGTCGTCGGCCGAGATCGACAAGCTGTGCCAAACGATCATCCGGGTCGCCGACGCGGGCGGGCAAATCCTGGTGGCCGGGAACGGCGGGTCGGCGGCAATTGCCGAGCACCTATGCTGCGACTGGACAAAGGGGACGTCCTGCGAAGGGCATAATGTCATTAACACGCGGTCGATGACGTCCAACGTCGCGCTCTACACCGCGATCGCCAACGATTATGGTTTCGAGAATGTCTTCGGGACGCAGCTCGATTTCTTCGGGCGCGAAGGCGACCTGCTGATCGCCATATCTTCGTCGGGCAACAGCCCGAACATCCTGAACGCCGTGACGGCCGCGAAGGAGCGGGGCATGTTCGTCGCGGGCTTCTCGGGCTTCAGCGGCGGGAAGCTGAAGGACATGGTCGACGCGTCGATCTACGTCGGGATCGACAATTACGGCATCGTCGAGGATGCACACCAGGCCGTGATGCATGTCATCGCGCAATATATCGCCGGACGCCGCGACAAGGCGAATGCGGAAGGCAAGGGCGCGCAGTGAAGATCCTCGTCACCGGCGGCGCCGGCTTCATCGGTAGCCATGTCTGCGACGCGCTGATTGCCAACGGACATGACCTCGTCGTCCTCGACAATTTCTCGCTGGGGCGGGAAACGAACGTCGAGCACCTGGCCGACAATCCGAACTTCCGGCTGGTGCGCGGCGACGCGACCAATCGCGCGCTGCTGGCCGAGATCTTCGCCGACGGCGCGTTCGAATGCGTGTTTCATCTGGCCGCGAATTCGGACATCGCACGGTCGCACGCGGCGCCTTCGGTCGATCTCGACAATACGTTCATGACGACCTTCTGCCTGCTCGAGGCGATGCGCGAAGCGGGGACGAAGCAGATCGTCTTTGCCTCGACTTCGGCCATTTATGGCGAGGCGGCCGGGGAAGTGGGCGAGGATCATGGCCCCCTGGCGCCCATTTCGCACTATGGCGCGGCCAAGCTCGCGTCCGAGGCTTTCATCAGCAGCTATGGCGAGAATTACGGCATCCAAAGCTGGATCACCCGCTTCCCCAACGTGGTCGGTCCGCGCGGCACGCACGGGGCGGTGTTCGATTTCGTGCAAAAGCTGCGGCGCACGCCAGGCGAACTTGAAGTGCTCGGAGACGGGACTCAGGAAAAGCCGTACTTGAATGTCCACGACTTGGTGGCCGCCATCCTCATGGTGTGGCGCGAGACCAGCGAGCGGATGAACATCTTCAACGTCGGTGCGCCGACGCGTTCGACGGTTGCGGACATCGCCCGCATCGTGATCGAAGAGGGCCCGGGCGACGCCGACATCCGTTACACCGGCGGCAATCGCGGCTGGGTCGGTGACGTGCCGAAGTTCGCCTACGACATCAGCAAGATCAGCGCGCTCGGTTGGGCGCCGACGATGACTTCGGACGAAGCCATCCGCGTCGCCGCCCGCGCGATCTGGGATGAGGCGCAGTGAAAGCCGTGGTGATCGCCGGCGGCAAGGGCACCCGGCTCGGCCTGGGTGACCTGCCCAAGGCGATGGTCGATGTCGACGGGACGCCGTTGCTGGAGCGCACGGTTCGCGCAGCCGTCCGCGACGGGATTACCGACTTCATCTTCCTCACCGGGCACCTGTCGAATGCGATCGTACGCCACTTCGGTGACGGGCAGAGGTTTGGCGCGACCATCCGGCATGTGGTGGAGAAGGAGCCGTTGGGGACGGCGGGGGCGTTCCGGGAAATCCGCGACCTTCTCACCGAGCCGTTCGTAGTGATCTACGGCGATGTCCTGATGGACGTCGACCTTCGTGCCTTTGCCGACGCGGCCGATCGCAACGACGGCGCGGGCACCTTGTTCGTCCACCCCAACGACCATCCTTACGACAGCGACCTGCTGGAGTGTGACGAGAATGGGCGGATCATCGCCTTCCATCCCAAGCCGCATGCCGAAGGGGCGTTGTTACCCAATCTAGTCAACGCGGCACTGTATATTCTTCACCCGCGCGTGCTCGATTACATCCCAGTCGAAGGCCAGTCGGATTGGGGCCGCGACGTCCTCCCGATCGTCGCTCGCGAGGAGAGCCTGTTCGGCTATCGCAGCTGCGAATATGTCAAGGACATCGGCACGCCGGACCGGTTGGCGAAGGCCGTCAAAAGCCTTCGCGATGGTAAGCTGGATCGTCTCGCGCTGCGCACGGCCAAGCCTGTGCTGTTCCTCGACCGCGACGGCGTGATCAACGAGGAAGTGGACGGCGCATTGTCCCCTTCGCAAGTGACCGTGCTGCCCGGTGTGGCAAGCGCCATTCGCGCATTCAACGACGCGGGCATTCCCGTCATCTGCGTGACCAACCAGCCTGCGCTCGCCAAGGGGTTCATGAGCTGGCAGGACCTTCGTGATGTCGGCGCAGAGATCGATCGTCAACTCGCGGATCAGGCGGGCGCCTATCTCGACGACCTCCTGATCTGCCCGCATCATCCCGAAGCCGGGTGGGAAGGTGAGGAGCCCGCGCTGAAAATCGACTGCGACTGCCGCAAGCCCGGCGACGGAATGCTCCGCACCGCGGCGGCGATGCATAACATCGACCTTGGCCGCTCGTGGCTTGTCGGCGATCGCTATTGCGACGTGGCGGCGGCCGCGTCGGCAGGGGCGCATTCCATCCTGGTTCGTGGCGGTCATGGCGGGAACGACAGATCGTCGTTTGATGTGCGGCCCGATCATGTCGTCGCCGACCTTGCCGAAGCGGCCCCGCTCATTCTGGCCGACCTGACATGATCATTTCGCGCACGCCGCTTCGCGTCAGTTTCGTCGGCGGCGGATCCGACCTGCCCAGCTTCTACCGCGAGCATGGCGGCGCGGTGCTGAGCATGTCGATCCAGAAATATGTCTACCTGTCGATGCATCGCTACTTCGAACCGACCGGCAGCATCCTCAAATATTCGGAAATCGAAAAGCCCGGCTCGGTCGACGAAATCCGTCATCGCATCATCCGCCAGGTCTTCCGCGATCTGGACATCGACGGCGTCGATTTCAATTCCAGTGCCGACGTGCCCGCAGGTACGGGAATGGGGTCGTCGAGCGCCTTCACCGTCGGGCTGCTTAATCTCTGCCACGCCTACAAGGGCGAATATGTTTCCCGCGGAAGGCTCGCGGAGTTGGCGTGCGAGATCGAGATCGACAAGTTGGGCGAGCCGATCGGCAAGCAGGACCAATATGGCTGTGCGCTCGGCGGGATCAATTTCATTGAATTCCTGCCCGACGGGAGTGTCGCGCACCAGACGGTCCCGCTGACGATCGAGCAGCGGCGCCAGATGGAGCGGAATCTCGTCCTCTTCTATCTCGGCACCACCCGCTCGGCGAGCGACCTCCTGTCGAAGCAGGCGAAGGCCGTGTCGAGCGACGCCGACAAGCTGGCGACGCTCAGGACCATGGTCGGGCAGGCGCATGACCTTCGCCGCGACTTGTGCGGGGACATCGACGTCCTCGGGCACTTCCTGCACGACGGCTGGATGCGGAAGCGTCGATTGTCGGCGGATATCTCCAGCCCGTTGATCGACGATGCCTACGACCGCGCGCTGAAGGCCGGCGCGACCGGGGGGAAGCTGCTCGGGGCAGGCGGGACGGGCTTCCTGCTGTTCTACGCGCCGGACGGCAAGGTCGCCGATGTCGAGCGTGAGCTGGCCGAGTTCCGATCGCATCCCGTCTATCTCGACTCCGCGGGTTCGACGATCATCTATAGCGATTGACGGGAACGATGAGCGCAGAGCAAAACTCCGTTTCGGAGCGGTCGGGCGACAGTCCGGCCGTTTTGCCGCTTGCTCGGTTCAAGAAGCGGCTGGCAAGACTTGTCGGCAAGATAGCGAATAAAAAGGTGGATCAGGTGCAACGCGATTATCGGGCATTGGCGGACAGCGGGCTTTTCGATCCCGAATATTATCTGCGGGAAAATTCCGACGTCGCGAAGCTGGGCATCGATCCGCTCCAGCACTTCATCGACTGCGGTTGGTCCGAGAGCCGAAATCCCAATTCGCTGTTCGATACCCAATGGTACCTCGATGAATATCCCGATGTGGCCCAGTCGGGGATCAACCCCTTGCTGCATTACCATCGTATCGGCGGCTTCATCGGCCGGAACCCCAGCCTGCGGTTCGACAGCAAATGGTATCTGGATTTCTACCCCGACGTTCGCGAAGTCGGCGTCAATCCACTGTCGCATTACCTGGTCAGCGGCCAGTTTGAATCGCGTCAGGCCAAGTCGGTCGTCGCCGCCGCGGCAGCAGGTGGGCGTGCACAGACGCCGTACGATCATTGGATGGAGGTCAATCGCTTCAGCGCTCGCGACCGCGCCGAGCTTGAGCAGAGGCTGAAAGGCCACAAGGCGCGTCTGCCGAAGATCTCGGTCGTGACGCCGGTGTACGATACCGACCGTCACCTGCTGACCGAGACTGTCGATTCCGTGCTCAACCAGGTCTATCAGAACTGGGAGCTATGCCTCGTCAACGATGCCAGCCCAGCCGCGCATATCGCGCCGCAGCTGGAACGCTTCGCGACCTCCGATCCGCGCATTCGGGTCAGGCACTTGTCGAAGAACGGCGGTATCTCGATCGCGACCAACGAAGCCGTCGAGATGGCGACCGGCGACGTCGTTCTGTTTCTCGATCATGACGACCTGCTGACGGTCGATTGCCTTGCGGAAATCGCGCTCCACTATGCCGAGCATCCCGACGTCGACATGGTCTACAGCGACGACGACAAGATCGATGTGAAGGGCCGTCGATACGCCCCACAGTTCAAGCCAGACTGGTCCCCGGTCCTGCTGCTGTCGTGGATGTACATCGGCCACGTCTTCACCGTGAAGCGGTCGCTGTTTCTCGATGTCGGGGGCTTCCGCGCGGACTTCGACGGATCGCAGGATTACGACTTCGCGCTTCGCGCGGCGGAGCGAGTCCGCGGCGTCGGCCACGTTCCAAAAATCCTCTATCACTGGCGCGCGGTCGAAGGTTCGACCGCGACCGGCGGCGAGGCAAAACCCAGCAGCATGAACCGCGGCCTGCTCGCGGTGCAGGAAGCGATCGACCGCCGCGGGATCAAGGGCGCCAAGGCTTTTTTCCCCGACTGGGCGCAGGAAGCGAATGTCGGCATGTTCGACATCAAGTTCGCCGACCGGGGGCCCACGGTGACGATCATCATTCCGACCAAGGACCAGGTCGGGCTGCTTCGCAATTGCATCGAGTCGAT
Source organism: Sphingomonas sp. LY29 (assembly GCF_035593985.1). NCBI lineage: Bacteria > Pseudomonadati > Pseudomonadota > Alphaproteobacteria > Sphingomonadales > Sphingomonadaceae > Sphingomonas > Sphingomonas lindongxini. The sequence goes on from NZ_CP141587.1 coordinate 1,909,089, forward strand.
CGGCAAGACGACCTACCGCGATTTTTCGATCCTCGTCGTCGACAATGGCAGCGAAGAGGAAGAGACCGCCGAATATCTCGAAACGCTTTCGGAGAATCCGTCGTGCCGAGTGGTGGCGATCCCGAACGACAAGGCCGGGTTCAGCTTCGCGCGCGTCAACAACAAGGCGGTCGAACAGTGCGACAGCGAGTTCGTGCTGTTTCTCAACAATGACACGCAGGTCATCACCCCCGGCTGGCTCAGCCAGATGATGGGCTATGCCCAGATGCCGGACGTCGGCGCCGTCGGGGCTCGCCTTTATTTCGAGGACGGCACGCTTCAGCATGCCGGGATCGTGCATGGCTATCACGGCGGTCTCGTCGGGCATGCCTTCCGTGGATTGCCGCCGCATAATTGGGGCTATCTCGGCTTCGTGCGGAGCGCTCGCGAATATTCGGCCGTGACCGCTGCGTGCATGCTCACGCCGCGCGCGCTGTTTGAGGAAGTCGGCGGGTTCGACGAGGAGAATTTCGCGGTCGCCTACAACGACGTCGATTATTGCTACCGCCTCGTCCAGCACGGGAAGACCTGCGTCTACTGCCCGACCGCCGAGCTTTGGCACTACGAAGGCAAGTCGCGCGGCTTCAACGACAATCCCATGGAACGCGCGAACTTTCGCCGCCTTTACGGCGAATGGGTCGATCGCTGGTACAACCCTAATCTGTCGCTGGAGAATGAGGAGTTCGAGGTCCGGCCGATCCGGCCCGCGACGATCAGCAAGGATCCCATCCGAATCGGCGCCTTTACGCATAATCTGAACAACGAGGGTGCGCCGACGACGTTGATGGACCTGATCATCGGCATGAAGAAAAAGGGGTTGATCGATCCGGTCATTTTCTCGCCCGCCGATGGTCCGCTGAAGTCGCTTTACGA